>JAEYQQ010000091.1 GCA_023409955.1 Bacillota bacterium | reverse complement strand
GGCACCACACTCCATACACTGATCTTTGTGTAGTATCTGTGCTTTTCTTTCGTATGTCTTAAACACGTCATGGGGGCAAACCTCTGTGCATTTACCACCGCCAATGCATTTTTCCTCCGTCAGTTGCAGTGTAACGACATTTTGCAAATACATTTGCTTCATAAAACTCTCCTTTTAAGCCCAAAAGCTCGTTACCAGTAGCAGTACAATACCCGCGGCGGAAGAAAGCATTATGAGCGGCACAGCCGTCTTCATTTCCTTCATCACGCCAGAAAAGGAAGTATAGGTCGATGAGCCTGTAAAATTCATAGCCAAGTATGCTGAGAATGACGGAAGCACCAGAAGGTACCCTATGGAACGAAGCAGCAGATCGGGGCTAAACCAGCCATTCCCCCACAGGAATCCCAGCGTCCAGCATAGCCCCAACAGCCAGCCCTTCCACGCAAACGCTCTGCCAGGAATAAAGGGAAGAAGAATGGGTGTTAGGACCGCTCCTGTTATTGCAGCACCTGCATACACAATGAAATCCGCCAAGTCAAAAGGCCTTGATGCAAACAGGTTAATAAGGAATAATACACCGAAAATCATCAACGATATCTTGGCGGCCGCAACCAGTTCCACAGGTGTGAGTACCAACCTGTCCAGCATGGTAAATTTTACGGTGCGCATTTCCTCTCTTGCTTTAAAGCCAGCGTCAATAAACGCCTTTATATCATTTGCTCTTACAGGCCCGTAAACAACTGAAAAACCTGTTTGCTTGGTTACTTCATATGCGCTTACACCAGGTGCACCTAACTGCGGTAAAACCAAGGCTCTGTGAGATACAATTTCTGCTAATTTTGTTTCGGATATACGTCTTATTAGTTCATCGGTGCCAAATGTACCCTTACCTGCTGCGCACCAGACGTTTACGCCTTTTGTATCAAGTATCAAAAGCCAGCAATCCAAACCTGTAAGCTCTTTTCGCAAGGTGTCAAATGTCAATTTATAGTTTGCGCTGACCAGTACTGGGGATGTTTGAGACGGATTGCCTACAGCGTAAAGACCTGGGTCTATTTTGTAATCCATCCGGTTTATTCCCCAGCGAACCTTCCATGCGCCAAGGATGTCACTAAAGGTATGAGTAGTCGAAATAACAGGCACAGTGCCCAGGTGTGTGTTTATTTCGCCTGTTACCCATTTTTCTCTTTTGCTAAGATTATCGGCTGTACAGCAGCCACTTGCCGAGCAGCAGCTCTTTTTTGCTTCACTCATTATCATCACATCCTTCACAATCTCCGGCAGCATCTTTGCATATACAGTTTTCCTTGTCCGCTGTTAAGGTACAGAACAGATGCTTTGTTTTACTGATGGAATCCAAATGAAGGGAGTAGTATGTCCATTTACCTTGCTGCCTGCTTTTGACAAGGCCGCTCTCACATAAAAGTTTCATGTGATGCGATAGTGTAGATTGAGACATTTGAAATTTCTCCAGAATCATACAGGCACACAATTCACCGCAGGAAAGCATATCTAAAATCATCAATCGTTTGGGATCTCCAAGTGCTTTAAACACTTTCGCATGCTCTGAATAGTTTTCCATGGCAATCCTCACATTCTCAGACTTCGATATGATTATATGCTTCAAATCGATAAATGTGAATATGTTTTTTCAAGATACGAAAAAAAACCTTGAGGAGCCATAAGAAGGACATATAAAAAAGGTATATTTTACGCTGTCTGACGCCGACTTTCCTTTGCAGAATCAAAAGACAACCATGGCCTGCGTTTTGCACGCATGGTCGGCTTATCAAACATGCGCGAACAGAGCCTTCTGACCTGTGCAGACCAAAATATAAAGAAGATGGCAAAGTGCCTCTTCTCTTACTTCTATCCCTTTCGCGTTTCTCCGCTCTTCCCTCCACGCATGCAAAAAACCTACGTCTGAAAAACGTAGGTTTTTTGATGGTCTGAAGTGGCCGCAGTCACTTTTTTGACACGCTGAGGCCGTTCCATGCAGCACGCCCTGTTTTTCTGGAAAGATGATCAAGCCTTCAGGCCCGTCGTGGCAACGCCTTCCACCAGGTACTTCTGGAAGAACATGAACACCGCCACCACCGGGATGATCGACAGCGTGGTCATGGCAAACAGGCCGGACCAATTTGTCTGCACGGAGGGGTCTGCGAACATCTTCAGGGCGATGGACACGGTATACTTCTTGGGCTTGTTGAGGTAGATCAACGGTCCCAGAAACTCCTGCCAGGACCAGTAGAAAGCGAAGATGGAGGAAGTAATCAGCGAGGGCTTCGACAGGGGCAGCAGGATGTTGGTGTAGATGCGAAGCCAGCCGCAGCCGTCAATCTCCGCCGCTTCGTCCAGCTCACGGGGCACGCCACGCATGAACTGCATGTTCAGGAACACGAAGAAGGGCACGGCACAGAACTGCGGAACAATGATCGGCAGATAGGTGTTGATCCAGCGCAGCTTCTGGAAGATGACGTACTGGGGAATCATCAGCACCTGCACGGGCAGCAACATGGTACCCATCAGGATGGTGAACCACACCTTGCGTCCCTTGAAGGGAATGCGGGCGAAGCCGTAGGCCACCAGAGAGGATGAAACCACGCCGCCGATGGTGGACAACCCCGCAATGAGCAGCGAGTTGGAGAAATAGGTAGAATAGGTATAGCGTCCGGTAGACTGCCAGCCATCCAGGTAGTTCTGCCACACAAACCGGGAGGGAATCAGGCTGGTTACGGTGGTGAAGACCTCATCATTGGGCTTCAGGGAGCTTGCCACCATCCATACCAGGGGATAGATCATGATGATTCCGAAAAGGATGGCGAAGAAGTGAAAGAGGAAGGAACGCAGCCCCTTCTTCCAGGTCATGCGTCCGGTTTTTTGCTCTTTTTTCATCTTGCTTGCTCCTTCCTTACTCTTCGTAGTGGACCCAGCCATTGGAGCTGCCGAAGATGAAAATCGAGAATACGCCGATAATCAGCAGCAGCACCCAGGACATGGCGCAGGCATAGCCCATTTTGAAGTAGGAGAAGCCCTGCTTGTAGATGTGCAGTGCGAACAGCATGGTGCTGTTCAGCGGGCCGCCCTCGGTGATAATCAGGCTTTCCGAGAAAGACTTGAAGGCGGTGATGATGCCCATGACCAGGTTGAAGAAGATCACGGGGCTGAGCATGGGCAGGGTAATTTTGAAGAAGCGCTGGGGAGCGTTTGCGCCGTCGATTAGTGCCGCCTCGTAGTAGTTCTGAGGTATCTGCTTGATGCCGGAAATAAAGATCAGCATGGAAGATCCGAAGTGCCAGCAGCCCAGCAGGATCAGGGAGTATAGTGCAGAAGAGCGCTCGCCCACCCAGTTGAAGTTAACGGTGTATCCCAGCAGCTGGGACAGCAAGCCGTTGATGGCGCCCTGGGAGCCAAACAGCTGCGCCCAGATAATGGCGATGGCCACGCTGCCGCCTAACAGGGAAGGAATATAGTAAATGGTGCGGTAAAGGCCGATTCCGCGATGCTTGGACGCTAGAATCATGGCCACGCCCAGCGCGGTTGCCAGACGGAGCGGCACCAGAATGAATACGTACTTAAAGGTTACACCCACGGACTGCCAGAAGGTGGCGTCCTTAAACATGGTCACATAGTTCTGAATGCCCGTCCACACCGGCGCGCTCAGCGCGTCATACTTGGTGAAGGACAGGTACAGGGAATAGATCATGGGGATGGAGGTAAAGGCCAGCAGGCCGAAGAGCCAGGGAGCAATGAAGGCATAACCCGCAAGGTTATTCCTCCGAAGGCGCCGCTTTGCGCCCGCAGACAGTGTGGTTATCTTGGCGGCGATCACAACGTTCATCCTTCCTTCTGTGAAGTCCGATCGAGTTCCGGAGGCCGGGTTGTGCGCGTATCATCCGTCATCCCGGTCGGCAAAGCGGCACGGACCGCTTCATGGAGCCTACGCATCCAAAGAGACTTCGGATGGGCAGGGTGCTGTCTCCATGGCGCACATGCTTGTGATGAAACGCACGGGGCTGCTTTCGCAGCCCCGGCAAAGGATTTCCTGGTTTCCGCTTAGTTGTTCAGAGCGTTGTTGAGGAAAGCCACAAAGCTCTCAGCAGCCGCTTCGGGAGTCGCTTCACCGAAGAGCACGCTGGCCTGAGCATTTTCAAATTCCTTGGACACCTCGCCATGGCAGGTGGGTTCGGGATCGTTCAGCTTGGAGGAATACTCGTTCAGCACGTTCATGTAGGCGAACATGTTGCCGGAGATATCGTCCAGGGAAGCGCCCACGACATTAGCCATCTTGGGAGAGATCGGCACGCCGCGGCGGCCGGAGATGTACAGGTTCCAGGCTTCGTCGTTGGTCCAGTAGTTGATGTAGGACACAGCCGCGTCCACGTTCTCGCTGGTAGCGGCGATGCTCATGAACTGAGAGGGCTTCACATACATGGCCTTGGTGGCGGCAGCGCCGGGATACACGGTGTAGGACAGCAGGCCGTAGTTGTCCTTGAGCAGCTTGGCGAAGGTGGTGGAGCTGTCGGTGGTGGTCCAGATCACAGCAGCCTCGCCCTTGCTGAAGAAGTAGTTTTCCTTGCCAACATCCACGGTGGTCTCAGCCACGTTCTGGATGGCGCCGGCGTCATGCATGCGCTTGACAGAGGCGAAGTAATCGGTCAGCACCTGAGTGTCGAAGCCGGCAGCCGTCTGGTCAGCGTTGTACAGCTCGCCGCCGTGCTCGCGGGCGATGATACGGAAGGAGCCGAAGTCCAGGCCTTCCATGTCTAGGCCGAACTTGCCGGTCTTCTCATGGAACTCAAGAACCCACTTCTCAAATTCTTCCCAGGTCATCTCGTTGGTGGGAACCTGCATGCCGGCGTCTTCCACCAGCTTGCGGTTGGTCACCATGCACAGGCCGTTGGAGCCGGCGTTGATGCCGTACAGGCCGCCGTTGATCATGCCGCCGCTCAGTACGCTTTCGGGCACGTCAGAGACGTCGATGGCACCGGATTCCACCAGGAGCTTCAGGTCCATCAACAGGCCCTTTTCTACATAGCTCTTGATGTACTGATAGTCCATGCGCAGGCTGTCGGGCAGGTCGTTACCGGCGGCCAGGGTGTTCATCTTGGTCCAGTAGTCATCCCAGGAGTAGTATTCAGGTTCCACGTCGGTGCCGGTTGCCTGGATGAACATGTCCATAACGTCCAAGTAGATCTTGTTGCTGGATTCGGAACCCCACCAGCACATCCGCATGGGTTCGTCGGCGAACGCCGCTGCGCTCAGGGTCAGCAGCATGGCCACGGTCAACAGGATAGCCATCAGTTTCTTCATGGGAAAACCTCCTTGTTTCTTTTTTTGATAGCCATAGCATAGCATGTGTTTTTCGTAAAGGCGATGAAATTATTTGACTCGTCCTTCCAAAAAAATGAGTTTTTTGTGTTATTCTTTCATGTTATGACCAGATTGTACATTTACCGGGACTCCAAAAAAAGAACCGACGTTGATTACATCGGTCCGCGTTCCATTTATTCTTTTTCATCCTGCTTGTATTGCCCTGGGGACATGCCGTAGTTCTTGCGAAAGACCTCGGTGAAATATTTTGCAGAGGAAAAGCCTGCCCGTTCTGCGGCCTCGGTAATGGATAAATCCCGATCCTGATCCAACAGCCGACGCGCCTCGCGCAGACGCTTTTCCGTCAGCCAGGCGGTAAACTTCTGTCCAGTTCGCTTATGAAACAGCCGTCCCACATGGGTGCTGTTCATGAACAGCTCATTGTCACAGATCCAGCCCAGGGACAGTTCCGGTTCCGTGTAATGCTCGTCAATGGCGCGAATAACCTGCGCCACCAGCGAGCCATAGCGCTGCTCGTTGCTCTCCTCCTCCGCCGCGGAGCCGTTTAGCCGCCTAAAGGCCTGACGAAGATCCTGCTCCGTAATGGGCTTGAGAAGGTAATCCACTGCGCCGGAACGCATGGCGTGGCGAACATATTCAAACTCCTGGTAACCGGAAATCACGATAAAGTGACAGTGGCTTTCCTCAAGAGTCGCGTCGATCAGCTCCAACCCCGTCGCGCCGGGCATGACCACATCTGTAATCACCACATCCGGCTTCAGGCGGCGAATCGCCTCGATGCCCTCCAGACCGTTGGTTGCCGTACCGATAATCTCGCACTGAGCGATGCCATGCTCCACCACAGCGCGCGTATGCTCCAGCGTCAACGGCTCGTCATCCACGAGCAGCACCCTGTACATTTTCCTCCGCCTCCTTTCGAATGCTTTCCGGCAGTTCGTCAGGAATGATGATGGATAGATTGGTCCAGAAGCCCTCCTTGCTGCGCATTTGCACACGTGCTTCATCGCCATAGGTATATTTCAAGCGGGCCAGCACGTTGGCTGTGCCATGCAGTTCCAGCTGCTGAGCAAGATGCATATTCTGATACTTGTTCATCAATTCCTTTGGGAAACCCACACCGTTGTCGAACAGGCTGATTTTGAGCCGGTTTCCCGTGTGGCGAATCCGCAGCCGCACCCGTCCCTTGCCGACCTTTTTCATCAGACCATAACGAATGGAATTTTCCACCAGTGGCTGCAGCGTCATTTGGGGCAGCAGAATATCCCCGTCATCCGGGTCATATTCGATCAATGCCTGTAAGCGCTCACCAAAACGAATTCGATAGATGGACAGATATTCCTGCACAAAAGAAATTTCACTTTGCAGCGGCCCCCACATGGAATCGCGGTAAGAGGCCCGGACCAGCCGGGAAAGGCTCAGCGCCATGCGGCTGATGTCCGTGTTGCCGTCCCGGATGGCAGCGGCGTGGATCGTTTCTAGCGTGTTGTACAGAAAGTGCGGGCGGATCTGCGCCTGCAGCATGCGACACTGGGCCTGCGTGGCGAACAGCTGCTTTTTCAAGTCGCGGTTCACCAGATCATCAATTCGGTTCATAGCATGCTGAAAGCGCCGGGCAAACACGCCCACCTCATCATCCGCGCTCAGCAGCTCCCGATCCAGTTCCACATGCAATTCGCCGTACTGCATGTGCGACACTGTATCCGTCAGTCTTTCCAGATTGCGGAAGCGATTGTCCACCCCGCGCACGCCAATGAGCAACACCACCAGCAGCACCATCAGCAGTGATCCCATCAGGCCCAGACGAACCTGCTTCAGCGCCTTGGTTGTTTCCGTGTGATCCAGAAAGTTGACCACCCAGATGCGGTCGCTGAAAAAGCTGCCCTGGGTGACCAGATAACGATTCCCGGAGATGGTCATCAGACGCCACCGGATATCCAGAGGCAGGGTCACACCCTCAGCGGGGCTGCTTATGCCCTGGCAGATCAGTTCTCCGTCCAGATAGATGTCCGTGGTGTTGATGAATCGCTGGTTCACCGCGTCCGCCTTGCTCAGGCAGTCCCGCAGATCCATCAACATCAACTCATAGCCCAGATGCCGCAGGGACAGGTTTTTCGTCTCGCGTATGGCCCGGGCCAGCACCAGATAGTTGGTGCCATCATCATTCAGGGCAAACCAATAAGCCGCGCCATCCTGAGGACAACGCGTCGTCAGCGCCATCAGCTTTGTCTGAAAGTCAGCTGTCATGGGCATGGCGCCATAGCTGTAGAAATTGCCGTTGGCGTCCACCACGTCCACATGCTCAATGGAACGGGGACGGTCACCCGCCAACACTGACGTGGCCTCGCGCAGCTGGGTTCTGGCCAGGGCATGGGCGCGGGTGGAGGCGTCTGTGTCCAGAATCTGCGCCAGCGCCGTCTGAATGGTTTCGTTGCCCAGCAGCTGCCTGGACAGCAGTACACTGTCATTCATGCAGGTCTTCAGTTGGGAAAAGTATCGTTCCGCCACTTCGCTTTGCTGTGTGGCAAAGGCTTCGTCATAGGAGCTTGCCAGTAGCTTGATGCTGAACAGCCCCAGCAACGCGCAGATGGCCACACACAGCGCCATGGTTTTGCGGATGGAACGATGCAGCGTGTTGTGCTTTTCAAAGCTGCGTACTTTTTCCTGCCTGCTCTTCATTTACTGTGCCTCCTTACCGTCCTCCAGCGCGTAGGTCTCCCGGAAAAAGCCCGCGTGGGAGACAGGCTCATCGCCCGCATACAGATGGGAGGTGTCCCCCACCTGAAGGCAGCGGAAGGAAATCTCATTGGGCCGCCGTTCCTCCGTCACCAGCGTCGTGACCGAGCTGGTGGGCATGAAGAAGTTGTGCCACAGAACCACAGGTGAAATGCCCTGCAGATGCGAGAGAATGGTCATGCCCAGCGCCAAATGGCAAAACAGCACGATGGTATCCGTATTGGGCGCATCGCTGTGATAGATGCCGCCGTCCCGCACATAGCCATGCCTGGCCAGCAGCGCATCCACACCCGCCGCAGTTTCGTCATAAATGGCACCGGAATTGCCGGTTTCGTACAGATTGTTGGTGCGCCAGTTTTCCCGGTCAAACATCTCGGGGCTGTTCTTCCAATACCCAGGCATCAGATCCCAGGCAATGCGGTCTTCGCCCGTCATGGGATCCAACACCTTGCCACGGAACTCGTGCAGCCAGCTCAGCACCTCCGCCGGACGGCCCAGCCGTTCCAGAGTGGGCTTTGCCGTCGCCTGCGCACGGCCCAGAGGTGAAACGTAAAAGGCACGGATGTTCAGCCTGCACAAGCGATCCGCCAGCAGCTCCGCCTCCCGCCAGCCCTTCTCCGTCAGGGAATCGTGTTCATAATCCGGCTCACCATGGCGAACGATCAGCAGTTTCATCTTGCGTATCTCCCTTTCATGCTTCTTGCGTCAGTACGCCATAATGGTCGGACACCACAGGATAAAAGTCTCCGTTGAAGATAACCCGGCTGCTGCGTGTTCCCTTCGTTCCCCGGGTAAGCGCGAAATCAATGCGCCGCGCTTCATCCTTGCCTTCCCGCCAGCCGTCGATCTTGCCGCCGACGGTCATGCCGCCGTCCTTTTCCGCCGCGCGGGTATAGCAGTCCTGCCAGCCGTCCCGCAGCATACGGTCGTAACCCTCGCCGCGGACATGCGCCGGGCTGTTGAAGTCGCCCAGTACGTAGACCGGGTCTCCTGCACTGCGCATGAGCGCGTCCCCCGACAGCTTTTCCCACTGGCCCAGGAAGGGGTCCTCCTGATCCTGCCACCAGCCCATGTGCGCGGCGTAGCACCACATGGGTTCATTCCCACACATCGTCCTGATGTATGGAACAACACGGGCGCAGCGTCCTTCCGGCGTGGAGATGTTCAGCGCTCCGGCTTCCTGCACCTCGCCCCGGGAGATCAGCGCCAGACCCTCGTCATAGCGGTCATAGCCCACATGGGCAAACGCCCACGTCCACTGCACGCGCAGGCCCCGGCGCAGCAACTCCCGCACCAGCAGCACCGCGAAGTTACCCTCTTTGACGGGACATGCGGAGCCGCCCTCCCGATAACCCAGCGCGTTCAGCGTCTGGGCGTCCATCACAGGGGCGGTTCGTTCCTGATTGACCTCCTGCAGGGCCAGCAAGTCCACCCGCTCGTTCTTAAAAGCATCGGCAACCGTGCACAGGCAGGCCGCGTTGTCAGGCATCATCAGGCTGTGGGTATTCAGCGTCAGTAAAACGCATGCGTCATTTCTGCGTTCCATTTGTATCCGGTTCACCTCTCTAAAAAGCGCAACCAGTTTAGCATGGAACGGCTGAAATATCAACTCCGGCATTCTGCCGTCCTTCTATAAAGTGACACAAAGGGGAGGAGACGCGCCCGGGACGGTGAAGCATAAAGAAACTCTCTGAAGATCATTTCCTGATGTTTTCTAACACTCAGGAGTGAGAATCAGAGAGTATCTAGTCAAAATGGTGAACCCGGCGGGATTCGAACCCACGGTAACACCAGAGAAGGAAGTATAAATCATAAAAAAGCCCCAAACCCCCTGATTTACTAGGGATTTAGGGCTTTATTCATTGGCGTTCCCGGCGGGATTCGAACCCACGGCCTACCGCTTAGGAGGCGGTCGCTCTATCCTACTGAGCTACGGAAACAAGCTGGCGCAAAACATTGTAGCACAGATAAACAGTTTTGACAAGGAAAAGGATATTATTCAAACGCCCGGTTGAGGTTGTTTTTCTTTGCTCCATGTGCGTGATTCACCATATAAGCCTGCGGGCTGTAAAGCATACGTCCAATGGAGCATCGCTCCATCTACGTCATTCACCACGCCAGCCTGCGCTCTGTAAAACATGCACCTCAATGGAGTTTTGCTCCATGTACGTGATTCAGCACGCCTTCTTGAACGCTGGCATGCGCCTCTTTAGCAATAATCCTTGTGTGAATCAGCCAAATGGAATGCAGCCTATTTTTTATTTCATTCTCATATTAAAGAAAAGAGCAGAAATTCAAAACCAGAATCATATGAAAGATTTTGCGCAGAATAACTTACATGATCCTAACTTGACTTCCACCATGTGGATAATTATAGTAAATCCAGGGTAGATGATCACATACATGTATCACACCGGTGTTCATGCTGGCAGTTTTGAAGGGCATAATACTGCCTGATAGCTGAAAATTGTTGCAAGAGGTTTTTCATGCGTGTAGATTTGGGTCAGTTTATAGCCATGCTGTCAACCAATCCCATGATGCCCTTTATCTCGCTTTTGACCTTGGGGGTGATCCTGGTCAACGGCTGGACCGATGCACCCAATGCCATCGCCACCTGCGTATCCACCCGGGCAATCAAGCCTCGTAATGCCATTATCATGGCTGCTGTTTTCAACTTTTTAGGCGTACTGCTGATGACCATGATCAACTCCAAGGTAGCCATGACCATATACAACATGGTTGATTTCGGGGGCAATGCCCATGAGGCCAGCGTCGCCCTGTGCGCTGCCCTGCTGGCCATCGTCGTTTGGGCCACTGCCGCATGGTGGTTTGGCATACCCACCAGCGAAAGCCACGCCTTGATTGCAGGTCTATCCGGCGCTGCCATCGCGCTGCATTCCAGCTTTGAGGGCATCAACGGTAGCGAATGGGTAAAGGTGCTTTACGGTCTGATTCTGTCCACCTTTTTGGGGTTTGCCTCTGGTTACGTTTTTACAAAAATGATTGAGTTTATCTTCCACCGGGTGGACCGCAGAAACACTGTGGGTTTTTTTAAAGGCGCGCAGGTGTTTGGCGGGGCAGCCATGGCTTTTATGCATGGCGCTCAGGACGGCCAGAAATTTATGAGCGTATTTTTGCTAGGTATTTTTTTGGTCAGCGGTCAGGGGGATGTAAACAACTTTGTTATTCCCATCTGGCTGATGCTGCTTTGCTCCTTGGTCATGGGCCTTGGAACCTCTATCGGCGGCTACCGCATCATTAAATCCGTTGGCATGGACATGGTCAAGCTCAAGCCCTATCAAGGCTTTTCGGCTGATGTTGCCGCGGCCAGCTGTCTATTGCTCTCCTCAGTCACCGGCATGCCCGTGAGCACCACCCATACAAAGACCACCGCCATCATGGGCGTGGGGGCTTCCATGCGGCTGTCGGCTGTGGACTGGTCCATTGTCAAGGACATGGTGCTGACCTGGGTATTAACCTTTCCCGGCTGCGGGCTGCTAGGTTATTTGATGGCCAAGCTGTTCATGATGATCTTTTAGGAACTGGCTGCGCATTGTGAAGGAGGAATCACCATGCCTAAAAACAGAGATTACGACTATTTTCAGAGCTTTATCGATTATGCCGGCTGTGCCATGCAGGCTGCACAATGCCTGCAGGAAACGGTGCTGGATTTTCACTGCGATACGTTACCTGCCCGGATGAATACCATGCACAGCATTGAGAATACCGCCGATGAAATCAACCATGAGACCATTGATCATCTGGCTAAGGAGTTCCTGCCCCCCATCGACCGTGAGGACCTGGCGCTTTTATCTTCTAAGCTGGACGACGTAGTGGATTCCATTGACGACATCATGCGCCGAATGTGCATGTATAACATTGAAAAGCCCAGGCCGGAAATGGAGAGTATGTGTCAGCTTCTAGTACGCTGCTGCTCCGCTTTACAGGAGCTAACCCAGGAGTTTCAGCACTTCAAAAAGTCCTCCACCATCAAAACGTGTCTGGTGCATATCAACTCCCTGGAAACGCAAGGGGATACACTGCACTTTAACGCTGTAAAGAAGCTTTTTAACGACAGTGAAAAGGCACTAGATGTAATCATCTGGCGGGATATTTTTGACGGGTTTGAAGTCTGCTATGACAGCTGCGAACATGTGGCTGTGACCATCGAAAGCGTTGTACTCAAAAACAGCTGATGCTTTTGTCACCCATACACCAAATTGCAGGAAAAGGCTCATGATGCAAGCCTTTTCCTGCTTTTCCGTCCTTTACGCAGGGAGCATCATCATGCTACAATACATGGACCAGCCTTGGAAAAAGGCATCCCTTAGCATCATAATGCAAGGGATGCAGTTATGCGGCGGTCTTAACGTAATAGAATTCCGGTAATTATTTGGAGGCGACACAAATGGAATTTGAACTGGTTGGCAAAATCGGTTCCATGGCACTGATTCGCAAAGAAGATAATGACATTGACTATAACATTTTCTCCCGCCTTGGCGCAGAGCTTCGACCAGGCATGATCTGGGTCACCTCCGGAGCAACAGAAATCGGCCGCCTGGACTATATGAAGCGCACAGGCCGGGAATTAAACGGCGACCCGGAGCAGGATAAGACGGACTATGCTGCCCAGGGACAATCCATTCTGATGGAAAACTACCGGCAGTTCATCCGTCCCGAGTACAGCGTGCGGCAGGTTCTGGTAGAGCATACCCATTTTAATGATGCAGAAAAGCGGGAGCACATTCACAAGCTGCTGATGAGGGCCGCCCAGCAGGGGGCCATTCCCATCATCAACTATAATGACCCTGTCAGCGATGAGGAAAACCGAAAAATGGAACTGGCCCACCGCCGCCAAAGCGGAGAGCCGGTGTATGAGTGCGTAGACAATGATGAGACTGCGGCAGTTATCGCCGGTCTTGTAAAAGCTAAGATGCTGGTGCTCCTGACATCCACAGAGGGCATATACCAAAACCCAAAAGACCCCAGCACCCTGGTGCGGGAGGTTACCGGCAGAACCATTGAGGATGTGGTAGCCTCTGTCCGTGCGTTGCAGCAAAACTGTATCGGCGCCAGCCGGGCCGGTGCAAACGGCGCAAGGGCCAAGCTGGAATATGCACTGGGTCCTGTGCTCAAGGGAACCACCGTCATCATCGGCCATGCACGCCATCACCTGCGGGACCTGGTGAACGGTACTGTACCTTGCACGCGTATTGGGTTGGAATAGGTTATATTGCGTGCAGTATTCAAATGGTTAGAGGCTGTATAGCAAAGCTGACCGAAGGAGGTTTTTGACAACTGTCTCTTTGGGAAAGGCAGGAATAAACAATGGAGGTTGTCACCCATTCAGAACTCAAGGCTGTAGCTCTTGACCCCACTGATAAAGTAAGCACCCTCCAGGATGCACTGGATGTGATTGCTGCAGCCTGGCATGAGAACTGCTCCTGTGTGATCATCCCAAAAGAAAGTCTGCCGGAGGCCTTTTTTGACCTAAAGACAGGCTTTGCCGGAGAAATCTTGCAAAAGTATACCAATTACCAAATCAAGCTTGCCATCATCGGTGATTTTAGCAGCTTTACGAGTAAAAGCCTCAAAGACTTCATGTATGAAAGCAACAAAGGCCGTCAAATTTACTTCACGGCTGATATCCCTACGGCCATGGAGGCCATGAAAAAAGCCCTGGACTGAACTTAAAGCAGCTGCCTAAATGTTTTTCCTTGCTGCGTAAGGCCCTGTGCAAACATCTTTCAGCAATTAATGCTTGGGTTTGGAACTAACACTTTAAATGCATAAAGGCGGCCAATGGCCGCCTTTTATAATAGCTAAATATCTCCCATGATTTTGATGATCAGCTTTTCCAGATTCATAATACCGTTGGTATAGCCCTGTGAATTGTCCAGCACCGCATCAGCCACCTTGCGGTAGGTGTCTATGCGGACATCATACAGCCGCACCACTTCATCCTTGCCCTTTGCCGCCAGCATCGGGCGGCGGTCCAGCTTGATGTCTGACAAAATATCATTCAGCGGCCTGTCAATGAGGATAATCACGCCATGATTTTGCATGATTAGCCTGTTTTGCTCCCGCATGATCATGCCGCCGCCAGTGGATATAATCGATGGCCTTTGGTCTACCAGCTGCATTAGCACATTGGTTTCCGCATTGCGGAAGGCTTGCTCCCCCGGCCCTTCAAAAATCTGCTGCACGGTCATGCCGGTAGTGTCGGTAATTAAGGTATCGGTGTCCACATAAGGCACACCCAGCCTTCCCGCCAGGCGCTTACCCAGGCTGCTCTTGCCACTGCCGGGCATCCCAATCAGGAAAACATGGCGGTCCATCATTTTGCCTCACCCCGCATGAGAAACTCTTCCTGGGCAAGACGGCTCAAGCGCATGATCTCTGTAAACAGTGCCCGGCAAGAAGGCTCCAATGATCTGTCGAAAAGCATATCCACCCGGGATAAAAGCACCTGCTCCTCCCGGCCTGCATCCAGCACAGGGAGGTTGTTCTCTTTTTTGTATGCCGCCACCTGACGGCTGACCTCCATGCGTTTTTCAAACAATGCGGTAATTTCCCGGTCGATCTTGTCCAATTCCCTGCGAAGGGTAGCAATATCCCCGCTCATGGGGCTTCCTCCTCCTGTTCCGGCACTTTCACACCCGTCTTTTCCACACCCTTTTCCAGGGTGAACTCAAAGGCAGCACCCCGATCCGTCGGCAAAAGACGAATGGTTTGCCCGTGGGCTTCCAGAATGCGCCGGCAGATGCTTAGGCCCAAGCCTGTTCCTTTTCCTGCGGTATGGGCTTTATCCGCCTTGTAAAAGCGTTCAAAGATATGGGGTTGATCCTGAGGCAGTATGCCGGGGCCGTCGTCTGCAATGGTGACAGTTGCCTTATTGCCCGTAATCCGGGTCCGCCAAGTGATTTTCCCCTTATCGTAACTAAACTTCAAGGCATTGTCCAAAAGGTTGACAACCACCTGCTCTATGCGGTCGCTGTCTCCCCAACAATAACACTGATCCTGCTGAAAATCAACATCCACTTCTAACTGTTTGTGATCAATATCAGCCATGCGCCGTATCAGTGCCCGGCGAATGATTTCATTGATATCAAAATTGGAGAAATTCTGCTTCGTGGCTCCCTGCTCCATGCGGCTTAAGGCCAGCAGATCAGCAATGAGCTTTGTCAAGCGCTTGGCCTCATCACCCACAATTTTCAGGTATTTGGGATGCTCGTCATTGGGAATGGTCCCATCCTGCATGCCTTCCAAAAAGCCTTGGATGCTGGTCATAGGGGAACGCAGCTCGTGGGACACATTGGCCACAAACTCCCTGCGGGATTCCTCCGTACGCTTAAGCTGCCCGGCCATGGAGTTAAAGGAGGCTGCCAGCTCCTGCACCTCAAGGACGCCGGTTACCTCTGCCGTAACATCAAACCTGCCCTGGGCCATTTCCTTGGCAGCTTCGGACATGGTTTTCAGTGGCTTGGTAAGCTGCTTTGTAACAAAGTACAAGCTGATAACTGCCAGCAGCACTGCGGTGCCTGCCCCGGCCATAACCTGCCAGATAAGGTTTTTGTATTCAGCCTCCACCACCTGTGCTCTGGTATGGATAAATACCGCCCCGAGCACCGTCTGCCCCTGACCCCAAGGCACGGCTACTGTAAAGACCGGCCCGCCCAAGCCTGGCACATTGGTGCGGATTTGAATCTCCTTGCCTGACATCGCCTGATACAGGATTGATAAAAATTCCTCGCCGCTTAATGTTGCGTTGATGTCCGTATCATCAGCCAGCTCATTAAACAGAATATGCCGAATTTTCCCATAGCGGTCCATCACCACAATCAAAGCGCCGAATTCGTCATATACTTTTTGCGCTTTCCACTGCATGTATTGTTTGGCGCTAGATGTGAACCCAAAATTGCTCCAGGACTCAAAATCCGCCTGACTGGCTAGGTAGGCGATTTCCCTGGCCTGGCTTTTCAGTTCCTCCATACGGGCGTTGATCCTGTCATTGCGGATGGTGACATACGAAAGACTGGCCCATATGGTAATGAGGACCAGCACCAAACCTAAGAACACAGAAAACAACCGTGAAAACATGCTGCGGTACATGTATGCCTCCGATTCGGGCTTATCCCTGCTTTACCTGATTTCAGGCAAAGTTACTTCACCTCAAACTTGTAGCCCACACCCCACACAGTTCGTATTTGCCAGCCGTATTCCTCACAGCCTGCAAGCTTTTCCCGAAGGCGCTTGATGTGTACATCCACTGTTCGGCTGTCGCCGAAAAAGTCAAAGCCCCACACCTTTTCCAAAAGTTGCTCCCTTGTAAAGACCATGTTGGCGTTGGATGCCAGGAAGTATAAAACCTCCAGCTCTTTGGGGGGCATCTCCACGGGCTTGCCTTGATAATGGACCTCATATTGGCTCATGCTTACTGTAAGATTGGGGAAGGAGATTATATCCCCTTTTTCCTCAGCCCCGTTTGGCTGGGTACGGCGCAGCACCGCTTTGATGCGGGCGATGAGCTCTTTGGGCTCAAAGGGTTTGGTCAGATAGTCATCCGCTCCCAGCTCCAGCCCCAGCACCTTGTCAAAGGTTTCATCCTTGGCGGTGAGCATAATGATGGGGATAGAGCTGAACTGGCGTACCGCTCGGCAAACCTGCCAGCCATCCATGCCGGGAAGCATGATGTCCAGCAGCATAAGATTGGGCGGGCGGCGGCGGAATGCAGCCAAGCCCTCATCGCCCCGGGCGGCCAGCTGAACCTCAAAGCCTTCCTTCTCCAAATACAATTGCACCAGGTGGCTGATGTTGGGGTCATCATCCACCAGGAGGATCATAGGCTTGTCCTTCATGATTTCACCGTCTTTCTTTGGCAGCAATAGATTGTATCTATCCTATGCAGGTATGGATGCATACCTACTCCCTCCAAAGGGAGGCTTGGTGTACAGCTTCCGGTAGGATTTCTTGATTACCGCAAGGTGACAACCGTAACGCCGCTTTCCCCTTCCCCAAAGACCCCCAGCCGGAAGGACTTGACATGGGGATGATGCCGTAAATGCTGCTGTATGCTGGCCCGGAGCACACCGGTGCCCTTGCCGTGAATGATGGATACCTCGCCCAGCGAGGCCAGAACGGCTTCATCCAGGTACAGGTCCACCTCAGGTATGGCTTCATCAGACGCCATCCCCCTGACATCCAGCTCCATTGGCACAGTACGAATGGCGGTGCTGGTATGAGTAGTCACCTTCGCCTTTTGCTTCTTTTGTGGCTCCTTGCAAAGGCGCAGCTGGCTGATATGGGCTTTCAGCTTCATAATGCCTGCCTGAAGCTGGACTTCCCCCTTGACATCAGGCTTGCTGAGCACTGTACCCTTGGTGTTTAGGTGGATGATTTCCACCTCATCGCCCACACGCAGGTTTTGGGGCTGCTCGGTCACACGCACAGCAGGCTGCAAAAGGCCTTCGCTCAATGCGTCCACCCCGTCCTGCATGCGCTTGCGCAGCTGGTTTACCTGATGTTCCGGCGTGATGGAACCTTCTTTTTTCAGGCGCTTGAGTTCACTGAGTATGGTTTCCGATTCGCGCTTGGCGTTTTCCAGCACGCGCTTGGCTTCTTCTTTTGCCTTGCGCATGGCGCCTTCACGCTTTTCTTCCATCTCCCGGCGAAGCTTTTCGGCCTCATCCCGCAAGCGCACGGTCTCCTGATGAGCTTCCTCCGCCAGCTTGCGTTCCTTTTCAGCCACCTGACGGTGGTACTCGGCGTTGGCGATAACGTCCTCAAAACGGATGGAATCGTGGCTCAACAGCTCTTTTGAAGCGTTGATTAAAACCTCCGGCAACCCCAGCTTGCGGGAAATTTCAAAAGCGTTGCTCTTGCCCGGCACGCCGATAGACAGGCGGTAGGTTGGCCGCAGGGTTTCCACGTCAAACTCCACGCTGGCATTCTCTACCCCATGGGTTGTCAGAGCAAAAGCCTTCAGCTCGCTGTAATGGGTTGTGGCCAGGGTCCGGACCCTTTGCTTGAGCAGGTGGTCCAGAATGCTCTGAGCCAAGGCAGCACCTTCGGTGGGGTCGGTGCCAGCACCCAGCTCATCAAAGAGTACCAAGTCCCTGGGGGTGACACTCTTCATGATGGAAACAATGTTAGTCATATGGGAGGAGAAGGTGGACAGACTCTGCTCAATGCTCTGCTCATCGCCGATATCCGCATGGACATTGGCAAATATGGCAAGCTCGGTGCCAAGGTCGGCAGGCACCTGCAGCCCCGCCTGAGCCATTAAAGTAAACAACCCCACAGTCTTGAGGGTGACCGTCTTGCCGCCTGTGTTGGGGCCGGTGACCACCAAAGAGGTGAACTCCTCACCCATCCACAGGTTCATGGGTACGACCTTTTCCGGGTCGATCAAGGGATGCCGGCCCCTGATGATTTTTATATACCCATTTTGATTGAGCTTGGGTGCACTAGCTCGCATTTCACGGGCCAAAGAGCCCTTGGCAAAAACAAAATCCAGCCGGCTCAAAATCTGGATGTTATCTGTTAAGACATTGGCATAAGGGGCTACCGCAGCAGATAAGGCGGATAAAATCCGCTCGATCTCTACTTTTTCCTTGGCAATCCACTGCTTAATGTCGTTGCCCAACTCCACCACGGCCATGGGCTCAACAAACAGCGTCGCACCGCTGGAGGACTGGTCGTGCACAAGCCCCGGCACACTGGAGCGGTACTCCTGTTTTACCGGCAACACAAACCGGTCGTTGCGGACGGTAATAATGGGGTCCTGCAAATACTTTTGAAAAGAGGAGCTGTGCAGCATGCTATTGAGCTTTTCCCGCACCTTTTCATTGGCCACGCGGATATGCCGGCGGATGTTGGCTAGCTCCTGACTGGCGTTATCGGCGATCTCTTCCTCGCTGATAATGGCATCGGTGATCTCCCGCTCCAAGTGGGGCAGCACCGTCAGCCCAGAGGCGGTTTGGGTCAAAAGCGGGGTATTCTCCCGGTTGGTGACTAGGGCAGAGCGGGCCGCCCGGGCCGCCCGAAGGCAGTCGGCGATTTGCAAAAGATACCGGGGTGATAAGGTAGCGCCCTTGTCGGCCAAGTTCAAATGGGCTGTGATGTCTTCAAAAGCCACCAGAGGATGGCCGCCCATGTAGGTCAAAATCACCTGAGCCTCTTCCGTCTCCTGCTGCCAATTTGCAATGTCTGCCTGATTGGCGCAAGGCACAAGCTCAAGACAAAGCTTTGCGCCCATGGGGGTAATGGCCAGGGCTGAAAGCCGTTCCCGTATTTTTGTAAACTCCAATACACGAAGTGTTCTATCTGTCATATCACTCAATCCTTATCAAGAGGGATTCTAAAGGGATATCCCTTGAGGGGTGGAATTTGGAAGGCAGCGGCTTTTTGTCATTCAATTCCGCGCTTGAAGTGCCCCGCAGTACCTGCAGGCAGGGATGCCGTGCATGGCTTTCCATAGCGCAAGGCGCCAAAGCAGGCGGTGATTTCAAGCTGCTCCAAAGGCGTTTCGGTGGTGAAGGAAACAAGCCAGCTGATGCTTTTCAGCTTATCCACCTGGGGCGCAAGGTTGGTGGGCAGCGTGTTGTACAGGCTCACGATGCAGCCCTCGGGCAAACGAATGCGCTTTAAGGGAAAATCATGATTCAAGGTATCCGTAAAGCGCTTGCCCTTAAGGCCGTCTGGCGATTGCTGCTCGCACATGCGGCAGTTTTCATGGCCGGAAGAAAGCCCCAAAGCGGTCCTGGCCGGGCAATGGTTCAGTGTCATAAGCTTGGTTCTGCCGTAAACAGACAGCACCAGCGGCGCATGGCCGATGGGCAGGCACATGATTTCCTTTTCGTTCAGCTCAGGAGAAATCACCTGCCATTTGACCCCCAGGCGGCTTAGCTCTGCAATGGTTTGGCTGTTCATGACAGGGATCCCCTCCCCTGCCGCCACGGGCAGCGTAAACCCAGTGCCTGCCTGGCCGATGCTTCCCAGCACCACCCCGGCAAATACCTCCCGATGGCTTTGCACAAAACCTTTCAAATATTCCAAGGTATCAGCCCTTGCTTGTACAGGCAGCACAAGCCATGTGCCCTGGGGCAAAAGCTCCACAGCATGATTTAGGGCCGCCGTTGTATAATCTTCCGGAGCGTACAAAAATACATCTGCACCGGCATCCATGAGTTTTTGCCCCAAAGATGCGTCTTGGCTTTGCACCAGCAGCTCCGTATGCGCTATAGGCTCTTGGGGAAAGGCAGCCTTTGTTAGCGGAAAGGATACATTGTCTCTTTTACCAAACTCCACCGCACGCTTATCATACAGCTTATCTAAGGCCTTGCGGCGAAGGGCGTTCATGGAGGCGATGGGCAGATAGCCGCCGTACCCATCCAGGCGCACATGCTGCATGGCAAAAGGCGTATCTCCTGTCTTTTGCAGGGCCTGGCGGGCCGCTTCCTCTGTCAGGGGTTTGCTCTGAGCGAGCTGTACCACATCCCCCTCTACCTCGGCCTCTGTTTCGCCGTCGGTAACAAGCAGCTTGGCCATGGTCCCCGGCTCTGCCCGCAAAATGGCATCCACCAGGATAGGCGGTGCTTTGGCCAGCATGGCCTCCATCAGCTGGGCAGCGTCGGCAAGGCGCGCCACCTCGTCACCCACCATGGGCTTTACGCCTTCCCTAAGGCGAACAAGGGCTGTTTCTCCTGCTTGCTGCGGCGGCCCTGAGTAGGTGATCTCGTCTTCCTTCAGGCCCCGGAACTGCAGGCCGTCGCCGTTATTCAGATCCTTTGTCAGCGTTACCTGGGCAAACCCAGGCTTTATGCCTGTTACACGCCCGATCATTATACCTCCATGCCCCGGGCGGCCGGGGTCTATTACGCCGCCGTCCTGACTGCCCCCTGCATACCCTGCCATAAATCCGCCCCGATGGAAGATTTGCGCAAGGGATTCCTTCTCCCTTTCTCCCGCCGGCTGGAACTTGCCTTCTTCCAACGCATCCAAGGCATTGCGGTAGGCCCTTGTCACCAGCGCCACATATTCCGGACGCTTAAGCCGCCCTTCGATCTTCAGGGAGCCTACTCCTGCCGCTTTGAGCTGCGGTAACTTGTCCCTCAGCATGATATCCCGGGGGGAAAGCCAATGCCCCTTCTTCCCGCCATAATCATATGCCTTGCGGCAGGGCTGGGCACACCGGCCCCGGTTGCCGCTGCGGCCCCCGGCCATGCTGGAAAATAGGCACTGGCCGCTGACGCTAACGCACATGGCCCCGTGGACAAACACTTCTGTTTCAATGCCCGTCCCGGCTACCAACTCCACCTCAGGCAAGGCACACTCCCTGGCCAGCACCACCCGATGAAAGCCCTCGCCAAGCAAAAGGGCTGCTCCCTGGCGGTTGTGGATGGCCATTTGGGTGCTGGCATGGCGCTTTATGCCCGGAAAGCAGTCACGTACCATGCCTGCCACACCGATATCCTGTAAAATCACCGCGTCCGCCCCGGATTCATTGATCAGGGACAGAACACGGTATACATCATCAATCTCTGTCTCTTTTACCAGGGTATTTACCGTCACATGCACCCGGACATGGTGAACATGACAAAGCTCTACGGCCTTTAAAAGCCCCTGTTCGTCAAAGTTTCCAGCCCCGGCGCGTGCGCCAAAGGCGGTGTACCCAAGATACACCGCATCAGCTCCGTTATGTATAGCAGCCAACAGCGCTTCCATGCTGCCGGCAGGGGCCAGCAATTCCACTTACTTTACCTCTCTTTTACGGCTTTCCTTCAAGCCCTGCCGGGCCACGATCAGTTCCCGCCGCAGGCGCGTGTTTTCATCGTGGGACTTAAGTAATTCATCCGCTATATTCAAGGCCGCCAAAATGGCCACCATATGGGTTGGCAGATGGGAGGCTGCCTCTATTTCCTGCATTTTCCTGTCTACATATACGCCGACCCTTTGCACATGCTCCGGCGGGTCAATGGACGCAATCGTATAATCTTTCCCCGCCACCTTGACAACGGTCTTCCGCTTTTCCATAGGCGCATCCCCCTTTTCGCATATTTATTATATGCCATTATCAGCCCCAAATCAACTTTGCCCATAGAAAAGAAGGGCACAGAAACAAGCCTCGCCGGCCGTTGCTGCGCCCATCATTGACCCAAAACCCTTAAAGCAAATTACAGCTGCTCAAAGGGATAGGTCTGCCCAAAGGTTTCCACCCGGATGGATTTGATCACCTGGGGGGTTAAAGGCTTATCCTGCCTGTCTCTTTGGGTATTCACGATCGCATCGGCATGCTCCATGCCGGTTAGCACCTTGCCAAAGGCGGCATAGGAGCCATCCAGATGGGGCGACACGCTTGTCATGACAAAGAATTGGGACCCAGCGGAATCGGGCATGCTGCTTCTGGCCATGCTCAATACGCCATAGGTATGCTTCAAATCGTTGGGAACGCCGTTGGCAGCAAACTCACCCTTGATGTGCCAGCCGGGCCCGCCGGTGCCAACACCCTTGGGGCAGCCGCCCTGGATCATGAAGCCGGGAATGACCCGATGGAAAATAAGCCCGTCATAAAAGCCGCTGTTGGCCAGGGCGATGAAGTTGCCTACCGACTGGGGTGCAATTTCGGGATAGAGTTCCCCCCGAAGCTCGCCGCCGTTTTCCAATGTAATTACGAATATGGGATTGCCAGCTTGCTTTTCCTGTTCAGACACAGTAATTTCCCCTTCCATATACAAGTTATTTTCCGTATTCCAGACATCCTGCGCCAGGGCAAACGAAACATTTACCAGGGCCAGGGTAAGTGCAAGGATCAAACTCAGCGCTTTTTTCATGCGTTTCCCTCCACATCTGTTCTATTGTATCCAATTCCGGCCGATGATGCAAGTTTTTCCTCAAAAGGGAATGTGATTCGCATTCAATCCCCAATTCCCTTGACAACTTCCCTGCACCTTAGCATAATAGAAAAGCTATTCAAAAGGAAAGATGGAAAACGATGATGACCAATAAGACAGATTTAACCGAAGGCGGTATCCTGAAAAAA
Source organism: Bacillota bacterium (assembly GCA_023409955.1). Classification (GTDB taxonomy): domain Bacteria; phylum Bacillota; class Clostridia; order Christensenellales; family Aristaeellaceae; genus JAEWAH01. Next base: position 1,552 of record JAEYQQ010000091.1, on the reverse strand, counting down.
TTGCTGCAGGTTGCCATACCGATTATGGGGACACAACTGATGCAGATGGCGTATAACCTGACCGATATGTTCTGGCTGGGACGCATGCAAAACTCGGTGATGGCCGTTGCGGCAAGCGGGCTGGCAGGCATGTTTTTGTGGCTTGGCATGGCACCGATGATGATCGGCCGCATGGGTTCGGAGATTGGCGTATCTCAAAGTCTGGGCCGCGGAGATACGGATACAGCCCAAGGCTTTGCGCAGGATGCAGCACGCATGGCATTGATACTGGGCTGCCTGTACGGGCTGATGCTCGTAACACTGGCGGGACCGCTGGTATCCCTGCTTCAGGTTCGGGAGCAGGAGGTGTTTGAAAGCACCTGTGTCTATCTGCGTATTGTAGGGCTGGGCATACCCCTGACCTACGTATCGGCTGCCATCACCGGTTCCTTCAATGGCGCAGGCAATTCCCATCTGAGCTTCTGGGCCAATGCCGTGGGACTGGTAATCAACATGGTGCTGGACCCGGTGATGATTTTCACATTTGATCTTGGTATAACGGGTGCGGCGGCAGCCACGGTAATTGCCCAGGGCATTGTATGCATTTTATTTGTTGTATTTGCCAAACGCCATCCGCGCAGGCCATTTAAGCACTTTCAGCTGCTGGGCCGGCTCAGTGGCAGCAGGGTCCGCCAGATTCTGCGCTGGAGCACGCCGGTAGCCCTGGAGAGCGGTGCCTTTACAGCACTTGCCATGGTGGTGACCAGCATGGTATCCGCATGGTATGGCGAAACCGCCGTGGCCGTACAGCGCGTCGGCAGCCAGATTGAGTCGCTTTCCTGGCTGATCGGCGGCGGATTCTCCTCCGCAGTCACTTCCTTCATCGGGCAAAATTACGGTGCAGGCAAGTGGGGGCGCATACGGCGCGGCTACCGCATTTCCCTTTTTGCGTTGATTGCATGGGAAGTGGTGGTGACACTGCTGCTGGTGTTTTTCGGTAGGTTCTTCTTCTCACTGTTTTTGCCCGAGTCGCCAGAGGTTCTTTCCATGGGCGCTACCTATTTGACGATACTGGCGGGATGCCAGCTGTTTATGGCCTTTGAAGGTGCCTGCGCAGGCGCTTTCAGGGGCATGGGCCAAACGTTGCCGCCCAGCCTGTGCAGCATCGTCTCCAACCTGATGCGGCCGCTGCTATGCTGGATGTTTGCCCAGTGGATGGGTCTGAACGGATTGTGGATGGGGGTCACTGTTTCCGCAGCGCTAAGGGGCGCGTTTATGCTGGTATGGTATACGCTGTATGAGCGGCGGATCCCCCGGGAGGATGGGCCTGACGATGCCACGCCATCCACCAGCGCAGCTTGATGGAAAAATGGATGTTGGCGGGCGATTAATAATCGCCCCTACGGTATGCACCGGATAAGCCTTGTGTTATCCGGTGTTTTTTTATGTCAATCAAAAGTTATAGGGGGCAGCCTATCCCTCGTATGCCCAAATAAAGCCTTTTATTGCTTTTCTTTAGAAGGCGAACAATGCGGCCTTTCTGTCCAGCATTTCCTGAAGCCTGTCGATGTAA
>JAEYQQ010000007.1 GCA_023409955.1 Bacillota bacterium | reverse complement strand
GCCATATACCTCAAGGAGGCCCACAATGCCGCAGATGCTGCCGGATAGCATCATGGCACCAATGGCATGCTTTCCGGCCGGGATGCCCATGTGGTTTGCAAAGCGGCTGTTCTGCCCGGTCAGTTTCATTTCAAAGCCCAATGTGGTTTTTTTCATCAGGTACCAGCACGCAAAGGCTAAAACGGCAGCGTAAAAAATGCCCTGGTTGAGGTTGCTCAGGGGAATCAGCTTTTGAAAAACAAAGGAAGGATCAATGGCAGGCGTGCCGGAGGCGATGCCTTTTTCAGTGGTTTTTAAAGGGTCTGTCGCCAGGTATGTACAAAAATAGATGGCAGCGGAATTGAGCATGATGGTGGTGATAACCTCACTGATGTTCCGCTTGACCTTCAGCACTGCTGGTATAAAAGCATATGCCCCACCTGCCGCCATGGCGCTGACAAAAGCCAAGGGTACTGCGATGATGGGGGATGTGTCTTTTAAGGAAAAGCCTACAATGGCAGCAGCCATGCCGCCAAGATACAACTGACCTTCACCGCCTACATTGAAAATACCAGCTTGTGCTGCCACCGCCACCGCTATCCCTGTCAGGCTCAGTGTAGCAGAACGTGCAAGTGTGTTGCCCAAGACTCTGGGGCTGCCCAGCGCGCCTTTTACCAGGGCGGTATAGCCGAGAATGGGGTCTTTGCCTGTCAGCATCATAATAACAGCCCCAAGGCTCAGCGCCAGCAGTATGCTAAACAGCAGAGATAGGAGGTATGTCCCATCGATGCGCGGGATTTTTTCCTTGGAGAATAGGAGATGCATCAGTTTTCGCATTCGTTTTCCTCCTTTGCTCCGCCGGCCATGTACAGGCCAATTTCCGCCTTGTTAAAGCTCCTCCGATGATATTCACCGGTGATTCTTCCTTCGTACAGTGTAATGATGCGGTCGGAAAGCCGAAGCACCTCATCTAGGTCCGCGCTGCTAAGGAGTATTGCGCAGCCTTCCGCCCGTTTTTCTAGGATCATTTGGTGAATGGACTCCATGGCCCCAATGTCTATGCCACGGGTTGGCTGGGCGATGAGCATTACCTTGGCGCCAAGAGAAAACTCTCTGGCTGCTACCACCTTTTGCATATTGCCGCCGGACAGTGCACCCACTGGAGTATCCACCCTTGGCGCTCGTATGTCAAAGCGTTCCATCAAAGCTTTGGCATAAGCACGGATGGGCTTGCTTTTTTGGTGGATACCAAAGAGGGAAAAGGGCTTTGCCCGCTGCTTGCCAACCAGTAGGTTATCGCTTATGGATACCTTTACGGAAATACCCGAGGCCAGGCGGTCTTCAGGAATATGGCATACACCCAAAGCCCTTACCTGACCTGGCGTCATGCGGTAGGTATCTTTGCCAAGGATGGTGATCCGGCCTCCACGGATGGGAATAAGCCCTGCCAAGGCCTCTATCATTTCATGCTGGCCGTTGCCCTCAACGGCGGCAATGCCCAGAATTTCTCCCGCGTGCAGCTTAAAGGATACTTTATGAAGTGCAGAAAGACCCTTCCGGTTTAATACCTGCAGATCCTCTGCCTGCATAAGAATGCTGCCTATTGCATCCTGCCGCTTAAGGGGGGCCAGCAGCATATCTCGGCCAACCATCAGGGAAGCTAGCATCCGCTCATTTACATCCGCTGTTTCATATACGCCGGCCAGCCTTCCGCCCCGCATTACGCCTACCCGGTGGGAGATGGCCATCACCTCATTTAGCTTATGGGTAATCAGTATCACCGTCATGCCCTTTTCTTTTACCATTTTGCGCAGGACAGCAAACAGCTCCTCTGTTTCGCCTGGAGTAAGCACGGCAGTAGGCTCATCCAGGATCAATATTTCTGCTCCTCGGTGCAGCGTTTTTAATATTTCCACACGCTGCTGGGGGCCCACCCCAAGATCGGATACCACATCATTAGGGTTTATGACAAGACCATACGCCAGCGAAAGGTTCGCAACGGTCTTTTGGGCCTTTTCCTGATCGTAAAAAATACCCCATTTACGAGGTTCTTGGCTCAGTACAATGTTCTGGGCTACGGTAAAGGAAGGCACCAGCATAAAATGCTGGTGCACCATGCCCACACCATGCTTGATGGCATAGGCGGGATCAAATTTTGTTACGCGCTTCCCGCGAATGTAGACTTCACCTTCAGTCGGCGTACTCATACCGTAGAGGATGCGCATGAGGGTGGATTTGCCCGCACCATTTTCACCTACCAAGGCAAAAATCTCTCATGAGCGAATGGTAAGACTTACATTGTCATTGGCCATAACGACCGGATACTGCATGGAAATGTTTTGAAAGGAAACGGCATCGGCAGTAGGCACAGTCATGCTCCTTTATTGTATACCTTCTCAAGGGTAAGCAAAGGGATACTTCCATTGCATGTGAGGATGTCGGGTTGGTTATATGCAGCCCCCGGGAAACGTATTCCCCGGGGGCTGTTGTGGGCCTTTACCTAGTGGAGTCTACCACAATCTTTTTGGTAATGATCAGCTGTTTGATGTTTTCCACTTGGGCTTTGAGCTCTTCAGAAACCTGCTGAGGCATATCTTCGGTGCCATAGCCAATATCAACAAAGCCACTTGCCATGTCTGCCAGCCAGGCGGTGCCGCCCTTCCAAATGCCGTTTACCATATCATCCTTAATGGCAGTGTAGATGGAAAGACCTACATTCTTTTTCATGGAAGCAACGATAACATCGGGGTTGATGTATTTTTGGTCAGCATCTACGCCGATGGCATACTTGCCTTGCTCTGCGGCGGCCTCGATAACACCCTCGCCGGTTTTGCCGGCTACAGCAAATACAACGTCGCAGCCGCGGCTGAATAGGGTCAAGGCGCATTCCTTGCCCTTGGCTGGGTCTTCATAACTTCCGGCATAAATGAATTCCACCTGGGTAGCGGAGCTTGCGTACCGTGCACCTTGGCGGAATCCAACTAAAAAGTCATTGATGACAGCGTCGCTCATGCCGCCAACGGCGCCCACCTTATTGGTCTTGGAAAGCTTTCCGGCCACATAACCTACCAGGAAGGACCCCTCGTTGGCTGTATAGGGAATGCTCACCAAATTCGGAATACCAGCAAGTTCCTGATCTACGTACACGAATTTGACATCGGGCATGGCAGGGGCGACTTCCTGCAGTCCATCGTAAAACTGCCAGCCAACGGCTACCACATAATCGCTGACTTCAGCGGCAGTGATCAGCTGGGCGGTGTACAGAGACTGATCTTCTTTGCACTCAATGATTTTGCCTTCCACGCCAAGCTCATTGATAAGCATTTGCAGGCCTTCATTGGAGGAATCATAAAAAGACCTGTCGCCCAGGCCGCCGGCTACCACCAAGGTTACAACGGGCTTGGCAGAACGGGCAAACGCTGGGATATAAACTGTTATCAACAAAAGGGATAACAAAAGTGCAGTGATTTTCTTCATTGGGCTACCCTCCTCGCATGCGGATGTAAACTTGTTCAGGTGCAATCCAACGTAATGATTATAGCATATGAATGAGAAACGGGATAGAATAATTTGGCTTGTCAACTACTATAAGCC
>JAEYQQ010000162.1 GCA_023409955.1 Bacillota bacterium | reverse complement strand
TCATCCCCTTCCTGAGCAATGAGGATATCCTTGGGCAGCGGCAGACAAACAGCGGGCTGCCAGTCAGTTGGCACAATACGGGCGTCCACCGTCTCCCCATCATAGATGGTGCTTTCTAGCACCTGGGATCCGGCCCACTGCCAGCTTTCATCGGTTACAATGTCCTGCGTACTTCCGTCAGCATAGCAAAGGTGCAGTGTGGCCAGCAATGCCACAGGATCCAGTCCCGGATGCTGTTCATGCCAGCCTAAGCAACTAGCATACCAGCCTCGGCCCACTGTGACACAAAGCTCATTTTCGCTTTGGACCAGTTCCGTCACATCATAAGTTTGCACCTGCAGGCGCTTGTCATAGTCCGTCCAGCCTGGGGCCAATATAAAATCCCCCACGCGCTTTCCGTTAAGCACTGCTTCATATACACCAAGAGAAGTAATGTACAGTGCAGCGCTTTTTACATGCTTTGCAATAAAATTCTTACAGAAAACAGGGGCAGCCTGATGCTCCTTCAGCCCATTGGTGATCCATTTCCCAAGTAGCATATCACGCATGGTATGGCTCCTTTGTATGAAAAATTTACTTTACGCCGCCAGCCAAAGATGCTTGGCTGGCCCTTCTATCCTTAAGGAATTGTAACATTTTTTTCATTTCTTGAACAGACAGAATGAAGCGCTTTCGAAAATTGTGCCACGGATATAAATGCTTGGAACTCCATTGACTTTGCCCTTGGGACATGGTTTACGCTGGAATCAGGAGGGGAATGTATGGCTTTGTTTATTGGTTTTTTGAAATTAAGAAAAGGCCTGATGACTTGGGCAGTGCTGTCTAGCTTTCTGTCTGCATCTGCAACCCTATTATGGAACTATCACTTAAGCAGCATCATCAATGCCCTGTACGAAGGCATTGGTATACCCGCCTCCATGCTGGGGGCAGCCGCAGGCTCCATGATCCTGTGCGCCATCACCGCATATGGGCATGGCCTAATCACCGGCTGGGCATGCGAAACCATGGCCCATGACCTGCGTATGGGCCTTTTTTATCATACGATGAATATGTCCTATGAGGCCATTGAAAAAATGAACGCCGGTGAGCGTCTTTCCCTTTTGCAAAACGAGATTAGCGATGTATCTGCCTTTTTGCGGAGCAATCTGTTTACTTTTGTCGACGACTTTTTCAAGTTTACCGCCACCTTCTCTTTTATGCTGTGGCTTAATCCCAGTTTAACCATCACGGCCAATGCACCGTCCTTTTTGCTCTTGGTATACACCATTTTTTCCGGCAGAATAATTGGCGAGGTTGCAAAGCAAACCCAGGCCGCCAATGCAGCAATGAACGGCTTTGCCGATACACTCATTAGTCTGTTTCCGGTTATGCGGTTGTATGACGCAGGGCGGATTGTAAAAAAGGCATACCACACCTCCCTTGGGCTTTGGGAGAATGCCGCAGTGAAGGAGGAGCGAAAACGCTCCGGGTTGATGTCACTGTCCGGGTTATTATCCTGCATTCCGCTGCTGCTGCTGTTCCTTGCAGGCGGTTGGCAGGTTATGCAGGGCACCGCAGCTATTGGCACGCTGTATGTGTTTATCAATCTATCGGGCAATGTATCAGGCGTGATGATGAACCTGCCAGGGCGTATTGGCCTTTTCCGGCGCTTTGCTGCCAACCTTGATCGGTTGAAGCCTTGCACAACACTTATCCAACGGGGGAACAAATCATGAGCATACTGGCTAAACATCTTTCTCATTTCTATGGAGGAGTGCAGGCCTTAAACAACATATGCCTGCATGTAAATACAGGGGAGCATATTGGCATTATCGGGGAAAGCGGCGGGGGCAAGAGTACACTGTTGAAGCTTTTATCCGGTTTATATGCCGTTCAAAAAGGGAGCCTTGAGGTTCATGGTGAAAAAACGCCGGAATGCATTAGGATGCAATGCGCCATGGTCATGCAAAGTCCTCAGCTCTTTCCTGCCAGTATCCGCGACAACATCACCTGCGGCCATCCCATGGATGAGGCTGCTATCTGCGATGCCGCAGCTGCCGCCCAGCTATCCGATTGGATCGCCTCGCTGCCCGATGGGCTAGATACCTTTGTTGGTGAGCGGGGCGGAAGAGTGTCCGGCGGACAAGCCCAGCGAATCGCCATTGCCAGAGCCATCGCCAAGGCTGCGCCGGTGCTATTGCTGGATGAAGCTTTCAGCGCCTTGGATCCATCTACCGGCAGCGCTGTCTTGGAAGCCCTTATGCAGCGAACCGTGGACAAGACCGTTATCAGCGTCAGCCACCAAAGAGAAGCGCTTGTTCACTGTTCTCGGCTTTACCGCCTGGAAGGAGGGCGGCTTCTGGATGCCTGAAATCAAACAGCTGTTTACACTGACAGGGGGAGGAAAGCGCTTTATTTGGCTCACACTCTTGCGCTGCCCTTTTGATGCTGCCTATACCTTTTTGCAAGCATGGTTTTTGCATAACGCCTTTGACGCCATCAAGAGCAGCGATTCCCCTGCCCTATCTTCCACTTGTCTGTGGTTTTTTGTTGGCAGTATGCTGTTATTTTTGTATAATGGGACCGTATGGCGGGTGTACGCCGTAGCTGTGACCAAATGGGTAGGTATTTTGCGAAAAAAACTCTTTGATCATATTGCCAGCCTATCGCTGTATCAACTGGAATTAAAGACAAAGGGTGAATGGATTACAAGGCTGAACAGTGACGCTCAAGCAGCAACCGCCATTTTGAACCAGGCGCTGCATATTCCTCATGGTGCGGTGGCTACAGTTAGCATTCTGGTTACTTCTATATTAATGATAATCGCAAACCCTCAGCTCTTGGGGCTGATTCTAGTTTTTGTACTGCCTCATGCTCTAATCAATCATTGGCTCTTTGCCCGGCCCATGACTGACTGGGCGGCCGCAGCGCAGAATACCCAAGCGGAAAATACTGCTGATCTGGATGCCCTGATCACCTGTGCCGATACAGCGTTTTTGTATGATGCCAAAGATTATTTACTTGAGCGTTTTGAAAAAAGCAGCCAGAAAACCAGGAGTTCCTTCATGCGTATGCGAAGCTGCAGCGCTTTAGCCAGCGGGTTATTGCCGCTGATGGGCATGGGTGGCTATCTCATATTGATACTGGCAGGCGGGAATATGATTGCCAATGGAACCATAACCTTTGGCGCATTGACAGCTGTATTCCA
>JAEYQQ010000037.1 GCA_023409955.1 Bacillota bacterium | reverse complement strand
ACTATCTTTACCTTTGGTTGCCTGACGTTCTTGATTCTATTGGTCAAGATATCCTGAGTATATCCTTCAGCTTGTACGTAACGGAAAAATACCTTGAACGCTTTCAGTAGGTCATTCACATATTGCGGTTTACAAGTCTCATTCTTCTTAGCGAGAAATTCTTTGATGACTAGACCTGTCATTTTATCCAGAGTAGTTATGCCATGTTCTTCTTTTGCATACCGCACCAGAAATGATACTTGTTTTTGATAGTTGGTTATTGTTCTAGATGAAAGTTTACGCACCTTCATAGAGAAAACAAATTCCTGTAACGCTGTTTCCAAGGTGATAGACATAGAAATACCCCCCTCAATACCTAGTTACGTTTTAGGTATTTTGGGGGGCATCGTTGTCATACTTGGCACAGTTTTCAGGGTTTATTGGTTATTTAAACATATCCATTTTTATACCCTTGAAACACTGTAACCTGTTGATTCTACTGTGTTTTTACTGAGCATCCACCTTGGCCATGTAGGTGATGAGGTCAATCACCTTGTTGCTGTAGCCCCACTCGTTGTCATACCAGGCAACCAGCTTCACGAAGGTGGGGGTGAGGCTGATACCGGCAGTGGCATCGAAGACAGAGGTGCGGGGATCGTGAATGAAGTCGCTGGAAACCACAGCATCCTCGGTGTAGCCGATGATGCCCTTCCACTGTTCGCTCTCAGAAGCGGCCTTCATGGTCGCCTTGATCTCGTCCATGGTGGCGGGGGTCTTGAGGTTTACAGTCAGGTCTACCACAGACACGTCAGCGGTGGGCACACGGAAGGACATACCGGTGAGCTTGCCTTTGAGCTCGGGGATAACCACACCTACGGCCTTGGCAGCGCCAGTGGAGGAGGGAATGATGTTGAAAGCCGCACCGCGGCCACCGCGCCAGTCTTTGCTGGAGGGGCCGTCAACGGTCTTCTGGGTGGCAGTGGTGGCGTGCACGGTGGTCATAAGGCCATCGGCGATGCCATACTTGTCATTGATAACCTTGGCCAAAGGAGCCAAGCAGTTGGTGGTGCAGGATGCATTGGAAACAACAACCATGTCCTTGGTGTACTTATCGTTGTTGACGCCCATAACAAACATGGGGGTTTCCTTGTCCTTGGCGGGAGCGGTGATAACAACCTTCTTGGCGCCGCCCACAAGGTGAGCATTGGCCGTGTCACTAGCGGTGAAAACGCCAGTTGCTTCGGCAATATACTCAGCACCGGTTTCCTTCCACGGAATTTCTTTGGGATCTTTGAAGGCATAGACTTTGATGGTCTTGCCGTTAACGATCAGGCTTTTGCTGTCATGGCAAACGGCGATATCGCCTTTGAACTGGCCATGAACCGTGTCATAACGGAGCATATATGCCATGTAATCCAGATCAATGAACGGATCGTTAACCGCTACAACATCCACTTTTTCAGTTTCCAGTGCAATGCGGAAAACCAAACGGCCAATACGGCCAAATCCGTTGATACCAACTTTTACAGACATTGTTTTCCCTCCTATATCATGCTTGGCCCCACCCAAGATTGTACAGAATTTTCCCTGTTTTTGCAAGAGCAAAACCATGCTTTTCAAGGCTTTTTCATTAAACATTGTTAAATTATTCTCAAAAAGCAATTTTGGATGGTGTTTCACCCCTACAGGTGCCACCAGGGGCATCCGCTTGTCCTGGACCTTCAAAGCTTTTCAAGAGCAAAACAACGAATTTTGAACAAGATGATGAAACCCTACTTGAGCGCATCCGGATTCAAGCAGATTAAATCTTCCACCACAAACAACCCGTCCTTGCGTACAAGCTCCCCATCAAAGTACATTTCACCGCCGCCATATTCCGGTGTCTGAATGCACACCAGGTCCCAGTGGACAGCGCTCTTGTTGCCGTTGGGGCACTCATCATAGCAGTTGCCGGGGGTAAAGTGGAAGGAACCTGCGATCTTTTCATCAAACAGTGTATCCTTGATGGCGGAGGTAATGTAGGGGTTGACACCAATAGCAAATTCACCGATGTATCGGGCACCCTCATCCGTATCAAAAATTTCATTCAAACGCTTGGTATCATTTCCGGTAGCCTCAATGATCTTGCCATCTTTAAATACCAAGCGAACGTTTTCATAGGTGCGGCCATGGTACAGGCTTGGGGTATTGTAGGTCAGTACACCATTTACAGATTCCCGCAGCGGGGCAGAAAATACCTCACCATCGGGAATGTTTAATTCACCCGCACACTTGATGGCAGGCTGGCCTTTGATGGAGAAGGTCAAATCTGTGCCTTCACCAACAATATGCACCTTGTCCGTCTTTTCCATACGCTGAACCAAGTGATCCATGGCCCGGCTCATTTTGCCATAATCCAAGTTGCATACATTGAAAAAATGATCTTCAAAGGCTTCCGTGCTCATATTGGCCTGCTGGGCCATGCTGGGCAGCGGATAGCGAAGCACTACCCATTTGGTCTGTGGCACACGGATATTGGAATGCACCTGCTTGGAATAATGCTTGCCAAACAAGGTCATGTTGACACCAGGTACATCGCTGTATTCAAAGCTGTTATCCCCAGCCCGCACACCGATATAGGCCTGACAATCCTTCATACGCAAGCTATCATACTTGGCCATCAGCTCCAGCTGCTCCTGTGTATAGCCCATGTACAGGGCACGCTCCACCTTGGGGGCATGCAAAACAACCAGTGGAATACCGCCTGCTTCGTACACCTTTTCCACCAAAGCTGCAGTAAATTCCTCGGGCACGCCGGTGGCCTCAATGAGCACACGCTCCCCTTTTTCCACATGACATGAATAGTTCACCAAATTATGCGCTAATTGTATCATCCGCGGGTCTCTCATGTATCTTCGGCCTCCTATGAAGTAGTTTATGGATAAGCGCAGCCGCAGGCTTTTCCAGCCCATAGGTCAGCGCCGATGCCAGCAAAAGGGCAAGTGCAAAACAAATAAGAGTATATAAAATCTGCCAGGGCTGCTCTCCAGCCATATAGGGCTGTGGGTTTATATAGGGCGGAATACGCCATTGCTTAAGCCACACCGCCAACAGCTGATGCCATATGTAGTAGTTGAAGGAGATCATAGAGAGAAACTTCAATATCCGGTTGCTAAACAAAAGCCGTATTCTCCGGAAGGTAAAACCAATCCCTAGCATAAAAGCAGACATTGCCAGCGCAAGGAAAAACCGCTGGTTCATTTGGGAGCGACGTATGGCTTCATACCCATTGGACGCTGCCTGGGCTTTCATCAGTAAAACGACAGCATAGCATGCGCCGCAGGCAATGAGCGTGGCGGCAAGATTGATCCACACACCGGGCTTGGGCAGCTTGCTTGCCAATGCCACATAGGCCCAGGAAGCCAACATCCCCAATGCATACACATCCAAAAAAGCTGGGAACTGATTGAACCACATGGATGTATCCGCTACGTATGCCTGCACCAGCCCTCTGTATATAAAGCAGCCGCCCATCATCAGCAAGGCAGTCAAGAATGGCTTTTTCACAAAGCCCCGAGCCAGCAAAGGAAAGACCAGGTAGGCATGAGCTTCTACCCCCAGCGTCCACAGTGCACCGTTCAGCGGTGTTTGCAGATAGGTGGCCGAGCTCAGCGTATGAGTAAATGTCATGTGCATCAGCACATCTTTGATCATTGCACCGGCTGAGCTGTACTTGTTTTGAGGCAGTGCAATAAACAGCAGTATAACAAAAATACAGAAGTAATAAGAAGGCACAATGCGCATCACACGCTTCACATAAAAATCCCGTATGGAGGGCAGCTTCTCCCCCTCTACCTTATGCCGAGCATAAGGCAGAAACAGCAAGAAGCCGCTTAGCAAAATTAATCCATCTACAAAAATATAGCCGCTGCGCACCACAAAATCTAAGCTTATTGAATGACCAAACCAATGCAGTGTTGGCGTCAGCCAGCTTTGCTGCCACACATGAAACCATGCCACAAGGAATACGCAAAGCACCCGGACGCCGTCCAGCACACCCACATGCTTGGTACTGACCAGGCCCAGAGGCGCAGCCCCTGGACCTGGTATACGAGAGCCTCTCCCTTTTGAATCCTTGTTTGGATGATTTGGCATCAGCTGCATGGCTTCACTTCCCATACGGTGTTAGTAAGTGTATTTCATTACTGTACCTTAGTCAGCTTGATGATCACATTTCGCCCATTGCGGATATCCCTGATGGTGAGGTTTTTTTGATCGACGGAAGTCACCTTATGCGTCAGCGTCAACCTTTCACTGGTAACTCCGGTTTCCATGGAGTAGCTGCTGACATTGAAGAACAGCTCCTCGCCATCAATGGTACAGGTGCCATCTTCACGAAAGTGCATCTCAATACCGGAATTGGATTTCCATTTGCCTAGCACCTTATAACAGTTGCGGTTCAGTTTCTTTGAGGTCACGTCCTTATAATCAGGAATGTTCCTGTAATAGGGCAATGCCTCGTATGCTTTACCCTGATGATACAATTCATTAGCGTAGTTATAATTGGCTTGATTGTACATATCGCCCAGTGACTCGTATTTCTGTGGCAGATCTGTAAGCTCCACTTGTTTGAGAATCTCTACTACAGCTTGATAATTCGAGGCACGCATGGCAGCCTCTGCTTCTGCATGGACCTTGGCATAATAGCTGTCAAAGCTGGCTTCACTTTGCTCAGCGGCATCCTGATAGCCTGCAACCTGCGCAAACAGTCTTCCGGCCAAGGCCAGTTCTCCGGCGTCCCTGGTTCTTACTGCCACTTCATAATTGCTCTGCATGTACAGCGTTTGGGCATCCTCATACTTCCCCAGTTCTTTGAAGATAGCGGCTGCCTTTTCGAGTTCCCCCGCACTTAGCAGATTCTTGCCCTGGGCATAGCTGCAGGCGCTTAACTTATCCTGCGCATCCTTGTACTTGCCAAGGGAGGATAAAAGAATAATGGCCTGATCGTACTCAGCCTGATCCATATGACCCAGCGCCAGTTGGTACTTGGCTTCCTTTATTTTCTCAGCAGAATCACTATAACCTTCCAGTGACGAATACTGCTCGATGGCCGCTGTATAATTTCCAGCTGCGAGCAGCTGCCCAGCAGTCATATACAGCGCATCCTTGATACGTGTGGAGCTGTCTGAATAATCGCCAAGCTCTTGGTAGATGGCGATGGCGCTGTCATACTGACCGGCGGCCATATGGGCGGATGCCTGCTTGTACTTAACCCCCTGTATCTGAACCTCAACGTCCTTGTATCCTGGAATCTTGCCAAACTCAGCAAGCGCTTCTTCATAATTGTTTTGCTTCACCAATGCAACGGCGGGCAGATAAATCGCTTCATCGGCCTTTTCCATAGCATCCTGGTAGCTTGGAATCTGCAGAAACAATTCCCGGGCCTTTGCATATTCTTTATCTGATAGGGCCCGCTCACCCACTTGGTAGATGCAAAAAGAAGCAAGCTCCCTGGCGTCAGAATAACCAGGAATCTTCAAGAACATTTCCGCCGCCTTGCCATAATTGCCGGCATTCATCTCCGCCTTGGCCGGCTCATAAATGCATTCTGCCGCTTTTCTTTCCGCGTCACGGTACGTGCCGGCCAGCAAATAGAATTCTCCAGCCTTCACATAGTCACCGGTCCCCATGAGCGCTTCCCCTTTGGCATAGTATGCCTCCTGAAGCTTTTGCTCTGCATCCCGATAACCAACAGCCTGCTTTAACAGCTCGATGGCCATATCATACTCAGCGTTTTGCAGTGTAGTTACACCAGGGAGATACAGGCATTCCATAGCCATCTTCTCCGCTTCCGGATAGCCTGTCAGCTGCAAAAAGATCTCCCTTGCAGCAGCATACTCCCCGCTTTCCTTCAATGCACTTGCTTTTTGAAATCGTGCATCCTGCTGCCTGGCTCTGGCATTGGAATAATCGGATATTTCACCAAACAGAGCATCTGCCTCGTCATACCTTCCGGACTGCAGCAATTTTTCCGCCCGGGCATATTTCGCTTCCCTGGCCAGCTGGATGGAATCCTCATAGTCTCCCAGATTCTCAAATAACTGCTGCGCATTGATAAGAGAGGCTTCCGTTCCGATCCCAAGATTACTTTTCGCCTGGCGGTAATCGGTTTCCATCGCCAGCTCATCCGCATTCATATAGCCTGACATGCTGGAAAACGCAGCTTTGGCTTCCGAATACAGCCCGCTTTTTAGAAGTTGAGCAGCCCTGTAATAGTTATAGTAGGGTATGCCGTGAAAGTAAATGCCATATGTGCCGCCCACGATCAACACAGACAGTGTTACGGCAAGGACAGCCCTGCGTTGCCGGCGCTTTTTCCGCTTTATACGCGCCTCCCGCTCCAACTGCTGCTGAGAGGCCTGGACCCTGGCCTTATGGGCAATTTGATCCAGTTCCTTTTCACGATTTTCAACCATTTCCTCAATGGCATTTTGATTATATTGTTCAAATACCGTCAGCTTTTCCCGCTGGCACCTTCGGCAATATGATTCGCTGGCGGCATTGGCCCGGCCACATATGCAAAGCCATAGTGCTCCCTGGTCCTGAGGATAGCCAACCGCATCCGGACCGGCAACAAAACGCAGCATTTCCAGCCTGCGGTTGTTGGGCAGCGTGTTGGGAATATATTCTGACAGGTGGGCATTGCCGCGCCGCCAGATGGTATTATCATCAAACCATACTTTTTCAATAACCAGCTCCATGCCGGCGGCTTCCGCTCCGCCTTCCATGGCAATACCTATCTCAAAGGTGGATTTGCTGCCTCCAGCGATCCCTTGCAGACGTTCCACCTGCCTGGAGATCACTTCACCCTGGGCATCATATCCAGCCAGTGTTACCTGTATGCTGGTGACATCTTTATCCGACAGGTTGTACATTAATAGTCGGCAGATATCGTCCTCTTTTGTTGGCAATTGATACCGCCACAGTTCCACCGGGCAGGTAAGGTCAATCTTCATCCGGCTGTCTCCCTTCCTATAGATATATCAAGCGGGAGCTTGTCCATGGCATACCATAGTCACCAGGGATAAATCAGCAGCTCCGACAGATACGTATCAACAAACATCATATACATTGTCACATTCTCAATACCATCTATACCGCTTACTGGGAATGCGTAATGTAGCGTCACGGTGGAGTCCGCATATTCAGCCCGGCCAAATGGCGGTATCTGGCCGTCTCCATACAGGATTTCCGATGACTCTCCGTCATACTCGCCTTCCCCATGGCGATATCGCATCATCACACTGGATAATGAATCCCCTACCATAACACCCCTGGGGCCTTCCAGACCTTCCTCAAACAATGCCAACGTATCCGTACGCTTGAAGTTTTTATTTTTATCATAGGCAAAAGTGATCTCCGCTACAGGCCACTGCATAATGCGCATCCAGTCCCCTGTATCGTCTTCCAGCCAGGTTTCTGTATCAAAGGCACCAAGGGTATCGATGGCATCCTGGGGCGTAAGGCTGAAATAATCCAGGCCGGAAAAGAAGAGGTCTTCTCTTTCAAAGGGGTCCAGGTCCGTGCCAATGATGCTTTGGGGATATGCAAAGTATGACTCCTCCTGTTGCTGGGAAGCCACCTCATCAGCAATCTTCAGCGTTTCTTCCAGGTCAATGCTGGCTGAAAGTCCATAAACGCGTATACCGATGACATATCCATTATCCAGGCTGTATAAAATTCCGCTGTCCGTATATTCCCCTTCGCTGCCCGGTACCTGTTGGTGAACAGCATACTGGACAGACAAAATCCGTTGACCGTCCCGGTGCACTCGGCCCCAGAGCACTTCTTCTGGCAGGTTGTCAGACAAATACAGCACTGCAAAATCCCGGTCGCCAAGCAGCGTTGGATTTTCATTCACATAGGCGGAAAGCAGTGTCTGCTGTGAGTCGAACATGGAGATGTCTCTTACAAAGTCCTCATTCAGCTCATTTACGGTAATGGCGTTCACCACACTGTCCCGGGTTAGTTCCGGTGCGTCAGTATACAATGTAGCAAAATCGAAGACATGGGCATAGCCATCCTCAGATTTCTGCCCAAGCCCTGTCTGGCTGACCGGTTGGCTGTTTAACGCCTGCTCAAGGATTTTCCCTGCCCAAGCATCCAGCTCCTCCATGGTAAGTCCGCCTACATCTGTTTCTGACGCCATAGCAGTCGGAAGGGAGATGATCAGCATGGCGGATATCAGGAAAGCGAAAAGATATTTTACGGTTTTAATCATAGTGGCTCCTTATATATTATTGCAACCGGATATACCACCGGTGGACGCTCAATTCTTACAAATATCCTATTCTATTTTACCCCATGACTGCCCGTCTGTATAGACGGAATTGTAAAAACAGAGGCAAGTCCCAAGGATCATTCTACCTTGACATGTGCATACGCTGATACGAATAGCACAGCTTTTTAATCTCTGGTATTTTCATTAACAAACCACAGGATCTTTTTTATTAAATCAATCGCGAAAGGATAATTATGTTTTTTTGATGCATTTTCTTCTTATTTATCATAGATAAACACCCCAAATATGAATAATTAAGTCGCTCATCATTCATAAATTGTTGACATGCCCATATGCTAGCGCTATAATGTACCACAAGCAATGGAGCACGGAAGAATGGCAGAACACATCACATCTATTGCTTTTGGTTGACCAAAGGCTCACCCCCAAACCCGGAAATCATATAAAGGGAGGAATAACCTGATGAAGAAAATGCTGTCCTTGATCGCCGCGTTGGTACTGGTTCTGACAACCCTCTGCCTGCCGGCCCTGGCTGAAGCACCCAAGCCCATATCTGTAGGTGCCATCGCTCCTGTCACCGGCTCTTTGGCAACATACGGCATCTCTGTCACCAATGGCATCAAACTGGCTGTGGAGGAGATTAACGCTGCAGGCGGCGTGCTGGGCCGCCCGTTGGAAATCACCTATATGGATGACAAGGGCGACTCCACCGAAGGCGCCAATTCTTTTAACAAGCTGCTTTCTGACGGTGTTTCCGCTGTGATCGGCTCCGTAACTTCCGGTGTTACCTCCGGCCTGGCTGCGCTGGCTGATTCGGAAGGCATGCTACTTCTGACCGCCACCGCCACTGCCGACACCATTACAGAAGGTTATACCAGCGTATTCCGCGCCTGCTACCGCGACTCCTTCCAGGGTGAAGTGGCTGCCAAGCTGGCTGTGGATCTTGGTGTGAAAAAGGTTGCCGTGCTGTATGCTTCCGGCGATGCCTATTCCGCCGGCCTGTATGAATCCTTTAAGGCTGCCAGTGAAGGCTTGGGCCTAGAAATCGTAGCCACCGAAAGCTCCTCTACCACCACTGATACCGATTATACCACCCAGCTGACCAACATCGTCGCCTCCGGCGCCGAATTGATCTTTGCGCCTTACTATTTTGACTCTGTCGGCCCCTACATCGTACCCCAGGCACGCGCAGCCGGCTTTACCGGATACTTTGCCGGTGCTGACGGCTGGGACGGCACCATCAGCAACATGGTGGAGGACAAGAGCCTGTACAACAAGAGCTACTTTGTAAACCACTACGCCCCTGATGATCCTTCAGAAAAAGTGCAGAACTTCGTCAAGGGCTACACCGAGACCTTTGGTGCTGAGACCCTAACCGCTTTGGCTGCATTGGCTTATGATTCCGTATACATGCTCAAGCAAGCCATTGAAACAGCAGGCACAGACGAAACCGCCAAGATCATCGAAGCCATGACCGGCATGAGCTTTGAAGGCGTTACTGGCTCCTTCACACTGGATGAGACCGGCACCCCTGCCAAGGCTGCTCCCGTCATCGAGCTGGTTGATGGCACTGCGAAGTATTACAAGAACATTTAAGAAACCATAAATCGCCCGACGGACCGGATGATGCAAATGGAAAACATCTGCAGCGCTTCGGGCAAGGGGCGGACCTTCAAGTCCGCCCCGCTTTTGTCTTTTTAGATATTGTGACATTATCTAATCAAAATTTTTTCCAAGAGAGGAAGATGTCATGCATGGATGGGCTGACGCTGTTCATCCAACAGATCATCAACGGCCTGCGTGTGGGCAGCATTTACGCTCTGGTGGCGCTGGGCTATACCATGGTCTATGGAATCATCCGGCTGATCAACTTCGCCCACGGTGACTTTATCATGGTGGGGGGCTACACCCTGGTATTTACCGTGCCCCTGTTGATTTCCATTGGCATGCCCGCCTGGCTGGCCGTTGTGGCTGCGGTTATTGTCTGCGCTGTGGTAGGTGTACTGGTGGAAAAGTTGGCATACAGCCCTGTGAGGGCCCGGGGCACAAAAATGTCAACCCTCATTACAGCCATCGCCATGAGTCTTTTTCTGGAAAATTTGGCGCAGGCATTATTTGGCGCAAACCCCAAGCAGGTAAAGACGATTTTCAGTCTTTCCCCTATCCGCTTCCTTGGCTCTGCGGAAGGCTTGGATGAACCGCCTGTGCTCTTTTCATTGGACGCCAATACAGTATTGACCATTTGCATCGGCATCGCAGTGATGGTGACTTTGTACCTGTTTGCCAAATATACAAAGATTGGTCAGGCCATGCGGGCGGTTTCCGAGGATAAAAACGCCTCATACTTGATGGGCATTAATGTCAATCGCACCATTTCCATT
>JAEYQQ010000105.1 GCA_023409955.1 Bacillota bacterium | reverse complement strand
GGCAGCGCGATCCCGGCCTGCTTACCTGCCTCAATGGATTTTAACAGCCAGGCCATATTTTTGCCCAGGGTGCGCATCACCTGCATGCCTTCCAGGTCCTGCTGCACTTGCGCAGGCGTGCTTCCGTGGACCATGGCCCAGTATTGGGAGCCTACCACCATCATGTTGGAGATGGTCAAATACTTGAGCATCTGGTCAAGGGCGGCGGTAGTGCCTGCCCGGCGGGCCGATACCACACAGGCAGCAGGCTTGTAGGCAAAGCAATTTCCAGCGTAAAACAGCCGGTCCATCAATGCGATCATGGCGCCGTTGGCGGAGGCATAGTACACCGGCGATCCAAAGATGAATGCATCAGCCTCCTCGCCTTTTTCCAGTATGCGATTCACCAAATCATCATCAAACACGCAGCGGTCTGGGCCGGTATAGCAATGGCCGCAAGCGGTGCAACCTTGGATGGGTTTGCTGCCGATATGCACGATCTCCGTCTGTATACCTTCGCTCATCAGTATCTTTTCCACCTCGCAAAGGGCGGTATAGGTGCATCCGCTTTTGTTGGGGCTGCCATTGACCATCAATACCTTCATACCCAAAACCTCCGTTGCTTACTTTTGATGCTTTTCAAAATCCTTATACAAAAGGCTGGGTTGTATGCCGGTGTTGTTTTGATACTTGCCGCTTTGATAGGGCACGTAATCGCCTTCCACAGTATGGTAGTAAATTTGGCAGACTTCCACCCCTGGATATATGATGATGGGTTGCACGCAGAACATTTCCAGGGTCCAAAAGCCTGCAAAGCCCACGTCCCCAAAGCCGGCGGTAACGTGAATAAAAAGTCCCAGCCGGCCGATGGAGGATCGGCCCTCCAGCATGGGCACATATTTTTCGGTTTTCGTAAATTCATTGGTACGGCCAAGATACAGCTTGCCTGGGGTGAGCATCAGGCCACTTTCCGGTATGATCAGCTCGCTGGCTGTGTTGGGCTTTTTCATGTCCAGCACGTTGTTGTCATAGGTGAGCAGCGTATTATGCAGCGTCAGGTTGTAGCTGTTGGGATTAAGCCTGCTTTCCAAAAAGGGCTCGATGATAATTTCCTTGCCCAGCCGCTTTTGTATCTCCTTGCCTGACAGTATCAAAGGCCATCCCCCTTTGCGTGATTTGATATCCCATTATACACCATTTAATGGTGCTTATGACAAGGGCCTTGGGGATGTATTTTCATTGTATATCAACAAGAAGGATAGCTTTGGCCCTCCAATACCTCCCAAAGAGTTTTTGGATAGTCAACAAGAAGGATGCCCTTTCACGGGCATCCTTCCTGATTAAGTGTCCCAATTGCTTATGTTAGCTTACTGCCTATCTCTTTCCCATACGCAAAGCAGGCCTGAAGAGCTTGCTCATCCGGTACCCAAAGCATTCTCAGCCCGTCGTTGAACAAAGAGAATCCCGCCTCTGTCAAACCCTTGGATAGCATTTGAACCGATTCGCCGCTCCATCCGTAGCTGCCAAAGGCAGCCGCCCGCTTGTTTTTAAACTTCAGGCCACGCATCATTTCCAGCAGTCCGCCCAGGGATGACAGATAACCGCCGTTGATGGTGGAGGAACCCAGGAGGATGGCTTTGGACCGGAACACCTGGGTGATGATATCGTTTTTGTCTTCCTTGGCTGTGTGCATCAGCTTAACTGTTACAGTTGCATCGGCAGCCCGGATGCCCTCGCCGATGGCTTCTGCCATTTTCCGAGTGGCATTCCACATGGTATCGTAAAGGATGGTGACCTGATTTTCTTGATAACTATCTGCCCATTTCAAATACTGCTCCACGATCTGGGTGGGATTGTCTTTCCAGATCACACCGTGGCTGGGGCAAATCATATCCACTGGCAAGGATAAACTTACTACTTCCTGAATTTTTTTGCTGACCAGGGGGGAGAAGGGGGTAAGGATGTTGGCATAATACTTGATGGCCTGGTTGTACAGCGCTGCATTATCTACCATGTCGTTGTATAGCGATTCGGTGGCATAGTGCTGCCCAAAAGCATCATTGGAAAAAAGAATGTTTTCACCGGTTAAATAACAAAACATGGAGTCTGGCCAATGGAGCATGGGCGCTTCCACAAACACCAGGGAAACAACCCCCAAAGACAGGGTGTCCCCCGTTTTCACGGGTATCAAATTCCAAACCTGATGATAATGGCCCTTCAACGATTTGATGGCGTTATGGGTGCAATAGATGGGTTTGTCAGGTATAGCCCGCATCAGTTCCGGCAGTGCGCCGCTGTGGTCGATTTCGCCATGGTTGATCACGATATAGTCGATCTTATTCAAATCAATCTCTTGATGTAATCGGGTGACAAACTCCTTGTCAAAAGGCTGCCATACAGTATCAATGAGAGCGGTTTTCTCGTCCTGAACCAGGTAGGAGTTGTAGGAGGAACCTTGATAAGTGGAATACTCCTCGCCGTGGAAGGTCTTTAGTTCCCAATCCACCTTGCCCACCCAGGTTACCCTATCCGTTAGTTTCTTACCCATACAGTTCCCTCCTAGGCATCTTTCTGTACTCAGTATACCTGGATTCCATGTATGGTTCTGTTGCATTTACAACATATTGGAAACATAATTTTTCATATACCGCTTTGTAAACGGGCAAACCGCTATGCACTTGCCGCATAGGGAAACTTCTTCATTCAGTTGTTTAGCCGAAAGAGCTCTTGCCGCCTTGCGGCAATCATCCGCATGAAAAAACGCGTCTCTATCCATGTTGACATCCCACTGCTTTCCGCTGATGGCCTTGCCGGGGCAGTGGTCCCTGCAGGCGGTGCAGCTGCCGCATTTGGAGTGGTTGATGGGCAGCGCCGTTTCCAGGGGCGCATTGGTAAGCAGGGAAGAGATTCGCACAGCCGGGCCAAATTCCGGGGTTACCAGCAGCGCGCTTTTACCAATCCAGCCAAGGCCAGCCCTGGTAGCCACGGTCTTGTGGGGAAGCACGGTGCGATACCCAGGCGTTTCCACGACATTGGCCCGTGTCTGGGCATGAGCATGATACCCTTTTGACAAAAGATGGTCGGCTCCTGCCGTTACAATGCTGTCCAGCCTTTGGCTGATGCTATGGTATGCGTCAAAATACATGCGGCTGGGGCCGTTTTCAATGGACTGTACTATTTCAACAGGCAATGCAATGGCAACAGAAACACCATAGCGTAAATCACCATCTGTCATGCTTTGCAAATCCCCAAAGCCGCACAGGGATGCGCCGCTGTTTACCATAAAGTCGCGGAACGCCTGTGAAAAAGCATCCATCTTCACACCTCCCGGGTCATGACGGGCAAGGTTGTTTCCCCTGAGGCAGCTTCCAACAGATCAATGGATTGAATACCGCTTGCCATTACGAAAAATCGCAGCAGGGAATTATACAAAAAGGGACATTTCATCGCTTTGAAAAACCGTTTCAACCTCAGACTTCTGGTTTCCCGGCGGTAGGCTGCATGCTTATTCTGCATGCGGCTTTTCAATGCTTTGGATAAGCAGATGGCGCTGTTCATGGCCCAGCTGATGCCTTCCAGGGAACTGGGGCTGATAAAACCGGCTGCTTCCCCCAAAAGAAATACATTGTCCCGGCCCAAGCAAAAGCGCTCCAAGGCTTTGGGTTTAAGCACCAGGCAGCCTTCCGTTTTATAGGCCTCATTAAAAGAAAAACCAAACCCATGAAGCGCACGCTTTTGCCTTTCAAAGGTCCCCCGGCAGTTCTTTGCTTGATATGCGCCGCCAAATACCAGGGCATGGTCTTTGGATATGGACCAGGAGCAGAGGCTGTCTTTGCTTTTGTCAAACACACAGGAATAAAAAGGATTGCCTTCGACCTGGTGGAACCACTGCTGAATGGCAACATAGCTTTGCATTTTTTGGTGCTTGAAAAAAGTGCGCCGGATGATGGAATTGGCTCCATCTGCCCCAATGAGATACCGAGCTGTAATCTCCCGCTGGCACCCATCTGGCAAGGTATAGGCGACATGATAAAGATCGTTTTCCTGCCATACAGCCCGGCAGATGCCATCTGCTATTGTCACACTGTCTGGAATCAGGGAAACAAGCCACCGGTCAAATGTATGCCGATGAAGGTTTATGTAAGAACGTGGGTAATAACGAATACGACTTTTTTCGATGCCGATGGTTTTTACACTGAATATCTGGGGGGAAGCCAACACTTCATTGGGAAGCGTTAAACCAAGGCTGGCCAACGCCTTCTGCGCATCGGGTGCCAGTAAGCCGCCGCAAGGCTTTTCGCCTTTTTGCGTCGTGCCGTCTAATGCAAATAGATTCAGTTTCGAAGATAGCAGCCGTGCAAGTGTGGCACCGGCAGGGCCTAGGCCAATAATGGCTGCATCAAAGGGGATCATGGCCTGTGTCATGCTTTCAAATCCAGCATCATCACACTCAGGTCACCGTGCTGCTGGATGGTTGTAAAGCCCTGCTCTTGATACATTTTCAGCGTTCCGTTAAAGCGCTTTTCCAAATCGCTTTTCAAATCCACAGGCTGAGCCAGTAGGATGTCATACCCTTTTTGCTTGAACGCTTCCACTGCGCAGCGCAGCAGCAGCCTGGCTACGCCCTGGCCTCGGTAATCGGGATGGATGACGTAGCATAGGACAGCGCCTGCTTTTTTTCCCTGGATGATAGGCCGCATCTCTTCCTTCAAGCGAACATAGGCCTTGGCGTCATCTGCGCAGCACCAGCCAATGCAGGTATCCCCATCAAAGGCCAGATAACCGTTCATGTTTCCCTCTTCAATCATTTCCAGGGCTTCGGCGGCATTTTGTTCTCCGGTACGTTCAAACCACTGCTCATGGCTGCAATCGGTATAAAAGTAGCGGCAGTAGCATGTTGACCAGTGGGGGGCATGGTGAAAATCGAGCCTGCCGATGTAGTCAACAAAGGTCTTAGCCAGATCAGGGCTCAGGGGTTTTACCGTGTAAGACATGTCATAGCCTCCCCTAATTTATGTACTGCAATTGTATCATTGCAGCAATGGAAAAGCTAGTTTCTGGTTTTCTGGCAGGTACATGTTTTCCCTGTCGATAACACGGCTTTCAGTATAGTAGCGGTGGGGGAAATCCTTTCCTTCCAATGCCTGCATAGCAAACTGAACGCCCAGATACCCCATGGCAAAGGGCATGCCCAGCACCATGGCATCCACCTGGCCGTTTTCCAGGTAGAGGTTTCTATTTTGGCCGCAATCAAGCCCCACCAGCGGCATGTCCATCATGTGTCGGCCCATGGCCAGGGCACAGGTTTCTGTCGCCCCGCCGGTAAGCACCAAAATACAGTTGATCTGGGGGTGCTTTTCCAGAATGGACAAAACATTTTCAGGGGATTTGCCTTCCAAAACCGTTTCCAGCACTACTTGAAAATCCTGCTGGCCTTCCAGTACCTGCATGGCTCCCTTTCGTCGTAAGGCAGCTGCATCATCCGCCGCATCACCCACAACCAAAAGCGCACGGCCTGGCTCCTTGATGCGCTCAAGCAGTGCTTGTGCCGCCAGGGTCCCAGCCTTTACATGGTCAGCGCTGATGTTGCATGCGGCACCGCTTAATTGAGGGGCCTCCGAAAGAGTCAGCACAGGCACCTTTCGCCGCTCTGCCTCCATCATGGCTTCGCTTAAATCGGCCCCCTGCACCGGCACCAGCAAAAGCGCCCGAACATCCCGATTTAGCAGCTGCATCATCAGTTCTGCCTGACTTTGGGCTGCGTTGGCGGAATAGTCTGCCGTTGCAGTCAAAAGCTCCACCTTCTGCTCCTTGGCCGCCTGCTTGGCTCCCTGTTTCATTTGAAGGGCGCCAGCGCCAATGTCCGTATCCAGCAAAAGGGCCACCGTTCCGCCCGTTGACTGCTTACGTGTACTGGTCATCGGCGTCAGGCCCCAGATCAAGATCAGCACTGCCAGGGCAACACACAGTATAGAGACAATGACATGCTTTTTCATTCCATCTCCTCCTGTCTGCCCGGCAGGCGCAGCAGTACCTGGGTGCCTTCATCCAGGGCGCTGCTAATGACAAGGCCGTATTCCTTGCCGAAGGTCAGCTGTATGCGTTCATGGACGTTTTTTACCCCGATGCCTGACCGGCCTGCAGGCGTGGTCAATATGTTTTCCACCTGCTTAGGGGCCATGCCCGCGCCATTGTCCTTAACCCGAAAGATCAGCATATCGTCTTGAAGATATGCGCTGATCTCCACCAGCCCCTTATCCACCGAATACTCCTCCAGCCCGTGGGCGATGGCGTTTTCCACAATGGGTTGCACAATCAGCTTGATGGTGCGCAGGTCCAGTGTTTCCTCCTGTGCGGTAATGGTGTAATCGAATTTATTTTTAAAGCGCATCTTCTGTATGATCAGATAATTGCGTACATGCTCCAGCTCTTCCCGAACGGTAATGATGTTTCGGCCCTTGCTGATGGATATGCGAAACAGCCGCGCCAGCGCCGTAACCATGACGATGGCCTCCTGGCTTTTGCCCCTCTCCTGCATCCAAACAATGGAGTCCAGTGTGTTGTACAAAAAATGGGGGTTGATCTGGGCCTGCAATGCATTTAGCTCATGCAAGCGCTTTGTTTCCTGCTCATGCACAATCTGCTCCATGAGCTTGCGGATACGGGACAGCATGTGGTTGAAGGTACGGCTTAAGGACCTGATTTCCGCAAAGCCCTGTTCATGGATGCATACATCCATTGTACCTGCCTCCACCCTGGCCATGATCTTTTCCAGCTGTATGATGGGGGTGGAAACGTGCACCGCAGATAAAATGGCTATCACCACAGCCAGCAGCGCCCCGGCAATGAGTATGGTAATGGTAACCCGAATAAGCTCTGGCTGTATGGAGAGGATTTCGTCCAGGTACGCAACGCCCACCATGCGCCAGCGGGTGTAATCCACCGTGGTAATGGTCAGCAGCCTCTCCCGGCCCTCCAGCGTATCCCGGCACCTTCCAAATACCTGCTCCCGAACGGCGGCCAGGTTTTCAGTCTTAAGGCCTGCATAAATCAATTGCTGCTGGGGGTGATATACGATTTCCGTTTCCGTATCCACCAGATAGACATAGCCGCTTTCACCCAGGCTGATATTCTCGCACAGGCCGGAGATGGCGCTGAAGGCAAAGTCCGCCATCAATACGCCGGTTTCCCGCTGTCCGTTCCGCTTGTATTCCACGGTCCTGCTTAAGGTGATAATCCAGGCATACTGTCCGGCAAATATGTTTTGCACATAGGGCGAGGAAAAGAAAACCGTCTTGGTGCCCGACTGTTTGGGTTTTTGGAACCAGCTGTAGCCCATTACTTCCCATGCTGGCTTAGCTAGCTCCCCGGCCGTTCCCGTGAGCAGCTCGCCTTCAGGTGAAAATAACGCCATGGCTGCCACATCCTTGCGGCTTTTTTGTAAAAAGGCCATGTCATTTTTCAATTCCCCATCAGATACATCAGGCGACATCGCCACCAGGCTCCCCAAATAGTCCATGGTTTCCAGCATACCGCTGACGTAGACCCCAAGGCTGGCGTTGCCCTGGTCCACCGTCTGCCGTGTGCGGGACATCGCGTTTTCCTCTAGCAGGTGGGAAAGCCGCGTCCCCAGACTAACACTGACAAACAACATAAGCAGGATCATGCCGACAATAAAAAAGGCGGTTACGACCATTTGAAGGCTGTTGCCCTCGGTTTTTGCGCGGCTTCGCCACCTCATGCCCTTTCCTCCCTGGGGGTTTTTCGGGCCTGGGAGGGGGATATGCCAAAGTGTTTTTTAAAGGAATAGCTAAAATAGCTGGGGTCGCCAAGACCTACCTGCATGGCAATATCAGCGGTTTTTAGGTCACTGCCGGTAAGTAAGGTCATGGCTTTGTCCATCCGAAGCTCTGTCAGGTATTGGTGAAACGTCTTTTTTGTTTCTCGTTTGAACAGGGTGCTGAAATAGGCAGTGCTGATATGCAGGTGATGGCAGATTTTTTCCAGGGACATATCGCTCATATGGAAACGTTCGGTAATGTAATCCACCGCATTTTGAATCAGCAGCTTGCCAGATTCCAACCTGGTATCGCGAATAGAGCCAGTCAAGCGGCGGCACAGGGCACATAACATATTTTCCGCATGATCCAGGTCACGGCTTTGCAATATGCTTTCCAGGGAAAGCTTATCCTTGGGATCCTGCCATTCCACCTCCATGTCCCTGCCTGTGCGGACAATGGCCAGGAACACCTCCATCAGGAAAACCTGGTAGTCCCGAAATGCCGCCTTGGACGTGCGGGCCTTCTCCATCAATTGCCGAATGATCTCCTGTGCATCTTCTGTGCTGCATAGCTTGATGCTGTTGGATAAGGCCCGCAGTGTGATTTCGTCTGCGGTCAGCTGGCTGGTACTGCCTGGCTCAACATCGGCAATGGACAACACCTGACCCTCCTCCATTAACGCCGACTGGTCCAGGGCGGATGCCGCTTGCTGGCTGGCATGATGCAACTGCTGCAATTGCCAGCATGGGTTGCTGACACCAATGGCAACCATGCAATCCAGGAACCTTTGCACCGTCTGCCGGGCGGTGTGTAGCGCGTCCATGACATGAGAGAAGGGCTTAATCACTTCATCCTCCAGCAAAAACAGCACAGCAATCAGCCCATTGTAATGAAACACATGGCAGGCGAGGGTGTTATGTAAAACCTCATCTACAATATTCATTACAGCAAAGTGTAAAAGCTCCGGATCACGGATCAGGTCCTGATCTGTTTTGCCTGGGGTAATGCTGCTAATGCGCATCAGCGCCACAGCATAACGAGGGCTGTGTAGTGCAAGGTCGTACCGTTCTGCGCTTTGCAGGGCATCCTTTGAAGATACGCCGCCATTCAATAGTGACGTCAGCAAAAGCTCTCGCAGTATGGGCAGGCTGCTTTTAAAGTGCTCTTTTAAGGTTTTCACGTTGCTGCGCAGGGCGTACTCGTCGTCCATATGCCTTTTGACGCGGCGTAGCACCTGCAAAAATTCTTCGGAGGATATGGGCTTTAATACATAATCCTTCATTTGGATCTGTATGGCCTGGCGGGCATAGTCAAATTCGTCATAACCACTGATTACTACAAACTGAACGGTGGGCAGCAACTGGCGCATGCGTCTGGCCATTTCCAGCCCATCCATAAAAGGCATTCGGATGTCTGTCACCACAAGATCAGGTGCAGCTGTCTGGACCATCAGCAGTGCTTCCAGGCCGTTTTCGGCGCAGCCCACCACCGAAAAGCCTTCCTGCTCCCATGGAATGATTTCAAGCAAGCCTTCCCGGATTTCTGGTTCATCGTCTACCAGCATCAATCTATACATATTGTTTTCATCTCACATCCTGTCACGTT
>JAEYQQ010000189.1 GCA_023409955.1 Bacillota bacterium | reverse complement strand
GCTATGACCTGAACAAAGCGGCCGAGCTGAAATATGGCGAGCTGCCCAGGCTTCAAAAAGAGCTGGAAGCGGAAGAAGCCAATGCAGAAAAAAATAAACCCAATCAGGGCCTGCTTCGGGATAAGGTAACGGAGGAAGAAATCGCCCGCATTGTGGCTCGATGGACCGGCATACCTGTGCAGCGGCTGGTGGAAGGGGAGCGGGAAAAGCTTCTTCATCTACCGGATATCTTGCATCAACGGGTCATCGGCCAGGAAGAGGCAGTGCAAAAGGTATCTGAAGCAATTCTGCGCAGCCGGGCCGGCATCGCCGACCCCAATCGGCCCATTGGGTCCTTCTTGTTCCTGGGACCAACCGGTGTAGGCAAAACGGAGCTTGCAAAGGCACTGGCCCAGGCGCTCTTTGATGAGGAAAAGAATATGGTGCGCATTGACATGTCGGAATACATGGAGAAATTCTCCGTGTCGCGCTTGATCGGTGCACCTCCGGGATACGTAGGCTATGACGAAGGCGGTCAATTGACGGAAGCTGTACGCCGCAAGCCCTATTCTGTAGTACTCTTTGATGAAATTGAAAAGGCCCATCCGGAAGTGTTCAATGTGCTGTTGCAGGTACTGGATGATGGGCGCATTACCGACTCTCAAGGTCGGACGGTGGATTTTAAAAACACCATTCTCATTATGACCAGCAACCTGGGCTCTTCCGATATCCTGGATGGAATCGGTGGTGACGGGCAAATCTCCAAAGAGGCCCGGGAGCGTGTGGAGATGCTGCTGAGAATGCAGTTTAGGCCGGAGTTTTTGAATCGTATTGATGAGATTGTGTTTTACAAACCACTTTCCAGGGAAGAAATTGCTCAAATTGTTACTTTGCTGCTTGCCAATTTACAAAAGCGTTTGGATGACCGGCAGCTTACCATCGCGCTGAGCGATGCAGCCAAAGGTATGGTCATTGACCGGGGGTTTGATCCGGTTTATGGCGCACGCCCATTAAAGCGCTTTTTGCAAAGCCAGGTGGAAACCCTGGTGGCTCGTAGGCTGATTCAGGGTGACGTGCATGCCGGACAGACACTGACGGTAGATGCAGATGAGAAAGGGCAGCTGTATATCCGCAGCTGATAAAGCATAGGATGTGGCACCAGGAGTTGGGAGGTCAGGCTATGCTGTATGACAGGGAAAGCGCTGTTTTATATGCCAATGAATGGGCATATAAGCGCAATCCGAGGTTTTATGATTTTGAAAACATCGGCGGCGACTGTACAAACTTTATCTCCCAGTGTATTTATGCCGGGTGCGGCATTATGAACTATACACCTGTCATGGGTTGGTACTTTATTTCCTTGAACAACAGGGCCCCTGCATGGACAGGGGTCCCATTTTTATATAACTTTTTGACTTCCAACAAGGGTGCCGGGCCTTATGGTGTGCATCTTCCGTTGGAGTCTGCCATGATTGCTGACGTAATTCAATTGAGCCCGGATGGAGTTCGGTATACGCACTCTCTGTTTATCGTCCAGGTGGGAACATCGCCATCTCCTGAAAACATACTGATTTCTACCCATACGCTGGACTCCAACAACAGACCCCTCAACACATATACCTTTGCAGCCAGCAGGTTGATACACATTATTGATGCCAGAATGTAGCTTGCATACAGCCAATTATCACCGGTTTGTTTACAGCACAAGCAGAAAATGATACCATATAAATGAGCGGAAACGTGCAAAAGCACCTAATTGTGTGCATGAATAAGCATGGAGGAAAAGCGGATGCTGAATATAGAACGTGTAGATTACATTCTAAAGGAATTGAAATTGAAAAAGGCTGTGCTGGTCAGCCAGCTGGCCCGGCAGTACAATGTGAGCCCTTCCACCATCCGCCGGGATTTTGCCGAGCTGGAAAAAGAGGGGCTGCTTCGCAGAACGTATGGCGGAGCCATGCTGACCGAGCCCCGGGCAGGTAGCGAGATACCCTATACCGTACGTAACTTTGAAAACAAGACAGAGAAAAGCATCATTGGCAGGCTGGCGGCAAAGTTGGTTCGGGACGATATGCACATCGCCATGGATTGTACAAGCACCGTGTCACATATGGTGCGCTTTATGGGTAAGAAGAATAACCTGAAAATATTAACCAACAGCGCACAGCTGGCTCTGGATTGCCTGGATAACCTTCCCTCATCCCAAATCTGCTGCACCGGCGGTTGGCTGAACACCTTTGCAAGGGGATTTACAGGGGAGGCAGCCCGGCAGCGGGTAGCTGATTTCACATGCGATGTACTATTCTTCTCCGCCCGTTCCATTTCCATGGAAAGCGGCGTCACCGATGTGAATGAGGAGGATGTCTGCATCAAAAAGCAGATGTTAAAATCTGCCCGCAAAGCGGTATTCCTTTGCGACAGCACAAAGTTTGACCGTACTTCCTTCCGCTTTTTCTGCGGTATTGAGGAGTTCGACTGCCTGGTGACAAATGAAAAGCCAAATGAAAAGTGGATGAATGTGCTGACAAAGGCTAATGTAAAAGTGATTTATCCAAAAGAGAGTGAATAAGAAAGCAGGAACGGCGAGAATTATTTGGAGATTTCAGAAATTTTAGGCGCTGATGCTTATAATAACGGTAAATAAAAAACAGGGCGAAAGGATGAACTTCCTTTCGCTCTGTTTTTCATTTAGGCCAATATTGCTTGTAGAATCTCCTGCGCATATGAATAGCACAGCGGATTGGCTGCCAGTACCGGGGATTTACATTCAAACGGAAGCGGCCCTTTGCCAGGGGAACCGATCACACCGCCGGCCTCTGTAACGATCAATGCCCCAGCGGCATAGTCCCAGGGGGAGAGAATCAGTTCCCAGAAGATATCGCTCCGGCCGCAGGCGATATCACATAGGTCGATGGCGGCCGAGCCGGTGCGACGAAGGTCCCCTGCTTCCAGCAGAAACCTTTCAGCCGCACGCATGGTTTTTTGGGCCAAATCCGCATCATAAGGCGATGTACCGATGCCCACAAGCGCGTTGGAAAACACTACAGATGATACGTGAATGGGCTGGCTGTTCAAAAATGCGCCTTTCCCCTTTTCTGCATGGAAAAGTTCCCCTGTGTAGGGGTTGAGCACTGCACCCAAGATAGGCGCTTTGTTTTCTAAAAGGGCGATGGATATGCTGGAGCACCTGCGGCCGCGCATAAAATTGGTGGTACCGTCAATGGGATCGATGACAAAGGTCAGGCCATCTGTCAGGGCTCCGTTTTCCTTTTCTTCCGCAAAAAAATCCGCTTGCGGAACTGCTTTGTGAAGCTCTTCCAGCAGATAGGCCTGGACTTCAATATCAGCCTGGGTGACAAAGTTGGCGTGGCCTTGTTTTTCCATTACGGTGAAATTCTCAAAGGAAAGCATTTTTTCGCCGGCCATACGGATGGTTTTGCGTATTAAATCCAACATAGTTCCTCCATTATTCATTGAGCCTTCTTACCGACTGGCGGCATACCAGGCGGACAGGCATAACAATGCTGCGGGATGATGCGCTGCTTTTCCCCTGCAGCGCATCAATGAGCATACGGGCTGCTATGACGCCCTTCTCCACCACATCCTGATGAACGGTGGTTAGTTGGGGACTGGTCAGGCGGGCGATATTCAAATCGTCAAAGCCGACGATGGAGATATCCTCCGGAACTTTTCTGCCGGCTTCCGTAAGACCGGATATCAAGCCGGCAGCCAGGATATCGGCGGTGGCAAAGATGGCGGTATAATCCTGGCGTGCTGCCAGTTCCCGACCCAGTGCTGTGCCTTGCTCAATGCCAATTTCCTGTTGATAGACATTTTTCATGTCCAATTTGATTTGAAACTCATGAAGCGCCCGGCAATAACCTTGAAAACGTTGAGCCAGTACGCCTTCATGAAGGATTGGTGGTCCGCAGAATAAAATATCCTTATGACCGGATTCCAACAGATGACGGGTGCCGATGTAACCTCCCTGCTCGTCCTCCAAGCCCACCTGAAGCAGCCGGTCATCGTTGATGTAGCTGTCAATCAGCAGAATAGGCGTCTTGTGTGACATCAGACTTTTGTAAAAATCTGTAGGGAATATGCCTGTCAAGATCAATCCATCCAGATTCCAGTTGTTTAGCAGGGACATCAGTTCCGGAATATTGTCAATGGTGCGTACCATCAGGTAATAGCCCCACTCCCGAAGCGTTTGCTCAATGCCTGCCAGCAAAGCACCGTGGAAAGGGTCTTGAAAAAAGCCGCCGCTTTCCAAGGGTACCAGGTGATTGATGACGCCGATGATTCGGGAGGCGTTGTTCACCAGCGCCCTGGCAGACATGTTGGGGACATATTTTAGGTGCGCGATGGCCGCCTCAATCTTTTCCACCATATCCGGCGACACACGGCCTAGGTTGCCGTGTATAACGTTGGATACCGTGGTAGTACTGACGCCTACCGCTCGGGCCACATCCTTGATGGTGACCAAGCACTCTGCCCCCTTTTCACATGCATTTCTTTGGCTATTATAACATATAATGCATACTTTGCAAGAATGGTACTGCCTTTACATGTGGATAAATTTGTTGGTTTTGCGTAAAACTGTATTGACATACAGATAGTGCAATGTTATACTTTGACCAGTTGAACGTGAAACCTAACCAAATACACCAAGTATAGTCGCATTTCTGCAGGGCTTATGGAGAGGCGTGTGCTTCTCCTGAAATTACACCCATTATAAAAGGAGGAACCCCCATGAAAAAGTACATCGCCCTGCTTCTGAGCCTTCTGCTGGTTCTGGGTGCCGTATCCGCCATGGCGGAAGGCAAAGTCACATTGACACTGGGCATCTGGCCTGAAGATGTAGACACCGGCGCCATTGAAGCCCATGAAACAAACTATCTGCCCGCTTTCCAGGCTGCCATGCCCGACGTGGAAGTGGTGAAGGCCCACTACAGGTACGCTGTGGATACCTTCATGTCCATGGCGGAGGCCGGTACTGTGCCCACCCTATTTGAGTCCTGGTATACCGAGCCCCAGAAGCTTATTGCGGCTGGCTTTGTGGCTGATATAACGGATGAACTGAATGAGCTGGGCTGGCTGGAGAAAATGAACCCCATCGTTCGCAAGCTGCTGTCAGACAAAGATGGCCGGGTATTTGCCCTGCCCCGTGATGGTTATGCATTGGGCTTGATGATCAATGCGGAAGTGTTTGAAGATGCCGGCCTGGTGGATGCAGATGGCATTCCCCTCTACCCCAAGACTTGGGAGGAGTTCATCACTGTCGGTCAGACCATTAAAGAAAAGACTGGTTCTGCCGCACTGTGCCTCCTGGCGGCCGATAATGCCGGCGGTTGGCACTTTTCAAACATCGCATGGACCTTTGGTGCCGTACTGGAAACACAAAATGCCGATGGTAAATGGGAAGCCAACTTGAACAGCCCCGAAGCCGTGGCAGCCATGAACTTTGTAAAAGACCTCAAGTGGAAGCATGGCCTTTTGACCAGCGACCCTACCACAGAAAACTGGGGCACTGGTTTTGCCCAGTTGGGAACCGGCGCTGCTGCCATGTACATCGCTGCCAGTGATGCTGTGAATATGCCTACCGAAGGCAATGGACTTGCAACGGATAAGCTTATGATGGTAGGCATTCCTGCTGGCCCTGCCGGTGCGTTCACCCTCTCCGGCGGTACACCCTACATGTTTGCCAAAGGGGCCACCCATGAGCAGATAATGGCTGGTCTTATGTACCTGGAATGCATGGGCCGCGCCCCCATCCTCACAGAGAGCGCAAAGAACGGCATGCTACTGGATGCTAAGAGCCGTAAGGATCGCGGTGTTCCCGTGGTGGATGTCCCTGTCCCCGCATGGACGGATGATGAGTACAATGCCGCCCAGCGTGATGCGGTGAAGCAGTACAGTAATGTGGATCCCCGGATGTTTGAACAGTACTTTACACTGATCAATACCGAAGGTGCACTGCGCACGGAGGAACCTGTGCTGACTCAGGATATGTATGCAGAGCTGACCAAGGTGCTGCAAGCTGTTATTACCGATCAGAATGCCGATGTTCAGGCTCTTTTGGATACCGCCGATGCTAACCTGCAAGCACTCTTGGATTCCACAGTCAACAAGTAAATTCAGCAAAGTTTTTCTTCCGACGGGAGAGCCGGCCCTGCCGGTTCTCCCAGGTTTTCGTTAGGGGACATTTGGGAAAGTGCGCGCTATTTACGCTTTTTCCCAAGCGCCCTTCCCACCAATTGCATTATCAAGGAGAAGATGTGTATGATCACGACAGCT
Source organism: Bacillota bacterium (assembly GCA_023409955.1). GTDB lineage: Bacteria > Bacillota > Clostridia > Christensenellales > Aristaeellaceae > JAEWAH01. Next base: position 14,942 of record JAEYQQ010000189.1, on the reverse strand, counting down.
CCATACAGGCCTCTTCATCACTTGCGTACCAAAATTATCAAAAATCTCATTGCTTGGGGAATTATGCTACCCAGCCTTGCGCTCTTTGCATTCTTTGTATGGCTGCCGCTGATGCAAAGCCTTAAGCTATGCCTGTACGAAACAAAGGGCTTTAGCGCCATTCGTTTTGTTGGGCTTGATAACTTTGCTGCCATCATGGCCCATCCCGATTTTTGGCCTGCGGTGATTAATACATTTTCCTACACCTTCTGGTCATTGATCATCGGATTTCTGATCCCAATCATCTTGGCTGTTTTTATACAGGAGATGGTACTTTGGAAAAGCCTCTTTCGTGTGGCAGTTTATCTTCCTAATATTGTGCCTGGCCTGGCAACTGTATTTTTGTGGCGGTATTTGTTTAAAAGCGGTGATAACGGCGGGCTGAATATGCTACTTGGTGCCATTGGCTTCAATGGCGGCGAGTGGCTGAGCAACGCCACGTTGGCCATCCCAGTGATTGTCATCGCCATGACCTGGAAGGGAGCGGGGGCTACCACCCTGATCTACCTGGCAGGCCTGCAAGGAATTAATCCGGAGTTATATGAGGCAGCAATCATCGACGGCGCCAATGTGCGCCAGCGCATCCGTTTTATTACCGTCCCCCAGATTTACAACCTGGGCCGAACCTTGCTAATTCTCCAAGTCATTGCCGTTTTTCAGGTGTTGTATGAGCCCCTGGTGATGACCAATGGTGGACCCAACAATGCATCGGTATCACTGATGCAAGTGGTATTTCGCTACGCCTTTGAGCGGTATGATTATGCCAAAGCCACGGCTGTGTCGGTACTCATCTCCATTGCGCTCATCACATTGACGCTTGCGTACAACAAACTAAACAAGCCCAAGGATATGTGAAGGGAGGGATTTGCATGAATAGGTTTTTATCCAAAACGGATGGCTCAATAAGGGGGTATGACCTGAGAAAACCGACTGTGCAAATCGGATATACAGCCATGGTTTTAACATGTGTTGTGGCCCTTGTTATTTGCGTGCTGCCTATTATATGGGTAGCACTGGCTGGCTTTAAGGAGAACAAAGAGTTTATCCGAGGTGTTAAGGGATTGGATAACCGATATCGCCCTCAGTTCCTGCCGGTGTCATTTAGCTTGGAGGGATATCTTCAAACCTGGAAGGAAATGAGATTCTACCGCTTTTATGTAAATAGCTTCTGGGTGGTGCTAGGCAGTACGGTAAGTGTGATCGTGTTCAATGGCTTGATTGCCTATGTAATTTCCTACTTAAAGCCTTGGGGGCACAAGGTTGTGTACGGGATGATTATGGGAAGCCTAATGCTTCCTGCCACCACAAGTCTGGTTCCCCTGTTCATGAACATCACCAACATGGGCATGATTGGTTCGTTTCTGCCCTTATGGCTTGCTATAGGAGCAAACGCATTTTATGTTGTTCTGTTCAAGAATTTCTATGATTCCATGCCGTCGTCCCTGATTGAAGCAGCGCGCTTGGATGGGTGTAATGATCTGAGCCTGTTTTATCGGATTGTGATACCGCTGAGTATGCCCATCAACATTGTCATTGTGATCTATGCGGTCAATGCTGCTTGGTCTGATTTCCTGCTTCCCTATCTGGTGCTTGGCAACACCCCCTTGGAAACGGTGATGGTTCGGCTGTTTACGTACCGTACCTCTGATCGGGTCAATGATATGGATGTGATCCGGGCCATCGTATTTGCAATTATTCCGCCGATCCTTCTATTTGTTATTTTCCAGCGCAAGCTTACCCAAAATGTGATTTCTGTTGGCATTAAGGGCTGATTATCTGTATTAAAGGATGGATACCATGGAAAAGAGCGCAGATGTTTATTTTCAGTGTCATCCCTGGAAAGTGGTGGAAAAGGGCTTTGATCCGAGTCACAGCCGGGTCAGTGAGTCCGTTTTCTCCCTGGCCAACGAGCACATGGGTATCAGAGGGTATTTTGAGGAGGGCGGTGAAGTTCCTACCCTTCTTGGCAGCTATCTGGGAGGGATTTATGAGCTGGACGGTGAGAATACCCCTTGCGGATATAAGGGGATTGTAAAGCAAACCCATTATATGGTCTGTGCCCCGGATTTTTTGTATTGCACCATCACCGCAGATGGCCACCAGTTGGATCTTGGCAGTTGTGCCATATCGGATTTTGAACGGGTGCTGGATTTTAAATCCGGGCTTTTAGCCCGCAGCTTTGTATGGAAGCTGCCCGGGGGAAGCCGGGTATCTGTGTTGTTTGAACGCTTGCTGGGCATGGAGGACCCGCGCCGTGCTGGCCAGCGTATCACCCTTGAAGCCTTGGATACTCCTGTAAATGTAAACCTTGTACTGGGTGTCAACGGCCATGTGATCCATCAAAGCACCGGTCGCTGCGATTGGCAGGACAGGGGTGAATTATTGGATGGGACATGTGCCGCCCATTTGTTTGAAACGAAGACTACAGAACAAAAGGCGCTGTATGGCCTTGCACTGACACTACCTGATGAGGCGAAGGCCGTGCCTGTTAAAAAAGAGTTGTTCTCCGGGTTTGAAGTGAACGATACCCTTATATCAGGAAAGCCAGCGGTGTATGAAAAGCATATATGGGTTGATACATTGCGTGATAGTATTGCAGAAGATAGCCAACAGGACCTTTTGCAAAAAGCAATGATAGAGGCTAAGGCAGCAATACGTTTCAATACGCTGTATAGTACCAATTCAGCCCACTATGCTGATGTATGGCGCACTGCCGATGTGCAGATCGATGGGGATGAGTTGGGCCAGCAGGGCATACGCTACTGCATTTTCCAGCTGCATCAAACCTATCGAGGCTTTGACGGTCGCAACAATATCGGTGCAAAGGGCTTAACTGGCGAGGCGTATAACGGCCATGCCTTTTGGGATACGGAAACCTATTGCCTGCCGTATTACCTGCTCAATGATATGCAGGCAGCACGGAACCTGCTTTTGTATCGGTACCATACCCTGCCTCAGGCCAGGGAGCGGTCAAAGCAACTGGACTGCAAGGGTGCATGCTACCCCATTGCCACACTCAACGGCAAGGAAGCCTGTACCCTATGGCAGCATGCCAGCCTGCAAATGCAGCCCAGTACTGCCGTAGCCTATGCGGTATGGAATTACCACCACCTATCCCATGACGATGAATTTTTGTTTGGCGAAGGGATAGAGATGCTGGTGGAAATCAGCCGGTACTGCGCCTCCCGGGGGGATTGGAACCAGGACCGCAGCGCCTATGGCTATTATGGCGTCATGGGGCCGGATGAGTTTCACATGATGGTAAATAACAACTACTATACCAACCTCATGGGTAAAAAAACGCTGGAATTCTCACTTGAAGTCTTGTCACGTATGGAAAGGGAAGCGCCGGATGCCTTTGCGGCCCTTGTTGAAAAGCTATCTATTTCTGAAGAAGAGCGGGCGGATTGGTTTGCTTGCGCCAAGGCGATGCGCCTTATCCAGAATGAGAATTTGGTGTACGAGCAGCATGAGGGATATTTCTCTTTACCACACTTGGATATTGACAGCATTCCCCTATCTGATTTTCCACTTTATCAGCATTGGAGTTATGACCGTATTTACCGCACCGATATGATCAAACAGCCGGATGTGCTGATGGCCATGTTTCTGTATCCGGGTGATTACACCCTTGCTGAAAAGGAAGCCAATTATGATTACTACGAGACCCGCTGCATACATGAAAGCTCTCTGTCCCCTTCCATTCATTCCATTTTTGCCAGCGAACTCAAGCGCCATAGGGAGGCTTTCAACTTCTTTGGCTTTGCTGCAAGGTTAGACCTAGACAATTACAACTGTAATACTGGCGAAGGGCTGCACTTGACCAGTATTGCCGCTGCCTATGTGACCATTGTGTTTGGCTTTGGCGGCTTGCGCACCGATGGCCCTGTGCCAATACTTAATCCATCCATCCCTGCTGCCTGGGAGAGATATCATTTCAGTTTTACAATGGGTGCAAGTACCATTAAGGTTGACATCACCCAAGATACTGCTGCTCTCTCCTTGATTAAGGGAAGCCCGACCCTTCTTACGATTTACGGCAGAGAAATAGTTGTCAGCAAAAAAACAGTAACCCTGCCTATGCCGGAAGATTGCCGGGAAGCGGCAGTCTGAGAAGCGTCCTAAACACTTAAAAGTATTTGAGGAGGTGTTTGGCTTGAAAAGGCTTATTGCTTTGCTGATGTTTTTAGTTCTCTTAGCAGCCACGTCACCTTCCTTTGCCCAGAAGGTTTATTCTGTGACGCTCTACAACCAGCCAGGAAACATTAAACCCAGCGAAAGCTGCAAGGTGTGGGTTGAGGGGCAGTCTTTGTCTGTGATTGATACGGCAGTAAACCACCAAAGGTCCTGGACCACCCGCCCCATGCTGAGCTCAACGCCAGTGGCGCTTTTCTCCATGGGCGGCCCAGTATCCGTCATGGTGCAATTTCCAGGTGTGGCGCTGGAGTCAGTAACCATACGGCCTCTGTCCTTGGGCATCACCCCAAGCATCAAAGGAGACACCCTCAGCTTTGTTTTATATAAACCAGCGCCTGTGACGGTGGAATACAACGGGCAGGTTAAAGGTGCTTTACATTTGTTTGCCTCAGCGCTAGAAACGGATGTGCCAGATAAAAATGATCCGGATGTGCTGTACTTTGGCCCTGGCCTGTATGAGGTTGGTCTGATTACGCCCAAGAGCGGTCAGACTATCTACTTAGCCGGTGGTGCAGTGCTGCAGGGATATATACAGGCTGGAAAGGTAGAAAATGTACGGATCATGGGCCGGGGAATCATTGACGGAAGCAGATATGACCGGTGGGAAGATACCATTGTGCCCATTAACTTTACGGAAAGCAAGAATATTGTCATTGAGGGAATTACCATTTTAGACCCTGCCGCCTGGACGGTAAACCTGTACAAATGTGATACCGTCTTGGTGAAGAACATCAACATTGTGGCGGCGCGATCCAATTCTGACGGTATCACCACCCAGTCCTGTCGGAATGTTGTTGCCCGGGGTTGCTTTGTTAGAGGGTGGGATGACAACCTGGTGGTCAAGGGCTATGATGGTGACGTAAAAAATATACTATTTGAAAATTGTGTGCTGTGGACCGACTTCGCCCAATCCTGCGAGGTAGGTTACGAGACCAGGGCACAGGTGATGGAGGATATCACCTTCCGAAACATTACTGTACTTCATAGCTTCCACAGGTCGGTGATGTCTGTTCATAATGGAGACAATGCGTTGATTCAAAACGTTCGTTTTGAAAACATCTTGGTGGAGGATGCCCAAATGGGCAATGGTGACGGTGCCAGGCTTCTAATCGAGCTTACCACCACCAAATCCCAGTGGTCCAAAACAAACGAGCGGGGCAATATCCGGGGTGTCGTGTTTAACGGTATCAAGGTACTCAGCGGCAAGGAGGCATCCATCCGCATTTTTGCTTTCAATAAGGAGCACACCATTGATAACGTGCTTTTTAAAGATATAGAGATCCTTGGAAAACGAATCACCTCTCTTGATGACATGGTTTTGAACAAGAACAACAGGATAGGCGATAATATCAGGGTGGAGGCAGCAAAAAGCAGTGTAATTGCCAATTATCCCGGATACCTGCATACCGATAAGGATAAGGTAACACCTTCTGCAGTGGAAAAAGGCGTTTCACTTACTGCCATAGCCAGCGGGCAGACCCAATCATATGCGGCGCCAAATGCCGTGGACAAAAACTTGAATTCTTACTGGGAAGGCTCAGGATATGGCATGGATGAATTGACTCTGTTTTTTGCAGCAGAAATGATTCCCCAAAGCCTTACGTTTCGCCTGAACCCTGCCATAGTTTGGGGCAAGCGGATCCAGACGTTTTCGGTGATGGGAAGCGTTGACGGAAGTAATTTTGCTCAACTGGTTCCCTTAGCAGATTATACTTTTGATCCTTCAACCGGGAACAGCGTTATGATAGCGCTGCCCCCCCAAAGCCTGCTGGCAATAAAGTTGGTTTTTGTAAAAAACACTGGAGCCGCCGGTGCGCAGGCTGCGGAGATTATTGTTCAATAATGTTGCATAGCAACAAAAACCTTCCGAAGACGTGCTGTTGCAGCGCCTATCGGAAGGTTTATTTTATTATCCGGATTCAAATAATGTTTATGACTGTATGCTGCTCACTGTCAGCTGCCGGCGGATATGATATGTTTGCGGGGTTGGCTTTTTTGAAACCCACGAAAGGCCAGAGGCTGCATTTTTTAAGTAAAGCTTGTCCTGGCGAAGCAATGCTTCCGCTATCAATGCGTGGCCTTTGGTGTTGGGGTGCATGCCGTCCAGGCTCATGTAATCCGCCATATCCCGGTGGGCAAGAAAAGCATCCCGAAGGTCAAAGATATCGCAGCCGGTTTCAAGTGCTACATCCCGCACAGCGATGGCATACCGCTCCTGCCAGCGGTAAATGTTTTGCACATCCATCAGGAACCGGAGTACAGCATCCGCATCGAGCCCTTTGGTGACCCAATTGAAAAAGCGCTGGGCATGCAGGGGGGGCGGGGTCACCAGAAGCGGTCTGGCATGGCGTAGGCGGACCTGCTTGACAAATTCGGTGAGGATCCGGCGAAATTGAGCCAGCGGAACCTTTGCCTCATGCTGTGCACTAGGGTTTTGGGCTACCTCATCCCAGCGCAGGTCACAGTCGTTTCCGCCGTATTCAATGGCGACGATGGTACCACTAAGATCACCGCTGCCTAAGAAGTCTGAAAACCCTTCCTCCACGGTTGCTCCCATCCGGGCATGGTTTTCCATAGGTACTTGCAACACCTCCTGAAGCAGCGTTTCGCAGCGCTCCCGGGCGATGGCGTAGCGCCCCCGGCTCTCGTCAAACAAAATGCCTTTGCCGATGGAATCTCCGAAAAGGTGAATGGGGCGCATTGCCATAGCTGTTTCCTCGCTCTCGAAATCTAGTATTTGATACTAGATTAAAACTTTTTATAAACGATGTCAAGTGGTTTATTTTGTCCGGGATTGTAGAATTGGCAATGCTGTGTTAGTATGTTGCTATCTTGGTTCGGAAAGGAATTGTTTTATGCAAGCGCAAAAGGCTTCGGTAAAAGGAGAGCCTTCCTATACACCGCCACCCTGGGACCAGCTGCCGGACCTGGGACTTTATATGGATCAGGTGATTACCTACATGGAGCGGCAGTTTAAGGCGCTGTACCCCAAAATGGGCAGCATACTGACGCCGTCCATGATTAACAATTATGTCAAAAGCGGTCTGGTAAAACGGCCAGTAGGAAAAAAATATGACAGAGAGCAGCTAGCGCAATTGCTGATGCTTTGTACTTTGAAGCAGGTAGCTTCGCTAGAGGAGCTCAAACAGCTTTTGACACCGCCGGCTGGGGATGACACCCAGCAGTTGTATGCGGCCTTTTGCAGCTCTCAGGAAAGTGTATTTCGGGCGTTATATGAGCGGTCATTTGAATCTACGGCCATGCAGTATGCCATAGAAGCTGCAGCTTACCGCAGCCTGTGCATCAAAAAGCTGTCTCAGGAACAGCCGCCTAACGTTAAAGCCGAACCCAGGAAGGACAAGGCTCAGACACAAAATGAGGCGAAAGAGCAATAGCAGGAAATTGATATGCCGCATGGACGGCTTGGAATAAAGGAGCAGCAGGATGCAAAAAAACCAGATAATCGATGTTACGTGTCAGCGCCTTGGGGCGGAGATGGAAGGTGTATGTTTTCATGAGGGTATGGCTGTTTTTGTCCCCTATGCCCTGCCGGGAGAGGAAATTGCTTGCCGCATCGTCAAGGTTCAAAAGCGCCATGCCTTTGGCAGGCTAACGGAAATTAAATCAAAGAGCGCGGACAGGCAAATGCCCCCCTGCCCAGTCTTTTATCGGTGCGGCGGCTGTGCAGCCCAGCATATGACCTATGAACAGACGCTGCACTTTAAGCGCGTGCAGGTGGAGGATTGCTTTTTGCATATTGGCGGCCTTCAGGTGACAGTTCCCCCTGTGCTGGGGATGGATGACCCCTGGCATTACCGCAACAAAACTGCCCTGCCGGTAGGTGGTGAAGCAGGAAAACCTGTGATTGGGTTTTATGCCCCAAGAAGCCATGATATTATCGATACCGCCTTCTGCCCAGTGGCCAGAGAAGGTCTCAATGGCGTGATGAAGGCAGTTAGACGATGGATGGAAGCATATCACATTGAACCCTATCAGGAGGAAAGCCATACCGGGCTTTTGCGCCATGTGATGGCCAGGGAATCTCGGGCGGGGGATGTCATGGCTGTGCTGGTCATCAATGGTACTGTGCTGCCCAAGGAAAAAGAACTGCTGGCAGAGCTGAAAAAGGAAGTACCGACTTTGGTATCCCTGTGCATCAGCGTCCATACGGCTCGCAGCAATGTGATATTGGGTAGCAATTTCAAGGTGCTTTGGGGGCAGGAGCGGCTTCGGGATACTCTGTGCGGTCTTAACTTTGATCTTTCTCCCTTGTCTTTTTTTCAGATCAACCCGGAACAGACAGAGGTTTTGTATCAAACAGCGCTGGATTTTGCAGGCCTTTGCACATGTGAAACTGTGGTGGATGTTTATTGTGGCGCAGGCACCATCTCCCTGTTGTTAGCAAAATGCGCAAAGCATGTGATCGGTATTGAGACGGTGGAGGCGGCAGTCAGCGACGCCAGGGAAAATGCAAGAGTAAACGGTATCAACAATGCGGAGTTCATTACCGGAGAGGCAGAAGTGATTTTGCCAAGGCTGGTGAAGGAGGGCCTAAAGCCGGAGGTCATTGTGCTGGACCCGCCCCGCAAAGGTGTAGAGCCACAGGTGGTGGACGCCATCGCAGCGGCGCAGCCCAGACGGGTGGTATATGTCAGCTGCAATCCTGCCACACAGGCCAGGGATGCCGCTTTGTTTGTTAAGGCAGGCTATCAAATTACCCGGTGCCAACCGGTGGACATGTTCTGCTGGACCCATGGTGTGGAAAATGTTCTATGCTTTGACTTGGTGGAAGGATGAATAAATACTAGTAAATCGTTTCCTATCTGAGTGCCGCTTGATAAGCTTAGGCAATTGCAATTTTATGGCGGTACAGGTATAATAGCCGAGTATTTTCAAACTAAAAATCCATCCCCTTGGGGAGGAGGAACAACACTTGGTCAATTCATGGATAAAGCGTTTGCTCAGCCTGTTGTGTGCTGTGTCGCTATTTATTTGCATGCTTCCTGCCGCCATGGGCGAAGAAGACCCAGAGGTTTCTTATGTAAGTGATCTGGAAGAGCTGGACGATGAAGACAGGGCCCAGTGGGAGCAATGGGAATCTGAAGATGGATCATCCGGCGTTATCTGGGAAGATGCTGAGGCAGCCATCCCGCTGGATGAGCTGGATGAAGAACATGCCCAGCTGCTCAAGGAGCTTGGCCAGGGCGATGTGGCTGAGATTGATTTGAGCGAGCTGGAAGCCAACAAAGACCTGCCTTCGGATGTTATCAACATTCTATTGCTGGGCGTTGATTCCCGTACAGATGTGACGGATACAGGCCTTTCCGATGTGATGATGATTCTTTCTGTCAACAGAGATACAGGTGAAATCAAGCTGTCTTCCATTGCCAGGGATACGGCTGTCACCGTTCCAGGCTACAAGAATGCTTACCGTATCAATGTCGCCTATAAGTTTGGGTCCACAAAAGGTCAGAACGGCGGTCCAAAGCTTGCAATGCGGACGGTCAACCGAAATTTTCAAATGAATACGGAGCGGTTTGTAGCCATCAACTTCTTTGGCTTGTCTGCCATTATCGACAGTCTGGGCGGTGTGGATATTGAACTGACCAAGGCGGAGGCAAACCGCATCAATTATGAGCTTCGAAAGGAGCCCTTGGATGATGTTAAGCGAGAAAAGGTAAAAGGTGTTGCGGGGATCCATCATCTGGATGGCATGCAGGCAGTGACATATGCACGGATCCGCGGCATCGATAATGACTTTGCCCGTACAGCTCGTCAGCGTAAGCTGCTGGAGGTTCTGCTTGCCAAGGTGATGAAGGATATGGACTTAAACAGCATGATGGACCTGATGAATGCAGTGCTGCCGTATGTCTATACCAATATTAGTGTTGGCGAGATGCTGGAGTTGGGAACCATTGTTTTGCAGTCTGACATCGCTGCAAAGGCCGCCGCGGGGGAAGTGCTGCTGGCGCAGCATCGTTTGCCGATGGATAAGACCTTTGGCTACAAGGATATCAATGGTTCCAGCTTGGTATACATGAACAGCAAGAATCTAAAGACCAACATAGAAGCACTGCATGAATTCATCTACGGTCAGAGCTATTACAAATAAACAATCTGCCAGCAGGGAAAAGCAATGCCGCCGGAAAAGAAACCGGCGGCTTTTTGCTATGTCTCCTCTTGCAGCGCACTTTGATTTGCCAATCACCTTTAGGAGATACGCATCATATTCTGCTAAGGGGCTAATCAAAACAATGCCAACTAGTCCCAAGGATCATATTTGGCATACCAACCGTCTACCGTCTGGAAAGATGAAAAAGGAGAGCTTTGATATGTATCAAAACAATGGATCAGACTATAGGCCTTGTCCGCCATGCCCCCCATGCCCAACAGAAGAACAAAGGCATGTTCATGAAGTCCTGGGCAGCGTGAAAATTGCCGAGGCCCAGGAGGATCCCCATAACCACCGGTTTGCTACTGTAACGGGAGAAGCCATCCTGTCAGGAGCCAATGACCATGTGCACGAAGTGAAATTCCGCACCGATTTTTATGAGAACCACTTTCATGAGTTCTACGGCAGAACTTCAGGCATGATACCGGTGGGTGACCGGCATGTACACTTCCTGGAGAGTGTAACAGAGGTCAGCGATGGGCATCAGCATGAATTCAGGCTTGCTACCATGATCGATGATCCAATTGGAGATTAAGTTTTTTTAGCCTGTATGATAATTTGCTTGTATATGTAATTTATGAAACGTTTGTCCCGGCTGTGTCGTCGGGATAAACGTCTTTTTCTTTGTCATAAGCTGCGTCGTACAAATGCTGTTGAAACCAATGTGCATGTTTGACAAAAATTTCCCATAGCCCTATAATGAATGGATAATGATGGAAATCAACAGCAGTTGTTGTAGACTCCATCTCTCATAGAATTCTCATGGTTTTCTCATGGCATGTTCTTTGCGGCCCATTGCCTTTGTGCTATAATGAAAGCTGCATTTTAAAGGATGATTGCTCAGGATGTATCCTTGATGCACAAGATTGCGGTTTTGTGCGCAAGGGCCTTTACTGAAAAGCAGGTATCCTTTACGATAGAGCATGTGAACAATATCGGATGGAGGACAACTCATGGCAAACAAGCAGCCTACCCAGCGCAGGACAAAAAACAGAAAGGGTGCCGGTGCTGGAATTCTGGCCTTTGGCATTATCTTTGCAATATATGCCTGGCTTTTTCCTCTGTACAGAGTATGGGACTATGTGCTTGCCGTTGCGGTGTCCCTGTTGGGCGGCCGCGTAGTTGGGATCATGGGATCGGGTCTTGATTTAAGCCCCAATAAGCAGCAGCAAAAGCAACAGGAGCAGCCATTGGAAGGGTATGCTCAAACAGGGGACCCGGCTGCGGATGAGGTCATCCGCAAAGGGGCTGAAATGATTGCCCAAATCCGGGAAGAAAATGATTTGATTCCCGATCCTGCCCTATCCAGCCAGATGGATGACCTGGAGCGGCTGTGCAGCCAGATATTTAAAACAGTGGCCGATAAGCCGAAAAAGGCGCCGCAGATTCGCCGCTTTATGGAATACTATCTGCCCACCACACTGAAGATGCTCAAAAGCTACCGTGTGATGGACCAGCGGGAGGTCACCGGCCAGAATGCCCAGGAAGCTCGCAGCCGCATCGTAAAGGCCATGGGCGTCGTATTGGCTGCCTGCCAGCGGCAGTTGGAAACCTTATACCATGATGATATGCTGGATATCACCACCGATATCGATGTGCTGGAGCAGATGCTCAAGCGCGATGGCTTGGTCGCAAACGACCTTCATACCTTAGAGAACCTGGACGCAAAACATACTGAAAAACAGTCGGAACAAGGAGGCGCCAACACATGAACAGCCAGCAGGAAGTTGTACCCGTCCTCACCCTGACACCGGATATTACGCTTAAAGACAAAGAAATGCTGGAAGAAACCATTGTTGCAACGCAGGCGTTGGCACCAAAGGCTGAGCCTGTATCAGTCAGCCCTTATCAGGAAGCCCAGTTGACAGAGGCGGAAAGAAAGAGCGTTGATGATTTTATCAGCCGGCTGAATCTTGAAAATCCGGATCATGTGCTTTTGTTTGGTGCAGATGCCCAGAAGAAGATCGCTGATTTTTCGGACAAGGCATTGGAATATGTGAAGACCACCGAAACTGGTGAGGTCGGCGAAATGCTATCGGGCCTGGTAGCTGAGCTGAAGGGCTTTGAAGCAGATGCAGAGGAACCCAAAGGCTTAAGGAAGCTTTTCAAAAATGCCGGAAGACAGATTGAGGCCATGAAGGCAAGGTATGCAAAGGTCGATGTCAATGTAGGTGCTATTGCCTCCAGCTTGGAGAAATATCAGGTTCAGCTTTTGAAGGACGTGGCGATGTTTAACCATCTGTACGATCAGAATACGCTATACTTCAAGGAGTTGACCATGTACATCCTGGCAGGCGATGAAAAGCTGCGTACTGTCAGGGAAACAGAACTGAAGGCGCTTTTTGACAAGGCCGCACAGACTGGCGATGCCATGGATGCACAGCGGGCCAACGATCTTTCAGCCATGTGCGACCGTTTTGAAAAGAAGCTGCATGACTTGAAGCTTACACGCCAGGTCGCATTGCAGATGGCGCCTCAAATCCGTCTTTTGCAAAACAACGACAGCTTGCTGGTGGAGCGCATTCAAAGCACACTGAGCAATACCCTGCCATTGTGGAAGAGCCAGATGGTGTTGGCGCTGGGATTGTACCACAGTCAATCTGCCCTAAAGGCTCAGACTGCGGTTACCGATATGACCAATGAGCTTTTGAAAAAGAATGCCGAGACCTTGAAGATGGGGACGATTGAAACCGCCAAGGAAGCAGAGCGCGGTATCATTGATATCGAAACGCTGGTTCAGACGAATCAATCCCTCATCGATACCATCAATGAAGTGGTGAAAATCCAGTCCGAAGGCCATCAGAAGCGCATGGCTGCTGAAGCTACCCTGCAAAAGATGGAAGGCGAACTCAAGAGCAAGCTGATTGAGCTTAAACGCTGAAGCATAATTTGCGGCAGGGTTGGCAGGGGCTGTGCTCCAAGAGTCCCGTCGGGGCGCGGTGCACAGCCCTGATTTATTTTTCTGGAATTAGGTGGAGGGTTGAACATGAAAAATACCGGGCGGACATTTATCTGCCTGCTGATTGCATTCATCCTGATCATAGGCGGAATTGCCTTTGGTGCCAGCAAGGGATGGAAAGCTGAAGCACAGGATTTGGAGATGCTGTATGAAAAGGACGGTGGGCTAAAAAACCTGCTGGACCTGCGTGCGGCCGATGCCGGTAACCTGCTGGTTGTAGCCCGCCGCCATCTTGATAAACAAGATGATCGCATTATTGACCTGGAAGATGCAAGGAACGTGCTGCAAGGTAATGGCCCGTTAACAGAGAAGTATGCAGCCAACCAGGCCCTGACGGAAGCGGTGGCGGCGTTGGGGGATTCCCTTGATAACCTACCATCCCTTAAGGCGAACACAAAGGACTGGAACTATGTTGTTTCGCTAACCAAGGCTCTTGAGGCATATGCCGATGGGGATGCGGTAAGGGTCTATAATGAAGCTGTGGCTTCCTATAACCAGCGCATGGAAGGCAGTATCAGCGGCTGGATTGCTGGGCACTTGATGGGGATACCCAAAGCTCAGCCCTTTGCTGCCAAGTAAAACATGCCTGTCAAAAGAAGGAGAATCGCTATGGCGCGCCGCGTATTATTTAACTGTCTTGGTATTGCGTTATTGATGGTGATGCTGTTTCAGCTGCCGCAATATGCCATGGCAAGCCCAAGGTACCCTGCCGTATCAGATCTGCCTGTTTCGGACAACGCAAATATTTTTCCGGAGCAAACAGTTTTTGATTTGAACACGTTCCATGAAACGCTGAAAAATAAAACCGGTGTAAAGCTGAGGGTCGTCACTGTACACTTTCTGGACGGCATGAGCGTATCAGACTTTGGCCGTGAAGTGTTCCGCCAGTGGAATCTGGGAGACGACGACCTATTGCTGCTGGCTTCTGCTGGTGATGAAGAGGCTGTGACCATAGCAGGGCCTGCATTGGAGAAGCGGTTTTCCAAGGATTCGCAGCAGCATCTTTTAAATGCATATTTTTTGAAGGACTTTCAAAATGAAAAGTATGATACTGCTTTTCGGGAGTATATTCCCCAGTTGGCTATATTCCTTGGCAAGCAGTACGGCGTAACGGTATCTACTGCTCAGCTGTTTGGCATGCCTGCTGCAGCGCCTACGCCTGCGCCAACCATTGCGCCAGACAGCGGCAAAGACAGCAACGAGAGCGGCTGGATGGAGTACCTGCCCGGCGGAAGCAAATTCTTTTCAGAATGGCAGGAAAATGAAAAGAAGGCTGTAGAGCAAGAAAATAAATCACAAGAAGAGAAATCGTCTGGCTTTAGTTTGGGCAATCTATTTATACTCTTCATTCTGTTTTCACTGATCTTTGGCTCCCGCAAGCGTAAGTATAGGTACGGCGGTTGTATGGGCTGCGGGCCTCTTGGCTGGATTTTTGCGGGGCTTGGCCTTGGCGAGTTGAAGAAAAACCGTCGCCGCTGGTAACAATTTTATCGCGTATCAATTTTCTTAACAATTTATTCATAATATTGTTTGAAGTACGGCATGAATTCCCATTGTTGGAACGTTGGATACATG
>JAEYQQ010000170.1 GCA_023409955.1 Bacillota bacterium | reverse complement strand
AGGTTATCGGTCAGGTAATCCATCATATCTTCCAAGCAGGTCTTATCTGACAGGCTATCTTGAAAGGCTGCAAGCACCTTATCCCGCACGCATAGCTTTATCCGCTGGTTTTCAGCGTCATCCCCTGCGGCAATAACATGCAGCCGGATGATTTCTCCGGATTTCAGAGCGCTTTCCAATTGTTCCTCTTCCGATTGAGCCAGTGCCGTATTTACGGATAACAAACAAATTAGGGTTGCCAGTACAAGCAAAAACACCCTGCGCATGCAGTCCCCTCCTTTGGGTTTGTGCATACAGGGTGCCCAGTTGCCATATAGATTATGTATATATTATTTCAAAAAAGGATCAAGGAATCATTCGACAAAATACACTACCGTTTATTCTTCCTGAAAAACCAATCCTTCCAGGCAGGTATGGGTCATAAAGCAGGAAGGCCACCGACGCTTTAAAGACGCCTGTGCTGAGCGGGCATGCACAGCACTGGCAAAAACGCCATATACCGCCGACCCGCTACCGGTCATCATGGCCTGCCTAGCCCCCAGCACCTTTAGCGCTTGCACCGCCATTCGGATTTCCGGCCGCATGCTTTCGCTAGTGGGTTGCAGCACATTGCCCATGCTGCGGCAAAGGACATTCAAATCCCCCTCACCCAGCGCTTTGATGGCGCTGCGTGTATCAGGCCTTGAATCCGGCGGGATCTTTTCCCACTCCAGCGCCGTAAACACCTTTTTGGTACCCAAACCCCTGCAGGGCTGCACCACCACCAGCCAAAACTGACGGGTACATTCTATATCCTCCAGGATCTCGCCGATTCCCCTGGCCCGCTTCAAGCCTCCGGCCAGGCAAAAGGGCACATCAGCCCCCACCGAAAGACCCACCACCTGCAGCTCCTGTAAAGAAAAATGAAGTCCCCACAACCTGTTCAAGCCAGCCAGTACGGCTGCAGCATCGGCACTTCCCCCGCCCATGCCAGCCCCGATGGGGATGCACTTTTTTAGGTGAATATCGGCACCCAAATGGCAGTCCGCAGCGTTTTGCAATGCCCTTGCAGCCTTTAGCACCAGGTTGTCCCCATCATCGGGAACCCTGGCCCCCTGGCTTAAGCGCAGTGTAAGCTCTTTAGCAGGAGCAAGCGCCAACTCATCGCACACCGCTACCGATTGCAAAAGCATATCCAGCTGATGATATCCATCAGGCCGCTTCCCGACTACATCCAGCGTCCAATTGATCTTGGCCCTGGCCATCACCTGCATGTCCATCCCCTCCGCAAGGCATTATAACAGAAAAGAACTGATCCTCATACCTTTTTGTTTGACCCCATTTTCAGCATACTGCCTGTCATGGTATAATACTTGTACTACATAGAAAGGGGAGGATGATTTAATGAGTCTTGATTCCATCCCCGTATTGCTGTCTGTAACCGGTCAAAGCCAGCAGGACGGCCAGCAAGAAGAACGCATCCACCTGGTCACTACAGGCAAGCTAAATAAAAAGGATGAGGGTTTTTCTCTTCATTATGAAGAAACACAGCCCGACAGCGGTGAAACCAGCCACATCACCCTAGATGTTTTTCGTGGCAGTGTTACCATGGTCCGGGACGGAGCCTATGCCACCAGTATGGTTTTTGAAAGAGGCCGCCGCTTTCAAGGCAATTATCATACCCCCATGGGCGATCTTGAAATGGGTATTTACTCTACCAAGGTACAGTATACCTCCGGCGAAGAAAAGGGAGACGTAACGCTGCAATACCAGCTTGATCTGCAGGGACATTTTGTATCCATGCACGAATTGAAGGTGGTCTATGTGCGCCAGGACCTGCCCCAATGACATCCCTCTTGCAGGATTTACGCCGGGAATCCAATGCTGTATTTGAACAGATTGGCTTTCCGGCCATCCGGCCCTTTCTACACAGGGCCAGAAGCGATGATTATCTACTATGCAGCGATGCGCCACGCAAATTAAGCGATCCTAAAAGGGCCTTGGTTCTGTTTCATCAAGCAGGCATTTCCATTGATGAAAAGGACGGCCTATGGCAGATGGATGCTTCTATAGATACATATATACACTTGGCAGCCATGCTGCCAACCATCCCACCAGATATTCCCCATCAGAATAAATACCTTCCCATATGGCACCTGTGCCGCATGCTGTTAAGCCACCCCGCCCCAGTTAACCAGCAGCCCCTTACGGCAGTCAGACAGGTGATAAAAGCAATGGAAACAGATGAGTCTTCCATATTATCCCTTCCAACAAAACTCTCACCAGTCTTGGCAAGGATGCTCCGCAATAAAGAAGCTCTACCTGCGCTGGCAGGCGGGTTATTGTCCATATGGCTGAGCGATAGCATACGAAAGGAGCTTTTTTGATGCTTATCACCTATTACGGCCACTCGATGTTTGCGCTGGAAACCATGGAAGGGTATACCATTATCACCGACCC
Organism: Bacillota bacterium; assembly: GCA_023409955.1. Taxonomy (GTDB): domain Bacteria; phylum Bacillota; class Clostridia; order Christensenellales; family Aristaeellaceae; genus JAEWAH01. The sequence goes on along the minus strand of JAEYQQ010000170.1, from coordinate 3,971 downwards.
CTATGACCAAAGCGTAGGCTACCCTATGGGCAGGCTATCAGGCGATGTGGTCACCGTTAGCCATGAGCACCACGACCACAACAACATCGGCCTAATAGATGGCGATCCCAAGATTATTCGGGGTGAAGGTACGTACAAGCCCCTGCCTGGTGTGCGGATTATCGGATACCCCTCCTTCCACGATGGCGACCAGGGCGAGAAAAGGGGTAAGAACACACTCTTTCTCATTGAAGCAGACGGGCTGCGGGTTCTGCATTTGGGTGACCTGGGTCATTTGCTACCCCAGAAACTGAACAATGACATCGGCCGGGTGGATGTGCTGATGATCCCCGTTGGCGGGTTTTATACCATCGATGCGCAGCAGGCTGAAAGCATCCGCCAGTCCATCCTGCCCAGAATCGTCATCCCCATGCACTACCGTACTGAAAAAAGCGTTAGGCTTCCTATCTCCCCAGTGGAGGATTTCCTACGCCTTTTGCATGCCGAGCCCTCTCCCATGCCTTTGCTTCGGGTAACCAGGGATGATCTTTCTCAGCAGCCTAAAGTAGCGCAGCTTGCCGTAAAGCCATTGCCTGTATCTTTTCGCGGTTGATCCATACTCCTTTTATATCAAAAATTCATATGATGAAAAAGTTCCTAATGGGTCGAAATCTCCCGAAAAAACCATTGACACACATCTACGTGACTATTACAATATGAATATTGTGTTTTGGAGCCTGCCGGCAGCAGACGCTGTACCGGCATTTCATTATGCGCAAAAAGGAGGGTTCCTTATGGCTACGAAATTCGTGTTCGTCACCGGCGGAGTCGTATCCTCCCTGGGTAAAGGCATCACCACAGCATCCCTGGGACGGCTTCTGGCTGCCCGCGGATTCAAAGTATCCCTTCAGAAGCTGGATCCCTACTATAACGTGGATCCAGGCTTGCTAAGCCCCTTGCAGCACGGCGAAGCCTTCATCACGGACGATGGCGTGGCTGCCGATTTAGATCTTGGGCATTATGAGCGCTTCACCGATGTAAGGCTCAGCGGCAAGGCCAGTGTCACCACCGGAAAAATCCATAAAATCGTCATGGAACGTGAGCTTCGCGGCGAATATAAGGGTGGCACCGTTCAGGTGGTTCCCCATGTTACCAACGAAATCAAGCAGGCCATCTGGGCTGCCGCCCAGAGCAGCGGCGCAGAAATCGCTTTGATTGAAATTGGTGGTACAGTTGGCGACATGGAATCAGCACCGTATCTTGAAGCCATCCGGCAAATGCGCTGGGATCTTCCTGAGCAGGACAGTTGCTTTATTCATGTAACACTGCTGCCCTACATCTCTGTGGCAAGCGAACTCAAAACCAAGCCCACCCAGCATTCTGTCAAGAGCCTCCGCTCCATTGGCATACAGCCGGATGTCATCGTCTGCCGCACAGAGCAGCGCATAACACCAGAGGCCAAAGAGAAAATTGCCCTGTTCTGCAACGTAAAAGCCAGCCATGTGGTGCAGAACGTGGACGTATCCTCGCTGTATGAAGTTCCTGTCATGATGGAAGAGGAAGGCCTTGCTGGTATCGTATGCGAACAGCTGGGGCTGGACCATCCCGTCTGCGATTTAAGTTCTTGGAAAGACATGCTGGAGCAGTACCGCAACCCAGAGCATCAGGTCAAGGTGGCATTGGTGGGCAAGTATGTCGCTCTGCATGACGCCTACCTTTCCGTAGCCGAAGCACTGACCCATGCTGGCATTGCCGCAAGGGCTTCTGTCTCCATTGAATGGATCAGCGCTGAAACCGTAAACGAAGAGAATGCCTCCCATGTCCTATCAGGTTATGATGGCATTATCGTTCCAGGCGGTTATGGAGACAGGGGTGCTGAAGGTATCATTGCGACCGCAGGGTTTGCAAGGACGAACAAAATCCCTTATTTTTCCATCGGCTTTGGCATGCAACTATCCGTAGTGGAAGCCTGCCGCAGCCTGCTGAATCTGCCTTGCGCCAATTCCACCGAGGTGGACCCGCTGACAACGACACCCGTTATCTATGTCCCGGATAACCGGGCATGCCAAAATGGAAACCGCAGTACTTCCCGCATGGGCGGCAGCAGTGTGGTTCTTCAGCAGGGCCTTATACGCACCCTTTATGGAAGTGATACCATCCGTGAGCGGCATGGCAACCGCTATGAAGTAGCTCCCATATACGTTGAGCCTCTTGCAGAAAAGGGTTTTGTGTGCGTTGGACGGTGTGAAAAGGAAGACTACCCTGAAGCCTTTGAGGTAAAGGACCACCCCTTCTATGCGGCGGTTCTATACCATCCGGAGTTCTTATCCCGACCCGGACAAGCTCATCCGTTGTTCAAAGGCTTTATTCAAGCGTCAATCAAAAAATAACAACAATAAACCCCGTTGCGCATAAAATTGAACTGCACCCCGATTGTTGGACAGTATGATATACTGAAAACGATTGGGGTGTTTTTCCATGACAAAAGGAGTACCAAACAAAAGATACACATGCGAATTCAAACAGATGGTAGTAGAAACCATGCAAAGAGAACGGCTAAGCTATAAAGAAGCGATGCGTCAATTCGAGCTTGGTGACGATCATATAATCGAAGAAGTACAAGTCTTACAAGGGTGAGGTGGGTAAAATTGCTCACAACCTAATGGAACGGAACTTCGAAGCTGCAAAGCCGAACCAGAAGTGGGTAACCGATGTCACAGAGTTTAGTCTGTTTGGGCAAAAGTTCTACTTGTCGCCGATCCTCGATTTGTGCAGCCGGGACATTGTGAGCTATGCAATCTCTAACAAACCCGCACTGTCCATGGTGACGGAGATGTTGAACAAGGCGTTCGAGAAGCTGCCGAACAAAATAAATCTGATTCTCCACACTGACCAAGGCTGGCAGTATCAGCACAAACAGTACCAGCAGATGCTCAAAGACAAGGGTATTTGCCAGAGCATGAGCCGTAAAGGCAAAATTAAAGGGCTTACCGCCTGCTCTTCACAGACAACAAGCCCTCTCGGCGGCGTAATCTAAATATTTGTCTAACCTTTGGGGGTGACTTCAAATATGCGGCACGGGGTTTTTACTTGGTTTATTTAATGTTTGCAGCTTGTGTATTTAACTCAGTCAACAGCGTCAGCAGCTGTGTCTGCGGCTCTTTTGTCTGCTGCCCCGTCTGCAGACGCAAATCAAATGTATCAATCACGCTGTAAATGGTTTCAAAGAGGCTGCTTTCCACCGCTCGGCTGCCCGTTCCCCGCAGCGCCACATGAACATCCTGCAAGGCTTCCATGGCATATACATGTTGGCGCAATTTGCCCAAAAGATTGGTGGTTGTGGATCCGCCCGTCCTGGAAAGATTATTCGCCTGAGATATGGCCTGTGACGCCTCCGCTCGCATCCGCTCCCTGAACTGCGTCTGTTCCTTTGCTTCAAACTTCAAGGCGTTTCCGCCGAATATTGCAAGCACCACCACAGCTATCGCCAACAATATCATAATCACATTGCCAGCCTGCTGCCTTAGCCTCATGTTCCCCGTATTGGTACGCATTTGCTGAGAATAACGGTACATACACATCCCCCTCCATAGCATTAAACGTAATCTCACACGACAGTCAGTATTTAATTATACCACAAATCCATCCAGTGGTAAAGTACCCTGCAAATCACCATTTGATTTGCAAGAAAGTGGTTTTAGTTTAACCATATAAGGTCTGTTTTAATACATATAGGGAGAATCAATTCAAAAGAAATTTGTGCTTAATACACGCCCACTGTATTAATCAATATATACAACGAATCATCGTATGGATATCCGGCATAGCAGGCTATGGCCCTGCCTTTTCAGACACTTGTATACTATCCACAAAATTCGAATTACTTACAGACATATGGAAGGTACTGGGCTGCTGCTGCGTTATTTGGTCAGGCTCATTGTAGTTCACAAGGCAAATTATTCTATCCCGTTTCCCTTTGATATGCTATAATC
>JAEYQQ010000169.1 GCA_023409955.1 Bacillota bacterium | reverse complement strand
TGGGTATATGAGACAGCCTATCCGCATACGTTCTGCCTACCAATGCCAGAAGCAAGTTCTTGACCTGGTCCTCCAGCGACCCCAGCATAGCAACGGTGAGCAACAAAGGGAAAATTACGACCCATCGGCCAGGAACGGTGCAGATTACCGCCACAGCCCATAATGGGATTTCATCATCCAGTACGCTGGTGGTGCGATCGCTGGCCGTATCATCCATATCACTCAACAAGAAAACCCTGGTGATCAAGCCCGGCCGCCCAAGTAGTATCACAGCAACGCTCATGCCATGGAACACCCGCTATAAAGCGGTTACCTGGTCAACCAGTGACCCAAGCATCGCCGTAGTAACACAAAAGGGAAGTGTTAAAGGCATTCGCCCTGGTACGGTTACGATAACAGCTACAGCCCATAATGGCCTAACAGCAACCTGCACTGTCAAAGTACAGTAAACAAAGAAAAGCCTCTGGAAGCGTCACTGCGATTCCAGAGGCTTTCTTATTCTACGATCCGGGGTGTTACGCCCATTTGAGGCAGCACCTTGTCAAAAAAGTCATTCATCTCAAAGATTACGGTTTCTGTATTGACGCAGGGATGAAAAGCGATACGGGGATAGCCAAGTATTGCCGAATCACAAACAAGGGTAATGCGGTGCTCCTTGTCAAAGATCAGCCCCAGAGGGCTGACAGCACCGGGAAGAAGGCCCAGCATACCGGGCAAAAATGCATCCGGCGCAAAGCTTAAGCGGGAGACCCCAAGGGCCTTGCTGACATCTGCTGTACGAAACTGCTTTTTGGGGTGCAGCAGCATCAAATAGAATTCCGTCTGCTGCCTGTTGCAAAGAAAAATATTCTTGCATATTACAACATCCGGCCCTATAAAATCCATCTGCAGACAGTCATCGATGGTATGGGCAGCCTGATGGGTATGATGCGCAAAAGGTACATTCCATTCCTTCAAGGTTTCTATGACGATATTTCGGCTGTTCATGCGGACACTCCTTGATTGATTGTATACAAGAAACAGTATACCCCTATTCCCAAGAAACCTTCAACCGAAAAATCAAGCCCCTGCTTTTAAACCTGCTTTAGCGTGTGCTATAATCAATGGATACTGGTGAATGCGAGGGGATTTTGCATGAAAAAACGGATCGGCATTTTGACCAGCGGTGGCGACTGCCCGGGCCTGAATGCAGCCATACGGGGCGTTGCCAGGGCTGCATATGAACTGTTCGACGCCGAGATCATCGGCATCCGGGATGGTTACCGGGGGCTGATACAAGGCGACTATCAGGAGATGGAGCGAAAGCAGTTTTCCGGCATATTGACCCTTGGAGGAACCATCTTAGGCGCCAGCCGCCAGCCCTTTCGCAATATGCGGGTAATTGGCGAGGACAATGTGGATAAAGTGGCAGCCATGAAAGCCAACTACAAGGCCATGAAACTGGACTGCCTGGTAACCCTGGGCGGAAACGGCACCCACAAGACAGCCAACCTGCTTGCCCAGGAGGGCTTAAACGTCATCGGTCTACCCAAAACCATTGATAATGACCTATACGGCACAGACTTTACCTTTGGTTTTCATACCGCTGTAGATATTGCTACGGAAGTTATTGACCGCATCCACACCACCGCCACCAGCCATGGCCGGTGCATGGTTATTGAGCTTATGGGCAACAAGGCCGGGTGGCTTACGCTGTATGCAGGCGTGGCCGGCGGGGCTGATGTGGTATTGATCCCAGAAATTCCCTATGACTTAAAAAAGGTAGCCAAGGTGGTGGAAGCCAGGGCCAATAGTAAAAAGCCCTTTTCCATCATTGCCGTGGCGGAAGGCTCCATGGACCTTATGGAAGCTAAGCAAAAGAAAAAAGAACGGGAAGCGAATCGCGCAGCTATGCCAGGTTTTAGCATTGCGGCAAGGCTGGCGGCTCAGCTTTCGCAGTTAGTGGGCGTGGAAGCCCGGTCTGTCGTTCCCGGCCACATGCAGCGGGGCGGCAGCCCCAGCGCCTACGACCGGGTGCTGGCCACCCAGTTTGGTGTACATGCCGCGCAGCTGATACGGGATGATATATACGGTGTCAGCGTCGCCCTTTCCGGCAATATCATCACCCATAACCCCTTAAAGGATATCGCAGGCGTGGCAAAGCAAGTTCATCCTGATGATCAAATGGTACAGCTGGCCCGGAACATCGGCATCTCCTTCGGGGATTAACAACTGCTTTTTGGCGCATGCTACAAAAGAGGTGACGTGCATGCGTATCAAACGCGGATTAAAGCTGATGGCCTTGGGTGCGGCGGCCTATCCCCTGATTGAGCTTGCCTGGCGGGGCCGAACTGCCCCATCCATGGCAGCGGCAGGGGGAACCGGTATGGTAATGCTCAACCAAATCAACAAAAGGATGCGGCACCGCCCCTTATGGCAAAAGAGCCTGGTTGGCGGAGCTGCCATTACCGCCATGGAATACATGTTCGGCCGCATGGTAAACCGCCGCCATCAGGTATGGGATTATTCCACCATGCCATTTCATGTATCGGGGCAGATTTGCCCACAATACGCAGCTCTTTGGTGCCTTTTGACACTGCCGGTGTTTGCAGCCCTTGGCCAAAAACGATAAATGAAATCAAAAAAGGAACGCTTGTTACGGCGTTCCCTTTTATTTACCGAAGCACCTTGCGCAAAAATTCTTGGGTTCTGGGATGCTGGGGATTGGTAAAGAGCATCTCTGGTGTGTTCTGCTCGGCGATAAGGCCATCATCCATAAACAGCACCCTGGTGGAAACCTCCCGGGCAAAGCCCATTTCATGGGTGACAATGATGCTGGTCATGCCATTTTTTACAAGGTCCTGGATGACGCTCAGCACCTCGCCTACCATTTCAGGGTCCAGGGCGCTGGTAGGTTCATCAAAGAGCATGACCTCAGGCTCCATGGCCAGCGCGCGGACAATGGCCAAACGCTGCTTCTGCCCGCCGGATAGGCGTTTGGGGTGCTCATTGAGCTTATCGATAAGCCCGACCCTGTTTAGCAGCTCCTTGGCGAACTCATCCATCTCCGCCTTGTCCTTTTTGCCCAGCAGCACAGGGGCCAGGGTGATGTTCTCCTTCACCGTCAAATGTGGGAAGATGTTGAAATGCTGAAAGACCATGCCCATTTTTTGGCGGTGCTGGTCGATGCTTACGCCCCTTTCTGTCAGGTCTACATCGTGAAACAGTACTTGGCCCTGGGTTGGCTTTTCCAAAAGGTTCAAGCAGCGAAGAAAAGTGGATTTACCGGAGCCGGAGGGGCCGATCACCGAAATGACCTCCCCTTTATAGATTTTCTCGTTAATCCCTTTCAGCACATGAAGATTGCCAAAAGACTTATGCAAATTACGTACTTCAATCACTTGCTTTCAGCCTCCTTTCCAGCACACCAATCGCTTTACTCAAGGTAAAGGTCAGGAAGAAATAAATCACGCCCACCACAATCAGCGGTTCTAATACAAGGTACATGGTCCCTTTGATGGTAGAGTAGGTGGTCATCAAGTCACCAATGAAAAACGTAGATGCCAGGGATGTTTCCTTGATGACGGTAACAAACTCATTGCACAGGGCCGGCAGTATGTTTTTAATGGCTTGGGGAAAAACGATGTTCAGCATGGTTTGGCGGCTGTTAAGGCCTAAGGACCTGGCCGCTTCTGCCTGGCCGTTATCCACAGCTTGAATGCCTGCCCTTATGATTTCGCTGACATAGCCTGCTGAGTTCAGTATCAGTGCGATGCACACGCACAGGAAGTCGGATAGCTGCAAATCAGGGAAGATACCTGGCAGCATAAATACAAAAATGTACAGCTGCAGCAAAAGCGGGGTACCCCGGATGATTTCTACATAGCCGGATGCGATGCCCCGTATGACATCATAACGGGACCTGCGCATCAGCGCAATCAAAGACCCCAGTATCGTGCCAAAGAACACCGTAACCAGCGACAGGAGCAGTGTGTATCCCATGCCGCTTAAAAAAAGGTTGGGATAGCGTGTGAGCACCTTCCCAATGTTGGGAATCATATTATCAAACAACCTTCAGCCCTCCCAGTTCCATATGCTTTGCGGCGTATTCCTCCGCCTTAAAAACCGCCTCAACCACCTGGGCTGTTGTGACGGCGTAAGGCAGGTGCGCCATGTCCGGCTGGCCCGCTACCGTATCAATGGCTTGCATAAATACCGGGGATGCAGTATCTACACCCATGGATGCAAGGCTCACAGGGATTTGAAGGGATTGAAGGAAGCGGAACACCTCCGCCGCCTTTTCCTCCTGCCCATCCATGAATAACTGCACCAACACCCCATAAGCCACCACATTTCCATGCAGGCAATGATGCGAAATCTCCGGCAGCGATTCCAGCGAATAGTATAATGAATGCGCCAACGCACCGTTATAGCAGTCTTTTACATGTAAAGATACAAGGCCTGTGCTAACAATGATGGACAAAACCGCATCCCGCAGTGCCTGGCTGTCGCTGCCGCTTTGGCAGTCTTTCAGCGCCTGCTCCCCCACCTTTAGCAGCGGCTCATAGCAGGTTTGGCTGATGGCTACCCCAAGGCTGTCGTGGTAGCCAAGAACATCACCTCTGGCGGAGAAGGTGCTTTCAAAATGCTTGGCAATGGCATCGCCCATGCCTGCCTGCAGGTACTTGGCAGGAGCTGCGGCAATGATGCCGGTATGAATAAACGCATGCTCCGGCGGCTTGGGCAGGAAGATGAACCTGTCAAAGGATCCATCATCGTGATACATTACCGATAGTGCCGTCACAGCGGCACAGGTAGCTGCAATGGTAGGCAGGGTGATTACAGGCAGTCCTGCCATATCCGCACAGGCTTTTGCAACGTCCAGCACCCGACCACCGCCCATACCGGCAATGACTTGGATATTGCTATCCGCTGCCTTTTGCGCAAGCCCAAGGGCATCGGAAACAGTACAGCGTCCTGTATATGCCACTACATCAGCCATTTGAAACGCTGTACCCGCAATCGCCTGCTCAAAGGCTTCTTTTCCAGCCTGCAGCGCCTGTACGCCGCCGATCAAAAGAATGCGGCCGCGTATTTGAGGCAGCAAACTTTTGATAGCCTGATAGGCTTCAGGCCCGATGGTATAGCGGGGCATGACAACGCTTTTGCTTTGAAGAATGTCGTTATCCATTATACCTCCGCCAGCTTGGAAAGCCTGCGCAGCGCTTCAGACAGGGTTTCCTTTTCCCTTGCAAAATGCAAGCGAATCAAATGGTTGACAGGTTCCCTGAAAAAGCTGGAGCCCGGCACAGCCGCCACGCCGATGTTCTTAATCATCCATTCGCAAAACGCAAGGTCCGTCCAGCCTGCAAAGGCTTCCTTGGCAAGGTAGTCAGATATATCAACCATGACAAAGTAAGAGCCCTGGGGGACGGAATGGGCAAGGCCCAGATCGTCAAGACCCTTGATAAAGTAGTTCCGTTTTTCTGTATACAGCTGCTTTAAACCCTCATAATATTCCGGACCCATGGTCAAGCCGGCCACAGCGGCTGCTTGCAGCGGTGCGGCAGCGCCAACGGTTAAAAAATCATGGACCTTTTTGGCACTTTCAATCACTGCCGCCGGCCCGATCAGATACCCCAGCCGCCAGCCGGTGATGGAATAGGTTTTGGACAGGGAGCTGCAGGTGATGGTACGATCGTACAGCCCAGGCAGTGCCGCAGCAGAGACATGCTTCCAAGGATCGAAAACGATGTGCTCATACACTTCATCCGTAATAATAAAGGCATCATTTCGCTGAGCCAGCTGGCCGATATACAGCAGCTCTTCTTTTGTAAACACCTTGCCGCTGGGATTGGAAGGATTGCAGACAATGATGGCCTTGGGCTTTTGCATAAAAGCCGCTTCCAAGTCCTTTTTGTCAAAGCGGAAATCCGGCGGCGTCAGGGGGACAAAAATCGGCTCCGCCCCGGACAGGATGGCATCCGCTCCATAGTTTTCATAAAACGGAGAAAACACGATAACTTTGTCGCCAGGGTTGCAAACCGTCATCATGGCACACATCATGGCCTCGGTGCCGCCGCAGGTGACGACGATTTCATTTTCGGGGTCGATATCCCTGCCGATGGCTGCGCCCTGCTTTTTGGCCAAGGCGGCCCTGAAATCCTGTGCGCCAAAGGTAATGGAATATTGGTGGGGGCCTTCGCCGGCGATCCCCCGCAGGGCATCGGTAATGGCTTTGGGTGGCGGAAAATCGGGGAAGCCTTGGGAGAGGTTGATGGCGTCATATTCGTCGCTGATACGCGTCATACGGCGGATCACAGAATCGGTAAAGGTTTGCACCCTGCGGCTGAGCTGCGGCATTTTGTTGGCTCCTTAATTGTATAATCTTGTGAATATTCGGTATAACAAGAAACAGTATACCATAGACAATCGCATTTGTATAGAAGATTACGTGTATTTTTTCTATTGGAATTGCTTGGTTTTACTCACTTATCCAGCATCCAGGAAGATGTACAAAGGAAGTGCATAAATTTTCATCATTATGTATTGACATTTGTTTTGCATAGGTATACAATGGGGCACATCAAAGTTCGCAAGGAGGATTTCCCGTGAAAAAGCTTCTCGTTCTCTCCATGGTTCTGGCCATGCTCTTTACAGTCAGCGGCGCCTTGGCCGCCCCCGCAAACCGTTTAGAAAAGATCAAGGCCGATGGCAAGCTGGTGGTTGCCACCTCTCCCGACTATGCCCCTTATGAGTTTCTGGACAACGACGGTAACGTCGTCGGCGCTGATATGGACCTGGCAAAATTCATCGCTGCCGAGCTGGGCGTAGAACTGGAAATGCAGGCCATGGATTTTGACACCGTGCTGGCCGCCATCACCACCGGCAAGGTGGATCTAGCCCTGGCTGGCCTGACCCCCAATTCTGAGCGTGCGGAATTTATGGATTTCACCGATGTCTATTATAATGATGGCAGTCAGGTGATTTTGATCCTGAAGGAAAACGCCGAAACCCTCAAGACCCTGGCTGACTTTAGCGGCAAAGCCGTGGCTGCCCAAAACGGCACCCTGCAGCTGGAACTGGTAACAAGCCAGCTGCCTGAAGCAAAGCTGACCACCATTGTAAAAATTCCTGATGCCATTTTGATGCTGCAATCCAAAAAGGTAGCTGGTGTTGCCCTTGCTTCTGTGGTTGCCGAGCAGTATCTTGCCAACTACCCCAACCTTGTGCTTTGCGAAACCCCCTTCGACCATGTGGCTGAAGGCGTTGCCGGTGCTGTGGTCAAGGGCGAAACCGAACTGCTGGAAGCTGTCAACGCCGCACTGCTTAAGGTGATTGAAGGAAAAATGTATGACGAATGGATCTTTGCAGCCAATGAGCTGAACAGCTCCTTAAGTCAGTAATTATAGGCTTTACTTCAACAGCCTGCCGCCGTATGATACTTACGGTGGCAGGCTTTTTACTGACAACAGGTATCGAATGCAAGGAGTATTGCCAATGAACACAGTTGCTAAGATTGCTATTATCGGGGCAGGCCATGTAGGGAGCCACGTAGCCAGCGAATGCATCCGGCAGGGTCTGGCCAGAGATGTGGTATTGTTGGACAAAGACCGCAAAAAGGCCATGGGCCATGCTATAGACTTGATGGACGCTGTTGCATATTCATCCTGCAACGTGAATGTTTATGAAGGATGGTATTCAGAAATCGCCAATGCGGACATCGCGGTGATGTGCGCCTGCGGCGTGGGCTATGAAAGCGCCGACCGGCTCGATGAGCTAAGACCGACCCTTATGGTGGCCGACGAGGTGGCACAAGGCCTTTTGTCCTGCGGATTTTCCGGAATCCTTGTATCCATATCCAACCCCTGCGACATTATTGCCCAATACCTTCAGCAAAAGACCGGCCTGATCGTCATCGGCACCGGCACAGCCCTGGATTCCGCCAGATTCAGGGTACGGCTGGCAAAGGCGCTATCGGTGGATGCTGCCAGCGTTCAGGGTTTCTGCCTGGGCGAGCACGGCAACAGCCAGGTTCCCGCCTTCAGCACAGTGACTGTAGGAGGAATCCCCCTTTCCCAAATCAAAGAAAGCTATCCGAATGTGGACTTTGAAGCCCTTGGGCAAATCACCGTAAAAGCAGGCTGGGATATTGTACTGGGCAAGGGCTGTACGGAGTTTGGCATTGCATCCGCCGCAGCCAGGTTGATTAAGGCCATATTGCGGGATGAAAAAACCGTGCTGCCTTGCTCGGTGATGCTAAGCGGCCAATATGGCGGCAGCGGAATATATGCCAGCATACCTTGCATTGTCGGGAAAAGCGGTGCCGCACCTCTTCCGGAAATGGCTCTGACCCAGCAAGAACGCTCAGCCATCGTGCGAAGCTTCGAAACATTGAAAAGTCATTTCCCCAAGGATATATAAAAAGCATGGAAAGAGGAAGCTATATGCACAAGATCATGCAGACCCTTGAAAAATACGTTTCCCTGCCCAGCGGCACATGGGATAAAGAGGATGTCACCACTGTCGCAAAGGCGATTGCCGTGGATTTTGAGAACCTTGGTATGAAGGTGACATTGCACCCCGGGAAGGATATGGGCCCGATCGTGGAATGTGTATACGGCCACGGCCCCTTGCAGCTGATGCTGATGGGGCATATGGATACCGTATTCCCACACGATGAATGCCAGCCTTTTCAAATTGAAGGCGACAAGGCATATGGCTCAGGCATATGTGATATGAAGGGCGGTATCGCCGTAATGCTCCATGCCTTGCATGAAGTCCTCCCAAAGGTGGATCAGCAAAAATATACCGTCAAAGTTTTATTAAACTCCGATGAGGAGGTCGGGTCCCCGGAAAGCTATGACAAGATACTCAACACAGCTAGGGAATCCTTCGCTGCACTGAGCTTTGAGCCTTCCCGCATGGGGGGCGCACTGACCGTAGAGCGCAAGGGCGTTACCTCCTTCACCATCCGCTGTACAGGGGTGAGGGGCCATTCAGGCGCAAATTACCTGAACTGCGCCAGCGCCATCCAGGAGCTTTGCCAAAGGATCAACACCGCCTACACCCTGCGGGATGACCTCCGGGATATTTCTGTGAACATTGGCGTCATCAAGGGCGGCACAGCAGAGAATGTGGTCGCCGACGAGGCAGTTGCACATGGGGAGTTCCGGTACTATGACCAGAATTTCAGGCAGGAGCTGATAGACAGGCTTACGGAAATCTGCACAGCCCCCGGCGTTTTGGGCACTACCACCACCCTATCATGGGGCAGCACCCATCCAGCACTGATGGCTACGCCAAAGAGCATGGAGCTGGTGAAGACCGCTCAGGAAATTGCCGCGGAATACGGCGTTGCCCTAACAGCCCAGAGCACAGGCGGCGCTGGCGACATTGCCATTGCGGGCCTGGCAGGCATCCCTGTGCTTGATGGTATGGGCCTGGAAGGCGACGGCATGCATACCATTCACGAATATGCCCTGATACACAACCTTGACTACAAGGTTGCTTTGGCCACGCGGATGCTGCTCTCACTGCTGAAATAATTGTTTCTTTTTTAACAAAATATACTTTTTCATAACATGAAGCACACCAAACGCTTGCCTTTCCTGTCAAAAAATAGTACTATTTTTTGCGTGGAAGGCAGGCTTTTTTGTTTTGCAGCCGTTCAACTCATTTGATAGGTGATTAAAAACCAGATGTCCCTCATGGCATTGCTTTGGGCCTAGCCGATTTGCTTCCGCTCAACCACCGCAATCCGGCACGGTCTTGTTTTCAGCATATAACGGTTGAAAGCACATTTACGCCTGTTTGCCAGTTCAAAATAAACAAAGGATATAAATAATAGATAACATTCAAACATTGTTCAAATAGAGTTCAAACTTGTATCTTACAATGGACTTGTTCAAAACCAGAAAGAATATGGTGAATGCATTGACGAAGAACAGCCAGGATGTGTTTAAGCGGGTTGAAAAAAAGTATCTGCTTACCAAGCAGCAGCAGGAAAGCCTGATGTGCGCCATCAAAGGGCAGTTTGCCCAGGATGCATACGGGCTGCATACCATCTGCAACCTCTATTATGATACCGAGGATTACAGGCTGATACGCACATCCCTGGAAAAACCCGTGTATAAGGAAAAGCTCCGGCTGCGCAGCTACGGCATTCCAGGAGAAAGCGATACCGTGTTTCTGGAACTAAAAAAGAAATACAAGGGTGTTGTGTATAAAAGGCGTATTCCCCTGCCCCTTCATGAGGCCCAGTTGTACCTTGACAGCGGTGAGCTGCCCAGCAATCAGGAACAGATCTTACGGGAAATCGATTGGTTTATCCACTTTTATCATCCCGTGGCAAAGGCCTATATCGCCTATGACCGCATCGCCCTGTACGGCATCCATGACAGCACGCTTCGCATGACCTTCGATTCGAATATCAGGGCCCGGTCAACAGTACTGGATTTAAAAAAAGGCAGTTGGGGCACACCGCTTCTGCCAGCCGATGCAGTGTTAATGGAATTGAAGCTGCCCGGCGTCATGCCGCTGTGGCTCAGCCATTTGCTTAGCGAACATGAAATTTATCCCGCATCTTATTCCAAGTACGGTGTCTTTTATCAAAACCACCTGGTAAAGCTTCCCGATACGAAAGGAGACCTGTTGCATGCTTAACAGTATTTTCCCCTCCGGCGCAATGACGCTGCCCACCCTTTTTATCTGCACAGCAGTTTCATTGGCCGCAGGTATAATCGTCGCCTGTCTATATATGCACAAGAACCAGTATAACAAAAATTTTGTTATTACATTGGCCTTGCTACCAGCCATGGTACAAGTGGTAATCCTACTGGTAAACGGCAATGTGGGCACCGGCGTTGCGGTATTGGGTGCTTTCAGCCTGGTTCGCTTTCGCTCGCTGCCAGGCAGCGCAAGGGAAATCGGCAGCATCTTTTTCGCTATGGCTCTGGGGCTTGCCACCGGTATGGGCTACATATGGGTTGCGCTGCTTTTCCTGGCGCTCATTGGAGGAGCCATGTTTGCACTTACCCAAAGCTCCTTTGGCCAGCGCAGGGAGGATGTGAAGGAGCTGAAAATCACGATCCCCGAAAGCCTGGAATACGAAGGCATGTTCGATGACCTGCTCAAACAGTTCACCTGCAAAGCTGAGCTTGTTCGGGTAAAGACCACCAATATGGGAAGCCTATTTGAGCTTACATATCACGTGGTGATGCAAAACCCCGGCATCCAAAAAGAGTTTTTAGACCAACTCCGCTGCCGCAATGGAAACCTATCCATTTCCTGCGGCCGGCTTCCCGTAAACCGTGAGGAACTTTGAACCATGGAGGTAACGAAAACATGAAACGAAGGCATTTCAATAAGCAGCTGTTTATGTCCTACACCATAGCAGCCGCACTTCTGCTGACCGGCTGTGCGCAGGCAGCAGGAAATGCGCCGCCCCCATCCAGTACGCAATCGGCGGAAAGCACCATCGCCCCCGAAGATACCCAAACCGCCTGGGATGAGCAAAACGCTGTCCGCATTGCCTTTTCAGGCAGCGAGGCAACGGTAACAGGGGCTGGTGCGGTTTTTTCAGGCGGTACCCTTACCCTATCCAAGCCAGGAACCTATGTGCTCAGCGGTACGCTTGATGATGGTCAGATACGCATTGACGCCGGTAAGAAGGATACCATCCGCCTTATCTTAAACGGTGTCAGCATCACCAGCAAGACCAGCGCAGCCTTGTATGAAGCAAAGGCTGACAAGGTCATCGTGACCCTGGCCGATGGCACGGTAAACAGCCTGACTGACGCCTCGGAATACGTGTATGCCCAGGGCGAAACCGAACCCGACGCAGCCATGTACCTGCAAAACAGCCTAACCATCAACGGTAACGGCACACTTAGCGTTACTGGCAGCTACAACCACGGTATTGTTGCCAAGGATGACCTTGTGATTACCGGCGGCACCATCAACGTAAATGCAAACGGAACCGGAATACGCGGCCGGGATACATTGACCATAACCGGCGGTGATATTACGGTAAACGCCACAGGGGATGCCCTGCAATCCAACAACGATGAGGACAGCACCAAGGGCAATATCACCATCTCCAGCGGCACCTTTCATTTAACTTCCGCCAAAGATGGTATTCAGGCAGAAACAACCCTTAACATTACAGGCGGCAGCTTTACCATTTACTCCGGTGGAAAAACCAAGGCCGATGCGGCCACTGGGCAATCGCAGGATGGCAGCGGAGCGGATCAAAACCGGCAGGGCAAAAGCAGCTTTCCCGCGCAAGGCGGTCAGTGGAGAATACCAGGCAGCACCACCACAGATAATACCGAAAGCGGTAAAGGCCTCAAGGCTACCGGGGATATCACGATAAGCGGCGGAACCTTTGAAATTTATGCCCAGGACGACTCCATACACACTGGTGCAAATGCACTGATCTATGACGGAACATTCACTCTGGAGACAGGCGACGACGGCATACATGCCGATGGGGATATCACCATCAAAGGCGGCACCATCACCGTCACACAAAGCTATGAGGGCCTGGAGGCCGCCAACATCAACGTGGAAGGCGGTAAGATCAACATCTTAGCTTCAGACGATGGCATTAATGCCGCCGGAGGCAACGACGAAACTACCACAACAGACTGGCGTAGGCCAAGGGGCTTTGAGGCTGCCGGTGACTACTCTGTTAAATTCAGCGGCGGAGAAGTGTACATCAGCGCCCAGGGCGACGGTCTGGACTCCAATGGAAATATCTACATGAGCGGCGGCACGGTAATGGTGGATGGCCCCACCAATAATGGAAATGCAGCCCTTGACTACAATGGCAATTTTGAAATTACCGGGGGAACACTGATGGCTTCCGGCAGCGCAGGCATGGCCCAGGCCCCCAGTGCATTAGGCGGCCAGGTGGCCTTAATGGTCTATGGCAGCGGCAGCGGAGCCATTACCCTCACCGATACCAGCGGCAATGCGCTGATTCATTACACCCCCAGCAAGACCTACCAGTCGGTGGTGATCAGCACCCCTGACATGAAGCAGGGCGAAACCTACACCCTATCTATAAGCGGCCAGGAACACCAAGTTACGCTTACCGATAACATTACCACCTTTTCCACCGATGGCACCCAGGGCGGTGGCTTCAACCAACGCTTCCCCGGCGGGGGCGGCCCCAGGAGACCATAACATGCACCCTCTGCCCGCCGTGATTTTACGGCGGGCAGTTTATATAAAGGAGAAGAATGATGGCCCCTATAAAAAGAAAGATGCCGACAGGCATATTGATATTGATGGATATTTTGCTGGCAGGCGCTGCATTGTGTGTATTTGCTCTTTTCCATCACGTACTGCCCCAGGCTTGGCAAGGCGAGAATATTACGGTGGCAAGGCCAGGATCCCTAGCCATATCGACTGCAGATCCGGCCGGCGCCAGCTCAAGTCCTGGCGAAAGCAGCTTGCCTGACGCTGAAATATCCGCTGCTGCAAATTCTGATGCAGCGATCAGCGATACGGCAGAGACTGCAGCTAACGGCAGCTATTACGCAAACTTTGCAGACCGCTTTACGAGCACTGTTGTATCCACCGAGAATACATATACCAGCCCAAACGTATCCATATCCGTCAGCAAAGAAGTCACGGGAAGCGGCAGCAGTACCATCACCTATTATATTGCGGATGTTTACATCGCCGATATCACACAACTTCGCACCGGCTTTGCCAAAGACACCTACGGTAAGGGTTTGCGGGATACCCTTGAGAACATGGATGCCTTTTATGACGCCCTGCTAAGCGTGGCTGGTGATTATTACGGTAATCATGATGATGGAATTGTTATACGAAACGGTGTGGTGTACCGCAGCATCGTCACCAATGAAGATATTTGCGTGCTCTATTATGACGGCACCATGGAAACCAAATTGCCCCAGGACTTTGATATAAACAAGGTGATTGACAAGGGTGCCTGGCAAGCATGGACTTTTGGACCCATGCTTTTAGATAACGGGCAGCAGATGACTGCCTTCAATGCTTCCTCATACCTTATGCGCAGCCATCCACGGACTGCCATCGGCTATTATGAGCCCGGCCATTATTGCTTTGTCGTTATTGACGGCCGGGAAAAAGGATATTCCAGCGGCATGACCTTAAGCCAAATGTCAGAACTATTCGCCACTCTGGGCTGTAAGGCAGCGTATAATCTGGACGGCGGAAAATCTGCTGTGATGGTATACAACGACAATTTGGTCAACCAACCTGCAGACGGCGGCCGGACTCTTAGTGATATGGTCTACATTTCGGAGGTGATTCCATGAAAAAGCTGTCTAACCTCTTTCAAAAGGTTCTGCCCCACAGTATTTTGATCTTATCACTAATGTTTGCCGTTTTCTTGATACTGGATCAGTACAATCCATTAATGCAGTTTTTGGACAACGGCATTTCCCGAATTCTACTTGGCATATTACTACTGCTTTCCATCATCAGCTCAACCCGTTCAATCACCTTTAAGCACAGGGGATAGGCCTCCATCTATTCCTAACTCCTTGCTTTGACAGCTTCACATAAACGGTCAATCCTCCTGTCTCGCCAAGCTGCTCAAAGAGCTTACCACTATTGGTTGTCAGCCTTATTACATGTTTTAGATCTGGCCTGTTAACTGCGTCAAGAACCACTACACATTCATACGAAAACATGCAGCAGCCCCTTTTCCATTGCACCAAATGGAAAGGGGCTGCACATTTTTGCATGGGGCATTTTCATTTTTCCACTACGGGAACCCAAATCTCCACACAGCATTCGTCTGCTTTCTCATTCCACAGGGTATATTTCTCAATGGTGGGCAGGCCGGATTTTTGATACTTGCTTTGGGGCAAAAACTCATTGTTGATGCGCTGCCAGGTTTGCGCAAGTGCCTGGCCGGTGATTGAGCCGACGGCCTCAAAGATCAGCCAAGAGCTAGCGGGGTAAGTATAGCTGTCAAAGCCCGGAACATCTTCCCCAGCCCATGTAACCGCGCACATATAATCGTTGCTGCCATCTTGCAAAAACCCAAAGCATAAGCCCAAATCGTAAAAGTGACAACCGATCTCTTGAAGCCTTTGGGCACTGCCGTCGCTTTTGACAATGGCCCAGGTGCCCCCGCCATAGGACGTGGTGAGCCGCTTGCCAATGACCTTGAAACCTTGCATTTCTTTTAATTGATAATCCAATTTGTTGACCCCCTTCATTGTAAGGGCAAAGGAAAGACGACAGTAAAACGCAAGTTTTGCACCAGGCTCACGGGCGGCTGCGGGGCTTAAGCCGTGCATACGCTTGAAGGCTGCGGCAAATGCATCCGGCGACCCATAGCCGTACTTGAGCGCTATATCGATTACTTTCTCCTGGGTGTTGGCAAGGTCATACGCCGCACAGGTTAGCCTTCTTCGCCTCAGGTACTCGGAAACCGGTATACCGGTGATCTGTACAAAGGATCGCTGAAACACCGAAAAGGGACAGGCCATGATCCTTGCGACTTTCTCAGGGCACAGCTCATCTCCCAGGCATTCTTCCACATACTCCATTACGCAGTTCATCCGCTCCACAAAGTCCATTCCCCAACCTCCTTCACATTCATTGTAAAGGGAATTTCATTGGTATGCCCGTGAATTTGACAACAAATAATCACGGATGGTTCTATAATGTTTTGCCTGTATCATAACAGCGCAGGCTGCAACTGTCATCTTAAAGCATAAAAAATTGACATGCGTAACTTATACACTTATGATAAAGTCAAATCACATGATACAGCACGGAGAGAACAGATGGAGCATACGACATTATTATCAACAGTCAGTAAAGCGTACCAAAGCATCCTGGGCAATAACCTTTGCGGTATCTATGTGCATGGTTCCATTGCCTTTGGCTGCTTTTGCTGGGATACCAGCGATATTGATTTTCTGGTGGTTGTGTACGAGGATGTGGCGCTTGGGCAAAAGGAAGCAATGATCCGAACATTGCTTGAACTAACTTCCGCCGCACCACCCAAAGGCTTTGAAATGAGCGTGGTTCTAAAAAAGGATTGCGAAGATTTTTCATATCCCACACCCTTTTTGCTGCACTTTTCCAATGCGCACCTAAAAAGAGCAATGCATGACCTGACAGCATACTGCCAAACCATGAACGGTACGGATGCCGATTTGGCAGCCCATTTTACAGTCACCAAAAAGGTTGGTGTCTTTTTGGTTGGCAAGCCCATTGCACAGGTGTTTGGGGACGTTCCCAAAGCTGATTACCTTGCCAGCATAAAGGCAGATATAGAAAATGCAGAAGATGACATATTGGGCAGCCCCATTTATATCATACTGAACCTATGCCGTGTGCTGGCTTATATGAAGGACGGTCTGATCCTCTCCAAAGCGGAGGGCGGAAAATGGGGCGCTGCCAATCTCCCTCAAAAATATGCAGCACTGATTCAACAAGCGTTGGATTGCTATGTATCCGGCCTGAAAATGACTGTTACCTTTACTTTCAGCCGCCAGTTTGCCAGTTATATGAAGAATATGATATTTCATGATGTGCAAAGTGCATAGGCTGGATCAGTGTTAGGATACCGCGACAGCCGTTCACTGCAGCATTGCGGACGATTGATAATCGCCCCTACGGTGTACCTCATGCAACATTCGTATTGAATCAAATGTATATAAAAGGCTGATGAAAAGCCGAATCATCTTAACAGGTGAGAAGGCAGTTATGGGATAGCACCATTTTTGGATGTTTGCTTTTCCGGTTGTACCTGCATCTCTCTTAAGGCATTTTAAATGGCAGCTTGAAAATGCTCATTTGCCCCAAATTCAAAAGTGTTTCCAGAACCGCTGCAAACACAGGATACCTTCAAGTGGTCTTCCATATCTTCAAATACAACGGTCGCCACCGATCTTGCCCGCATGCGTATATAGTACTTTTCCAAAACTACTATGGCAGATCCAGGATCGTTTTGCATATGCATCAATGACACACGGCGCTCACTGACCTCTATAATAAGATAAAGGGCTTTGTGTAGAGGCTTTTGAATGCAGATGGTTTGTACATCGGCGGACAAGACGAATCACCTTTGTGTACTATCTTTTTCTGTCCGTTATACTTTATTTAAATCATATTATTTGATGTGACGACTGTCAATCATAGACTTTCAACTTAATCATTAACAACACAGGGAGGCTTCCTTATTTGAAAGAAGCCTCCCTTTTTCATTGCAGCATTATTCTTCCCTTGCTAAACGCTCCATGGCCTGGTATAAACGTTCCAGCTCTTCGGCGCTGTAATACTGCAAAACGATCTTGCCTTTTTTGGCACTTCCGGTAAAGGTAGTGCGCACCCCCAGCACCTCCTGCATACGGCCTTCCAGTTCAGACAACTCCACAGGCAGTGTTTTTTCAGCGGGCTTGGGCTTGGGCACATCCAGCGGCTTGGCAGCCAGCTGTTCCAGCTGCCGCACGCTAAGGCCGGAGAGCAGGGTCTGCCGGGCCAGATCAATCTGACGTGCTTCATCCTCCAACCCAGCCAGCACCCTGGCATGGCCGGCAGAGAGGGTGCCCTTGCGGACCATGTCCATTACCTCCTGGGGTAAGTTCAAAAGCCGCAGAATGTTGGCGATGGCCGGTCGGCTCTTACCCAGACGCTTGGCGGCAGCTTCCTGGGTATAGCCGCACTGCTGCATGAGGGAGCGAATGGCCGCAGCCTCTTCCATGGGGTTCAAATCCTCCCGCTGGAGGTTTTCAATCAGCGCTGCCTCCATTTGCTGGCGGCGGTCCATATCCTTGACGATACAGGGGATGGTGGCAAGCCCCGCCAACCGCGCGGCGCGCCAGCGGCGCTCTCCGGCCACAATGCGGTAGCGGCTACCCATTTCCACAACAAGTATGGGCTGCAAAACCCCGGCTTCCTTAATGCTCTGGGCAAGCTGATTCAAATTGTCCTCCGTAAAGGTACGGCGTGGCTGACCCTCGTTGGGGTCAATATCGCCAATGGAAATTTCCTTTACGGTACTGCCCAATAGGTCGTCGCCCATGGGCAAAAGCTCGTCCAAGCCGCGGCCCAAACCTGTCTTCTTCATGCAAACACTTCCTGCTTTATTGTATACCGAATACCCGGCTGAGCTGCAATGACTTACGCCGGGTCAGCATCGGTATTAAAAACAACTATTTCAGCACCCCGTTGCGCTCCAGGACCTCCTTGGCCAAGGCGCGGTAGGCCTCCGCCCCGGCGCTGCGGCTGTCATACAAATGGATAGGCAAGCCGTGGCTAGGTGCTTCGCCCAAGCGCACGTTACGAGGGATGGTTACGGCGTACACCTTGTTTTTAAAGCGCCGCTTGACCTGATCCACTACCTGGAGGCCCAGGTTTGTCCGCCCATCCAGCATGGTGAGCAAAATTCCTTCGATATCCAGGGTAGGATTGATGGTACGATTGATCCGGCTGATGGTGTTCATCAGGGAGGTGACGCCTTCCAGGGCAAAATACTCGCACTGGATTGGCACCAACACCCGTGTGGCCGCAGCCATGGCGTTTACGGTCAATAGCCCAAGGGAGGGCGGACAATCGATAAATATAAAATCATACATTGAAGAAACGCTTTTCAAGGCTTCCTTTAAACGATACTCGCGGCCCTCGATATTCACCAGCTCTATCTCCGCACCGGCCAGGCGAATATCGGCAGGCAAAAGATCCAGCCCTTTTACGCGGGTGGATACAATGCAATCCCCTATTTCCGCCTGTGCCACCAAGGTTTCATATGCGCTGTGCTTGGACGCCTTTTGGCCCAGGCCGCTGGTGGTGTTGCCCTGGGGATCAAAATCCACAGCCAGCACTCGCTGCCCCGCTTCTGCCAGACAGGCAGACAGATTAACAGCGGTAGTGGTTTTGCCCACGCCGCCCTTTTGATTGGTTACCGCGATGATCTTACCCATGCTTTTGTCCTCTCCGGGTCGAACCCTATCCTATTGTATCGGGTTTTGGCTGTATTGTAAAGAACGGAAGCAGTTGACAGACGGCCTTACAAGGCCATTGTTGCCGATAATACTTGCAAGAAAAATAGACGCATGCCTGTAGATGGAATAAATTGCTACTGACATGCCAAGCTTATAAAGGTCTATGTTGACACAATATATACTGCATGATATATTCTTATAATGATTTTTACAAATGTTACAGCCTTTCATTAAGGAGCGGTTACCAATGAAGCGTTTGTTCGTGTTTGCAGTATCCGTAATCTTGGCGTTGCTGCCTGTAGTCACTGCCTGTGCGGGACAGATAGACATGCATGAGATTGACGCGCAGGTGGATCAATTCTTCCAAAAGGGCAGAGCAACAGGCGGCGCCCTGGTTGTCATGCGCCACGGGGAAATTGTTTATCAGCGCTATTATGGGTACAGCACAAAAAGAAGTAAAACCCCTGTCACTGCAGATACGTATTTCCGTAGTGCGTCCGTTACCAAAATGATCAGCGCCATCGGCATCATGCAATTGTATGAGCAGGGCAAGGTTAATTTGGATCAGGATATCAGCACTTACTTCGGCTATGAGATTGCCAACCCCCACCATCCCGGCATCCCCATTACACTGCGGCAGATCATGAGCCACACCACATCCATCAGTCAAGCCGGGGGGTTTTCCTCGGCAAAAAACACAATTTATAACATGCTTTCAAAAGATGCCAGGCGGCCTGCAAATTTCACCGACAATGCACCTGGAAGCAAATACTCCTATTCGAATTTCGGCGCAGGGTTAATGGGCTCCATTATGGAGGCGGCGGCACAGGTCAGCGTCAATCGATACATGAGGGAAAACGTGTTTGCGCCCCTTGATATCGATGCCGCATACAATGCATGCTGCCTTGAACACCCCGAGCACGTGGCCAGTATATACAAAAATGGTTCCTTATTCAGAAGCGCAGCGAAATTTATATCCGACCCATATGACGACTTTCCAGACCCGGAGAGCCATTACCGCATCACCGTGGGCGAGCTTTTCATCCGCGCTGCGGATCTGGCGAAACTAGGCGCAGTGCTATGCGGCGACGGAAGCTATAACGGTGTTCGACTGCTGAATCCGGAAAGTGTCAACTTAATGCGCATGAACCAGGCAGAGCTTAACGCCAGCGTTACCGCCCACAGTCCCTATGGGCTGAGCGTGAGCCGTATCAATAACCTTGCAGAGGGCAAAACAGTGTATGGGCATCACGGGCTGTACAACGGTTCCATGACCCTTTTGGCATTCGACCCGGAAACTGAATTTGTGTTTGTTATGCTTTCCAACGGTTGCAGCCAGGTCAGAAAAGGGCGCATCGGCGTATTGCCCAGAAACCTGTTTGAATACGTTTATCCCCTATTTACAAAGAAGTAAACATCGCAATTGCGTATATGCGTTCCTTCCCGCCCTGCGGGATCGGAACGCTTTTTTGTATTCCACAAATCAAAACCGGTTACAACACTGTTACACGATACACGCCGCAATTGTGATATAATAAAATTATATGGAAGGATGTGGCATATATGGCCCGGGTGCTGGTGGTGGATGATGAGGCGGCGATCCTCGATCTGATTCAAATGCATTTATGCCTGGTGGGTAACACCGTTATGTTGGCGCAGGACACATATGGCGCCGAAGAAGAACTGCAAAAGGGCGCGGATATAGCCCTGCTGGATATTATGCTGCCTGGACGGGATGGTTTTTCCCTTGCGCAAATATGCATTGAGCAAGATGTTCCCGTAATCTTTCTCACCGCCAAAACAGCCGTCAGCGACCGGGTGCGGGGGCTGACCATGGGGGCGGATGACTACATTTTAAAGCCCTTTGAACCAGCGGAGGTGCTGGCCAGGATTGACGCCGTCTTGCGAAGGACCGGCCGGCAGCAGGAAAGCTATCAGGATAAACGGCTGAAGGTGGATTTTCGTGCCCGGTCGGCCTATTTGGACGGGGAGCCGCTGAATCTGACGGCTCAGGAATATGACCTGCTGCGAACATTGATCAGCCAGCGTAACATTGCCTTAAGCCGTGAACAGCTGCTGCGCATGGCCTGGGGGTACGACTATTTAGGTGAAACCAGAACCGTGGATGTGCATATACAGCGCCTGCGCCGGAAGCTGAACACCGGCTGCATTGAAACGGTATACAAGTTCGGATACAGATTTGCACCCATGGGGAGGGTCTTGGTATGAAGCTGCGCTACAAGCTGCTGTTGATGATGCTGGCGGTATTTCTGCTGCTTTTGAGTGCGGGTACGGGGATTATTATCCAAGAGAGCTTCACATCTGCCATTCAAACAGAGAAGGACCGGGCACTGACGGAAGCAGCCATCATCGCATCTGTCCTCTACCAACGTACCAAGGACCTGGAATTGCAGCCCCTGCGGGATGAAATGGCCAAGCAAGATGCCTTTTACAACGCACAAGGCGTAAAGCTTGTCCTGCTCAAAGATGGCCGCACCCTATGGGGAGAGCAGACTCTAATGCCTGAAATACTGCCGGAAAGCAATATGCAAAGGTATCTGTTAAAAAATAAAACATTGTACATTGCACAGCATTTAAGCGAAACCCTGACCCTTTTGTATGAAAGGGACCTTGAGGGGTTGTATGAAAACAGGGACCGGCTTTTGTCCCTGGCACTATTGCTCTGCCTTTGCGGCTCCGTGTTGATTTTAATCAGCGCCCTGGTTATTGCCAGTGTCATCATGCGGCCTGTGGGCAGGCTTCAAAAGGCAGCAGCAGCCATTGCAGATGGCGATTACACCGTGTTTTTGCCTACACGCGGTCAGGATGAAACGGCTGAACTGGCTCGACAGTTTGAAAAAATGGCTCTGGCCGTGAAAGCCCAGGAAGATGAACTAACAGAGCAATCAGAGCGCAAGCAGCTGTTTATTGATAGCCTAGCCCATGAAATGCGCACCCCACTTACCGCAGTGATGGGCTATGCCCTATATTTGCAAAGCGTGGATGCCAGTGAAGCTGAAAAGCAAAAGGCTCTTGGCTATATTGCCGGGGA
>JAEYQQ010000168.1 GCA_023409955.1 Bacillota bacterium | reverse complement strand
ATCCACTTGCATATCTTCCCCGGAGAAAGAAGCTTCGATAAGGAATACATCATCATTCCTTGTGCAGTTTGCTGTGCCGTGGCTAACAGTAACAACGTCAGTGGCCTTTGGTGCATATACGGCATACCGGCATACAAGACCTTCAAAGCCTTGAAGCTTTAGCGTAAGTCCATTGCCCGAAGCAGTTACTTCCTTTACACTGACAACATCCATGCTAATGTGGCGGTCTGAGCCTACTAGGCAGGGTTTGCCATCGGTAATGTCATACAGGCCAATAACAGCGGTATCGCCAAGGGAGAGAGCCGGTAAATTCAGCGTACCATTGGTTACAATGGTCCCTTTTTGATTCCAGAAATCAAATGCGTAATACGTTCTGTTTTTGGCAAGTCCTAAGGCTTCCACGCAAAGCTGCATGCTGTCAAGCGGGGTTACAGCACAGCGCTGCATCACGCACCAGTTACGGCCTGCTTGTTCAAAATGCGTACACCAGAGCGATGAAAAAGGAACATCACAGGCTGTAAAATGGCCGATATCAAAGCTTCCCTGGGTAAGATCGACACCTGGCTTGATACCGAAGCATGCGGGGGATTCGTAGTTGATTGGACCTGTTTCCGCAGTGCGAACGGTTGTACCTGGGAGCGTTTTACGGATTAGGTCCAGCCGCTGCGCATCGTAGGATTCCGGCTTATCCGAAATCATGTATAATCCGCCGGTTAAAGCCACCAATGAGAGCATCATTCTGACCCAGGGTAATTCACCCCTTACACACACGTGGTCTGGGTCTATTGTGAATAATATTCTCTGCGAAAAGAACCAGCGAGCGGTTTCGCGCAGCTGCATGCTATATGCATGCCAGTTGGGATTGGCATCGGTTGCTACACGCATGGCGTCGCACACGCCGATGGACTGTGTTAGCACGCCCCAACAAGAAAGATAGTAGGCATCTTCACCAATACCCTTGCGTGCTGCTTTCATGTAGGCAACCATTCGCTCCTGAGCATCTTCATCTGTTATAAGGCCAAGCCTTACAGCTTCCTGCAGTCCGTCAAAAATCAAGTGACGAATGGAATCGGACTTAAAGTAATCGTAACCTGCATCACGAAGCCCCTTGTAATAAGGCGTGATTTCCTTTTCTAGCATATCGGGTGTACAATCGATGACATATTGTATCCAGTCGCCATAAAGAAGCTCCCCGTTATCTTTTCGAATCATGTAAGGCAGGGTTTCACTGGCGTCCTTATTGGTAAGTGTGGCGTTTGTCCATATGCCGGCACGAAAGCCGCCCTTATGCATAGCTTCTACGATACCTGCATGACCCTTTGGAAACTTTTCATTAATATTGAGCCAGCTGTCTCCGATAGACTTGTCGGGAGATGGGGGAACTAGCGGGTTTTGGTACCCATCATCTAACTGGAGTGTATCAAGGCCATACTTTTTCAATGGTGCCAATTCACTAGCGGCTTGTTCAACATGTTCCTGTGTGACATGGTCGTGATAAGCTTCCCAGGAGCACCACCCAGACACTGCTTCATCCTTGGGCCTACGAACCCATGGCTGATGGTTTTCATAACCAAGGTGCATGCCATAGTATCGAGGCCGAAGGAGGATAACAAGCGGCTTTGTGGTCAAATTCAATGTGAAGGTTGCTTTATAAACGCCATCTTCCACCCGGATGGCAGTATCCTGCCAGTCAAAGGCATATCCATGCCAGGATATTAAATAATCCCAAAGGAGGGAGTATAGTCCGTTTACCCCGAAAATTAGCGGATGTCCCCACTGTCCCAAAATGGCCTGACCCTCTTTGGCTCGCTCAGGCCGTAAGGCCACCATTTCATGGGGAAATGATACGGTGACATCAAGCGCTGTTTCTGTATCAGACGCTATGTTGAACTGTTGGATAAAAGGACGCGATTGAAAGTCGCCATCCGAATGAAAGCGGAGTACAGGCTTGCAGAGCGTTTTATACTGCATGCTAATGATGTCAAAACCATTATAGGTAAGCAGGAAACGCATTGTATCCGGATCACCTGACAGCCTGGCGTGACAAATGGGTGGTACAGGAAGAACAGGGTAATTGCGCTTCTCAAGCATGCTTTTTAGGCTGGGCATCATCATGGCAGCAGACTGCGTTACTGTAGCTGTCTGCGATACCTTGCCGATTTCTTTATTCATTTATTGGATTCTCCTTAGCCCTTAACGGCTCCTAATGTTATTCCGCCAACAAAATAGCGCTGAAAGAATGGATAGATAAAGATGATGGGCACTACCACAATCAATGTAGTGGCTGCTCGGACGGTTTGAGGCTGTATCGTACGCATGCTGGCGTAAAGCTGCTGCTGATCCTTAATTTCTGCCAGGGCTTTTGCTTGATTCAACAGCCTGTAAAGTATTATCTGAAGGTTATCCCATTTTCCGTTTTTGGAATACAGGGATACATCAAACCAGCTGTTCCACTGGGACACACCAATATAGATAGCGATACAAGCCAGCATCGGCATTGCAAGGGGAACGGCCACCTTAAAGAAGGTCTTCAATTCGTTGGCACCATCGATCCGGGCAGACTCAAACAGGGAATCAGGAATCCCTTGTATATAGCTGGATGCCAGCAGCATGTAGTAACAGGAAAACAGATTTGGAATGATATATACTGCAAAGGAATTCTGAAAGCCTAAGCGCATCATTAACAGATAGGTAGGGATCAGGCCTCCAGAGAAGTACATGGTGATGATGAACAGAACCCGCATAAATTTACGGCCAGCAAAGGTGCGGCAGGAGACGATATAACCAAGCAATGCATTGCATATCACGCCAAGCGAGGTACCTATCACGACACGCAACATAGATACCCAGGCACCGTTAATAAGGCTGCGGTTTTTGAATACATATTCAAAATTGGTAAGTGTAAATTTACGGGGCCAGAAATACAGCTTTCCGAGTACTGCGTCACTGCCCTCGTTAAATGCGAAGACAAGAACATTCCAAAATGGATAAATCATCAGAAACATCAGCAGTGTGATGATTATGCCGTTGACTACATCATATGTACGCCCGGCATTTGTTTGTTTGACATAGAATGCTTTTCTCATATTATTTCCTCCCTAAAACAGCGCGACATCGCTTACTTTGCGGGAGATGGCGTTGGTGATTAGGACAAGGGAAAACCCTATGACCGATTTCATCAGCGTAACAGCCGTAGCCATGGAATAGAAGCCTTCCTGTACACCATATCGATAGGTGTAGGTATCCACCACATCCCAGTATTTTTGAGTAAGGGGAGTGCCGAGTATCAGGTGCTGATCGAATCCAGCGTTTAGAATACCGCCCACACCCATAATCCATAAAAGCACTATTGTGGGGAGGATGGAGGGTAGCGTGATGTGCCTGGCCATTCCAAACCGGCCCAGACCATCGATTGCTCCAGCTTGATACAGTTCCTCATCGACACCGGACATGGCGCTTAGATAAATAATTGCTGACCATCCCATGCCCTTCCAGATGTTTAGCAGGGTGATAATGCCCCAATACCAATCGCCCTTGTTTAAGAAATTGGTAGGCTTGCCTATCAGACCAAGGCTTAACAGCAAGTCGCTGACTGCTCCGTCAGAGTTTAGCAAGGATTTAAACATAGCACCAGCAACCACCCAGCTGATAAAATGGGGTAGGTAACTGGCAGTCTGAATTAGTTTTTTCGTTTTTATATTGCCGATTTCGTTCAATGAAAAGGCGAAAAGGATGGGGGCGGCAAAGCCTACGGTGATACCAAGTATGCTCATGGATAAGGTGTTGCGAAGCAACTGAAAAAAGATGGGATTATTCAAGAATTGTGTAAAGTATTTCAAGCCAACCCAGTCGCTTTGCCAGATCTCACGTCCTGGAACATAGTTAACAAATGCCATGGAAAGGCCGTACATGGGGTAGTAGCAAAAAACTAAAACCCAGGCGATAATCGGAATGCATAAAAGCCACATTTCGCGTTGGCTCTTAAAGCTGTACAACAGCGCCTTCCATCCGCCTGCTTTTTTTGTGTGTTTTGCAGCCAGCATATGCCTTTTCCCTCCTTACGGTGCGGTGTAAATAGCTTTATGAAAGGGGGAGGGAATATCCCTCCCCCTTGTTTTGTTCTAGCTGGCTGTAGATTATTTGCCCATCCGCGCCAAGTTGGCTTGATAATTCGCCTGCCAATCCTTGGTCATCAATTCCACGTTAGCGGCGGTGAGTGCATCCTGCAGTGCAACCCAGGCAATTTCAAAGGTCTCGTCGTCTTCAGCCATGCATACCAGGGGGAAGTTCTGCATCCAGGCATCCTTCACTGCAGCTTCCGCCATGGTGAGCTCTTCAGACTTGCTGCCCATAGCCAGCAGCGCTGTTGCGTCAACAATGGTATCCTTCATGTTTTCGAACATGATCTGCTTCCATTTGTTTTCGCTGTACCACATCTGGTTGGGCCAAATGCAGCTTTCGCCGTCAGCCCAGCGGCCCTGGTAGGCAACCCAGCTGGCAAAGCCAGTGTTGGCGCCGAAAATGCCTTCTTCATTATAATCCCAAGTCTCAGATAGCAGTTGCTTCTTGGAGTTCTCGTCAAACTTCCAATCGGTGGGGCTGTTAGCATCCCAAATAGAAATGGTTTTGGTAGGATCCTTATAGGATTGCACTTGGCCGGGGATACCCCAGTTGACAAGGGCTGCGCCGGCATCGGACAGTATAAAGTCAATGTACTTCATGACTGCCTCGGGGTCCTTGCATTTGTCGGTTATGATCGTCCAGCTGGAACCAAGGTTGTTCTTGGTAGTAACGGTGGCCTTTTCCACAGCGGGGTCTTTAAAGCCAATCTGGATATAGCGCTTATCCTCTGTCCAAGTGGGATCAGTGAGGGACCAGATTTCATGGCCGGCGTTGTAGCCGATCCACCAGCCAGCCATCATGCCGATTACTCGCTCCTGGCTGATCTTGGTACGCATGTCATCCCACGCATTGGTGAAGGAATCGGGATCCATGGTGCCCGAGCGCCAGAACTTGTTGACGAACTGGGCCATACGCTTGCCTTCTTCTGAGAAAGCCCAATAGGTCAGGGAGTTGTCGTCGTTTACTTTCCAACCGCGCTGCAGTCCGAAATAGCCGCCCAGGAAATATTCGGGATTACCCTGGTTATACAAGCTCAAGGAGTAGCGGGTTTCACCGCTGGGGGTGGTGGGGAACTTTTCAAGAATGGCCATAATGGCATTGTAGTAGTCATCAGGTGTTTCGATTTTAGGGCTGCCGATGGCCAGCCATTCATCATAACGCAAATGAGCGCTATAGTCAGGCAGATCCATCAGATTGCCAAAGGTGGTGGGAAGATAGAAGTACTTGCCTTCGTTGTTGCTGTACATGGGCAGATAGTCGCCCAACTTAGCTTTCAAATTGGGGGAGTTTTCAATAAAGCTCGTCAGCTCCACAGCGCGGCCTTGATCCACAAATTTCTGGCGGGCGGCGGTTGTCAAGCCTTTGATAACATCAGGATAATCGCCGGAGGCGAGCATCAGGTTGACAGCTTCTTCGGCTTTTCCGTCAGTAGTTTGATAGTTCAGCTCAATATTGAAGTTTTCCAGTAGATAGGCTTTCATGTTGGCAATACCTTGCTTTTGCTCCTCCAGCTCGGTCCAGTTATCGCTGGCGAGAAAAACGGTGACTTTCAGTGTTTCCGTAGGTACTGTCCAGCCAAGCTTGTTGGTTTCGGCCAGAGCAGAACCTGCCAAGGACATGAGCATCGCCATGACCAAGAGCAACCCCAATACCTTTTTCATATGTCTGCCTCCTCTTTATTTAGAGCACTAAGGATTGTTGGAATACATGTAATAATTGTGCAATTCCAACACATCCGTTACCCTTTGTATACCCATGATAACCAACAATCCTTGTATAAGTAAATGGACGGATGATAGGGGAACATGGAGAAATGTTAGATGTTTATTGTTTTTAATTTCATACATTTGTGTGATTTTCCTAATTGCAAAGATCTTTTTACTTGTTATAAGTTATATCAGAAACGTCATCCGTCTCTGTATCAAATCTTTGCTTGTGTGATTTCCGGTATTCATGAGGGGATATACCATATCTGGATTTAAAAAGTTTTGAAAAATACAAAGGATCGTTAAAACCACTTTCCAAAGCAGCGCGCTTAACTGTGTAATTTGACTTTTGCAGACCAAGGATGCTCTGCTGCAGTCGATAATCTGTCAGGTATTCCTTAATGGATACGCCTGTATGCTCCTTAAATATGGTTGTCAAATAGCTGCGGTTCAGGCCCATGCGAGATGCCATTTCATCTACACTAAGCCGCTCTCGGAAAGAAGTCTCTATAATGGAGGTGACGATGCGCACATATTCATTACCAAGTGGGCTGTACTTTCGCTTTGTACTATTCAAGCGTGTTTCCATCTTGGTTGGATTTGAAATGAGATGATGCAGCGCCTGTCGTAATACACCGGAGAAATATAATGAGTTTTCAGCTTTCATCCCAAGATCAATACCTCTTTTTAAATGTTCAAAAAGACTGGTTTCTTCCATGATAGGCCGAACGATCAGCTCTTCAGAAAAACCTGCTGCTTGCATCAGGTCGTCGCTCCATGTTCCTTCAAAACCCAGCCAATAATATGTCCAAGGATCCTGAGTGTCCGATTCATAATAGGCAATCTGATGGGGGAAAAACGCAAAGCATTCACCTGGCCCGACGTGGTATTCCATATCACTGGCCAGAACTCGGCCAGATCCTTTTTCAACGAAATGAATAAGGCAATGATCCCTGACCATAGGGCCATAACCATAGCCGCCATCTGTATGGTGCCAGCCAAACTGCACCAGCGACAAAGAGTCATTTCCACCTTGATGCGTAAAGTGTATATAGTGGTCTGCTTTGTTCTGGGCAGCCTCCGCCACCTGTAAAAACGGATACGGCATATAGGAGCCCCCTTTTATTAATGAGAGTTTTTTTCCAGACTAACACGATGACGGTTACGTGTCAACGCTTTGCAGCAAAGCGTTGGTGCAAATAATTGATGATAGACGCTTGCTTTTTTTAGATCATACCCATATAATGATGTCGCCAAGAGCTCCCAGCCTTTTCATTGCCTCTTCGTCAAATCTGCGAAGGGGGTTTTGTTATGTATTCCGGTGTACAGTTTCATTCCAGCAATCCCATGCTTAACACACGGTTTGATTGGGCGCGCAAGCAGGCCCTGGCCTATGCAAACGATAACGCACCGATTGGACCGGTTTATGAAGCTGCACTGCCAGGCCGAGAGGCCTTTTGCATGCGTGATGTAGCACATCATGCTGCTGGTGCCCATGCTTTGGGGCTTGCTGCCCACAATTATAATATGCTTCGTCGGTTTATAACGGCCATCAGCGAAAGCCGCAGCTTTTGTTCCTATTGGGAGATTAAGTTTGACGGCACGCCTTGTCCTGTGGATTACACCGATGATTCAGATTTTTGGTATAACCTACCAGCTAACTTTGATGTGATGGATGCTTGCTTACGCATGTTCCACTTTACTGGCGATTCTCGCTATTTGAGAAGGGAAGAGTTTCGTAACTTTTACAGAATGTCGGTGGAAGACTATATCCGTCATTGGGATAAGGACAAGGACGGCGTGATCGAGCGTCAGCCTGGCACTGGGCGCCGTGGTATTGCATCTTATGATGAAAGTCCTAGACAAAATGGATACAAGGTGGCTGCCGATCTGCTTGCTGCCCAGTATCGCGGCTTGCTGACGTATGCTGATGTTCTGCATATTTTAGGTGAGCATGCACTTGCAAAGGAGTATGAACAGAAGGCTCAAAAGCTGCAGGATTGGTTTGAGTCGGCGTGGTGGTCTGAAAAGGAACAGGCATATGCCGCCGTTTGGTTTGGTGAAGATCAATTTGGGTTTGAGTATATGGGTACTGTTGCCGGTATGCCCTTGTACTTTGACCTGATTCGTGACCCTGTTAGGCAGAAAAAGCAGTTAGATTACATCATCAGGAGCTCTGCCGATTGCGTGGAAGAGTTCAGTTATCATGCGGAAATCTTCTGGCGGTTTGGGCTAGATGACATGGGCATGGAAGCTTTCTTGACAATGACCAATCCGGACCTGAAGCGGAAGGAATATCCGGAGGTTTCCTTTGCTGCAGTAGGTGCTGTGGTGACTGGTTTGATGGGCATAAGGCCCAACGCGTCCAAAGGGGTTTTACATACACGCAGTGCAGTGAATGAAGGGGAATTTGCCCAGATAAATCATCTGCCCTTGTGGGGCGGGGAGATATCGCTGTTGCATGAGGGATGCAAACAATCCACTTTGTTTAACCAAACGGCAAGGCCAATCTTTTGGCTGCCGGATGGGGCATGTGAACCTATTGTTGTTGCAACTGGGGCAATGGAACATTTTACAAAGAAAGTGCAGGAAGCATAAGTTCGATGAGAGATATATACCTGATTGATCATGGCATCATACCTGGTAATGATGTGACTGAGAGGCTAAACCATATGATTGCCAGCCATAAGCAAGATGTCGTATTCCATCTTGCTCCGGGTGAATATCATCTGTATTCCAAGAATGCTTCGACCTTTTCTGTATCGCTGTCCAACTCTGATCAGCTTCCTGAACTGAAAGCCGGCCTGTTGTTTGAAAATGCACATCATGTCCAGTTGAAAGGGCATGGAGCAATACTCTTGTGTCACGGTAAGCTTTCGCCCATTGTGCTGCTTCAATCATCGCATGTTGCCATTGATGGATTGAAAATTGATTATGCTCCATCCCATAATGCAGAAGGTATCATTTTGCGATCTTCTCATGAGTGGGCTGATGTTGCAGTGGATGCTGACAAATATCCATTTCGGATAGAGAATGAGAGACTCCATTTCTTCAATGGAGAAGAATATACCCCTTACTTTGGCGCAATCGAATTCGATGCACAGTCCAGGCGCACGGCCTACCGTACAGGCGATGCCTTCCGATCTAAACGACAGGTAGTGATTGAACCAGGAGTCATCCGCTTCTATGGCAGGTTTGACCCGCTAGCTACTGCGGGCAATTTCCTTACGCTGCGGTACAGTCCCCGCATCCATCCAGGCATACTGGTGCATCATTGCCAAAACGTGACGCTGGATGATATTACCTTACATAACACCTGTGGTCTTGGCATACTGACCCAATTCAGCCATGATATGCGGTATTCCCGTATAGTTATGAGGCCCAATGAGGCTGAGGGCCGGCGCATAGTATCCTGCCATGACGATGGGCTTCATTTTTCAAATAACAGTGGTAGAATAACGGTGGAAGAGTGCTATTTTCACGGGTTGATGGACGATCCCATCAACGTGCATGGAACAGCGCTGCGTATCAAAGAAATCACTGGCCGGCGGACATTGACTGCCGAGTTTGCCCATGAGCAGTCTGCCGGCTTTCCGCTCTGGGCGCAAGCAGGGCATGAAGTTTCTTTGATAGAACATTTATCCATGGCATCCATTGGATATGTTCGGTTGGAAAGTTATATGATGAACGATGACGGAACATGCCATCTCACTTTTTATGACGATCTACCCGAGGGACTGAAGACCAATGATGCGGTGGAGAATTTGACACAAACACCGCAAGTGCATATCCATGACTGCTACTTTGGATCGTGTAGGGCAAGGGGCATTTTGGTATCTACACCAAAGCCGGTGATAATTGAAAATAACGTGTTCGAATCATCTGGCTGTGCCATACTCATACCGGGAGATGCAAATTACTGGTTTGAATCAGGTGCTTGCCGGGATGTTGCTATCCGCAATAATCATTTTACAGATGGATGCATGATTTCTATGTACCAGTTCTGCGAGGGGATTATTAGTATTTGCCCTGAGATCCCGGAACCGGATGCGAAAAAACCATTTCATCAAAACATTCGTATCACAAATAATACTTTCCATGCCTTCGATTCATCGGTGCTTTATGCATTAAGTGTGGTTGGGTTGAGCTTTGAAGATAACACCATTATCCGCAGCCGGGCCTATGTGCCATGGCATCCAAGGAAAGCCATGGCAACACTTAAGGCTTGCAGTGCCATACGGATTGCCGGCAACCGTTTTGTTGGAGACGTGCTTTCTACTGAGGTTGTTGAGGTTCAGTAAAGAGTAGTGTTCTTTAAGGGAAATACTCTATCCCCAAAAACAAGGCGCTCATTCTCAAAAAAACACAGCTTGACCTATTGCCAGATAAGTGTATAGCATGGTATAATCTCCTTTGTGACATACGGGCGGTCCTCTGTTCGGAAGTGATCATTGCCGGGCACGAACGTCTATGAGGGAAGGAGGCACAAATCATGAGCGAAATTATCCGTTCCATTGAAAGGGCGCAGCTCCGTACCAATCTGCCCCAGTTCAACATCGGTGATACCGTGCGCGTATGGGTCAAAGTTGTTGAAGGCAGCCGCGAACGCCTTCAGGCGTTTGAGGGAACAGTAATGGCCAAGCGCAATGGCAGCGTACGTGAAACATTCACTGTCCGCCGCGTATCATATGGTATCGGCGTAGAGCGTACATTCCCCTTGCATTCCCCGAGGCTGGACCGCATTGAGGTGATCCGCCGCGGTAAGGTCCGTAGGGCTAAGCTGTACTACCTGCGCAGTCTGCAAGGCAAAGCCGCAAAGATTAAAGAAGCTAACCGTACCTGATGACAACAAGATCCGGCCCGCATCTGTGGGCCGGTTTTTGCTATCTATTGGGGCAAATGCATTTGAACTAATAGAATGACTGTAAATTATGCTTTAATGATTCTGGACTGCGCAATCAAATCTTTATAGAAAAATCTTATGGCTGTTTTAGTACGGGATGTAGCATCCATTGACGATTCGTTCAATCTTTTTTTTGTATGCTGATTCAGCATCATATCCCTGACTGGACAGGTATATTAAATCCTATACTGCATGTGATTATGCGTTTTGACGAGTATTCAGTTATTTGAAAAGAAAAAATCATAGAATATCAAGACATATCATGTATTTTGTGTTATAATGTTCCATAAGTGCAAATTTTCTTCCTACTGCACCACATACATGGTTAATTGTTATCCCTCATTTTATCTTGTTATCCATTGTTAATGGAGGAATGATGCGGGAGGTTTGGTTTGAAAAAACCGATACGTTGACTCCGGGGTACAGCAGGCAAGAAAGAGGAACGATGTATGCGAATGATGATAACAATACAGTTGGAAAAGAATACGCTTCCCAGGGATTACAGACCCTGGGTCAGCAGAGTTTTTCATGATGCGCTTATGAAACAGGGTGGAGAGGGTCTGGTTCAGCAGTATTTTGGGGGGGCACCTGGAAGGTTGTTTGGTTTTTCGGTCTATCTCCCCAAAAGCCGCTTTGGAACCGAAATCATTTTGGAAAGCAACTATATCAAAGTGATTTATTCAGCGTATGATGAAAACACATTTGATGACTTTTTCCTGGCGATGATGGGTATGCAGAGCCAGAAAGTTGATCTGGATGCGAATGAACTTCGCATTGCTTCTGTTGCTCGTATCATCGAAAAAACTGTTCAGACATCCAGTGTTGGAATTCATATGCTAAGTCCGCTTGTTGTAAGGTCTGGTTCGGCAGGAAAGCAGGATGGAAAGGGATGTCTGGGTATCAATGATATGGAGTTTATTGCATGCCTTAAGGCTTCGATTGCAGATTTGTTGCCTGCTGCTGGGTTAAGCGGTGAACTTCTTGACACGCTGCATATTCAAGCGGGCCCTGTTCCTGCCTTCAAGGAGGCGCATGTGCTTCATAAGGGGAGATTTTTCCGAAGCACCCTGGGCGATCTACAGCTGTCAGGTGAGCCTTCCTTGCTGAATCTTTTGTACCATGCTGGCATGGGCGAGATGAGGGACGAGGGTTTTGGTCTATTTGAGCTAAGCAATTGACTTCTTGGTCAGTTAACAGGCCGCCGGCTTACCGGCGGCTTTTTGAATGAAAAGATTTATGCCATTCGTTCAATTGTTATACCCGGCCCTTTTCCACAAAAGCGAAGTTATGGTATAATCATATGGACAAGCAAAGGGGGATCAGCAGGAAGTGAGTCGATATCGCAGACGGGGCATATCATTTGGATCAGTATTTATGTTGCTGCTGACTATTTTGGTTGCGGGCGGCTGTGTTGTTGTGCTTCCCAAGCTGGCCGGGAATATGAATCAGCGTATTGATGCACAGCAGTTGGCTGATGTCATCACCAGTTCGCTGGATTTGCCTCAGCTTTCTCTTTCAGACATTCCAATTTTCCCGCAAACATCAAAAAGTGATCATGAAACCGCAGCACCGGCTGGATACGATACCAGAGAAACGATAGGCGTTGCGGGTACGGGCGGTACGCTAGTACCTACAGCCACACCTGAGCCGGAAAAGAGAACCTTTACCCTGGCCGCAGGCGGTACACTATCCTTTGATTCTGGCATACGTAAGGCTGCGTATCATAATGAGAGCAAGACTTATGATTTCGGCAGATTCCTGTCTGAAGTCAGCAGCGAATTTGACACGGATATTGCATTGGCCACCCTGGAAAATACAATGGTGGAAGATGCGAAGCTGAATGATATCAATATCACCAAGGATGTTCTCAGGGATTTGGTTCCATCAGGGATTGATATGCTATCTCTTGGGCATGAGCATATCTTGGACCAGGGATTGGACGGGCTTATTGAAACAACTTCAGCAGTGCGCATGGCAGGGTTTTCGGTGCTGGGTGTGAAGACAGAGCGCGAAGATGCCCAAAACCCTCTGATTGTCAATATTCGCGGTATTCAGGTTGCGTTTTTGCACTATACTGATGTTGTGAGTAACGCAGGCAAAAAAGCAATCAAAGCAGAAGATAGCGCATTTGCTCTACCACAATATGACCCTCAAACCATGGTGGAAGATATTCAAGCCGCCCGTAGCCAGGGTACGCAGGTTGTTATTGTTATGATGCATTGGGGCAGCGATAATCAAAGCAAAGTTACTGTTGCCATGACGAAAGAGGCACAAGCCATTGCCGATGCCGGAGCTGATATAATTCTTGGGGCACATGGCCAAGCTGTGCTGCCTATAGCCTATTTGACTGGTAGCAGGCCTGATGGCACAAAGCGGCCAACCCTTGTCTGCTATTCATTGGGGGCGCTGCTGACCAGTTCAAGAGACACACCTGACGTTGCTGGTATGCTATTGAAACTGCAGATCACATTTGATCCGGTAGCCGACCGGGTATCCTTTGACCGTGTTCAATACGTACCTACTTATATTTGGCGTTACAAGGAAAGCGGCAAATATGTATACCAGGTGGTTGCAAGTGACAAAACAGTTCCTGAGGCCATGGAAAAGAATCAAAAAGATGCTATGATCAAGGCCCTTGATCGAATCAATAAGCTGCTTGCTGATTCTCCTGCAAAACGGATAATAAGGGAGAATTGATGCCGGTTTGGATACCTCCCACCACACAAAATCTCAAGGGATCCAGGAGATTGCCTCTCTTTGATTGTGATTATGATCAGCCCCGGCCATTGATCAATGGCCGGGGCTGATGTACATTGAAGACTTTCGCTGGACACCTTTTCGGTTAGCGGTATCTTCTGCTTGTGGGTTTGGGAAGATTGGTTCCACGGCCAGTGTACTTGCCTGTTGCACGGCGGAAAACCATGATGATGAGATATAATGCGCCAAATGGTATCAGTGCCATAATTACAAGCTCAACAGAGAATCGCGGAAATGGATTGGGGTCATCGTATGTCTCCTGAATAATCTGCTGAATTGTCTTAGGGGCATTCTCTCTTTGAGCGATGCTCCTGGAGGCGACCAGGGCATATTCTACAGGATCGCTGTCTGTGGGGAAGTAGGTGAGCGTTCCCATTTGCTCACCTGCGGTAATCGGTGCTGCAAAGTCTCGTATGTATTGAATAATTACATGTTGCTGCAGTGATCTGGCCATGGATTCTACCTGTGTTTTGGTGGCGACGATTGAGGCGGAGGCAGAGGAATCCATGGGTGTAATATACAAAAGAAGGCGGCCCAGGTTTGGATCATCGCTGGAAAATCCGGTGGTCTCCAACTCAATGGGATTCATATCATATAGTTCTTGCGGCGTTATGCTAACATATTGTGAAAAGCCGTATTCCATCAATTTTTTTGTGTCTGACCAGCGGCCGCGATCACTGGTATAAAGTACTACGGAAATTAAAGTAACACCATTTTTAGTCGCAGAACCTACATAGCAGTATCCTGCTTTGGTGGTATAGCCAGTTTTTATTCCGTTGGTATACCCGTAATAATACTCGTTGTTCTCACCTTGAACCATCAGGCGGTTTTCCCTGACTTTCAATGTTTTTTCCCTTGTCATATTGCTGGCGGGAAGGTTATATGCCGTGGATGCGGCAATTTGTCTGAAGATGGCGTCTTCCATTGCTGCCTTGGCGATTATCGCCATATCCCGTGCTGTTGTATAATGCTGATCATCGTGCAAACCATGGGGATTGGTAAAGTGGGTGGAAGTGCAGCCTAGGAGCTGCGCGGTCTGATTCATCAAGTCCACAAAATCCTGTACGGAGCCGGATATTTCTTCGGCAATAGCATTTGCGCCTTCGTTTCCGGAGCGAATCATGGTAGCGTAAAGCAAGTCTTCAAAGCGTATGGTCTCACCAGCAGAAAGCGGGATGGTCGTAGCATCGTCATCGTTAAGATATGCAGCGTTTTCACTAATGGTGACTGTGTCATCGAGCATGCCATTCGCTTTTCCTATACTCAAACCCAGCATCGTTGTTAATATTTTGGTAGTTGAGGCCGGGAACATTATCTGGTCAGCATTTTTTTGAAATACAACTTCGCCACTGTTTGCTTCAATCAATATGGCGGATGTCGCCAGCAGTTGGTCTGCTTCTAAGTTTTCAGGCTTTTCAGGATCGTAAGGATTCGCATCAGGTGAAAGCCTTGGCGCAATAAACACATTCGAATCAGATTCTCCCAAGGCAGGCAATGTCATGAAAAATGAAAGAAGAACAATGCATAGCCATGTTCCCAAACGGTATGCTACCGTAATGCGGCGCCGCATGTCATCCCTCCAATAAGCTGTTTTATCAATAATAAAATAGTATATACCAATTCATCTTTTTTGTACAGCATGGCCCAAATGCAGGATTTGTCCAGGAGCATAGTTTTCGCCGTGACCGCATAGAATACAAGGGGACATTTAGCGGTTCGACCGCGTGGATTGGAAGGAGCAACGTAAAGCATGAACATCATTTTGTGGCTTGTATTTGGTGCATTGTCTGGGTGGCTTGCCAGCGTGATTATGGGTCAGAATGCCAGCATGGGAATCGGCGCCAATATTCTCTTTGGTGTGCTGGGTGCGATTGTGGGTGGTTTTATAGCCTCCCTCATTGGCCTTGGCGGAATCACGGGTTTCAATCTCGGCAGCCTCTTGATTGCGGTGGCTGGCGCATGCCTATGCCTTTTTGTGGTGAACATGGTTCAAAAGCGTGCAAAGTAGCCTTTAGTAACATTTGCAAAACTTGAGAGGGGGACTGACGTTGACACCGAAACCTAAAAAGAAGGATGATCATTACTACGATCTTGATAAAGTTGCCTCCATTACGGAATGCACAGGTCTTATTCCATCCGCGCTTATGGATGAGGAAGAAGCTGAGTCCTATAGGGATTTGTATTCCATCCATAAACAAATTCCGTCAGACTAATTTGTAAGTTCCTATTGAAGATGCTGGTGCTAAACCTGCATCTTTTTTATTGACTGTAAACGGTTGCGTATTGTATAATGTTCTTATGGATGAATGATGTTCGTATATATGAACGCAATGGACGGTGTATTCATGGCGGAAACACTAAACCGGACGTTGGCACGTGGTCTGGAAATATTGGAACTGCTTAGCGAGCATCCGGACGGGCTAGAGCTGCATCAGATTGCCAAGGAAATGCAGATGCCCAAAAGCAGTGCATTCAACATTTTACAGACGTTGACACAGTATAAGTATCTGCGCAAACCAGAATATTCCCAGCGGTACCAGCTGGGCCTGAAACTGTTTGAGGTTGGCAGCACTGCGGTGAACCATGTGGATGTGACCAGTGTCATCCGGCAATATATGACGGATATTTCTCGAACCTGCAACGAGACAATGCACTGTGGCATCATGAATGGTTTGGATGTTTTGTATATTGACAAAGTAGAATCCACCCAGTCCATACGTATGTCCAGCCATGTGGGCGTTCGAATGCCGCTGCATTGCACAGCAATGGGTAAGGCCTTTTTGGCTTGCATGAGTGATGAGCAGGTACGAAGTATGTACAGTACAAAGGCGTTGGTATCCTTAACTTCATATACCATCACCAATGTTGATGCATTGCTTAAGCAGCTTCAAACCATACGCCAGGCTGGGTATGCCACAGAAAATGAGGAGAGCAACTTGAATGTAAGCTGCATTGGTGTTGCTATTCTGGGCCGTAATGATGAACCAGCCTATGCACTAAGCATATCTGCACCTTCTTTCCGGATGGGAGAGAATGAAATAGCGGCTTATGGGCAAATGCTGCTTCGCGCTCAAAAAAAGATCCAACGAGTGCTGCGCGCAGTATAACCTGAAACATACACCTGTTACCCAAGGCACCTTTAAAAGAGATCAATTGAATAAGATAAGGAAGGCGTTTACGATGGATATGCTTGAGAAACTATCCCTGGCGGGGCTTGTTCCTGTTATTAAGGTGGAGGATGCAAACGATGCGGTGCCTCTTTGCAAAGCATTGTCAGAAGGCGGACTGCCTGTGGCGGAGATTACTTTCCGTTCTGCGGCGGCAGAGGAAGCCATTCACCTTGTGCATGAACAGCTGCCCCATGTGATCCTGGGTGCTGGTACCGTTCTTACCACAGATCAGGTGGACAGAGCTGTAGCTGCAGGTGCAGCTTATATTGTTGCTCCCGGTCTGAATCCCAAAGTGGTGGAGCATTGCCAGAGGAAGAATGTGCCAGTCCTGCCGGGCTGCTCCAATCCTTCGGATATTGAAATGGCTTTGTCGCTGGGTCTTAAAACTGTGAAGTTCTTCCCATCTGAATCCCTGGGCGGATTAAACATGATCAAGGCGCTTAGCGCCCCCTATGGCGGTGTGACATTTGTGCCCACCGGCGGCATCAGCGAGAAGAATTTGGTGGAATATTTATCCTTCCCCAAGGTTGTGGCCTGCGGTGGTAGTTGGATGGTACCCCAGGATGCTGTAGATGCCAAGGATTGGGATAGGATCAAAACTATAACCCAAAATGCTGTGGCTCTCTTGTTAGGTTTTGAAATGGCCCATGTGGGTATCAATTCTGGTTCTCCTGAAAATGCCATGCGGGATGCAAAGCTTATTTGCTCACTGCTGAACTGGGAGATCAAGGATGGCAACTCATCTACTTTTGTAGGCACAGGGTTTGAAATGATGAAAAAGCCCTTCCGGGGGACCCATGGCCATATTGCTATCCGTACCAACAGTATTGCCAGGGCCAAGTGGCATTTGGAGCAGCGTGGTTTTGCGTTTGACGAATCCAGTGCAACTGAGAAAAATGGCAAGATCGCTGCCATCTATCTGAAGGATGAAATTGCCGGATTTGCATTCCACCTTTTACAAAAGTAAG
The DNA here is from genome assembly GCA_023409955.1 of Bacillota bacterium. Classification (GTDB taxonomy): domain Bacteria; phylum Bacillota; class Clostridia; order Christensenellales; family Aristaeellaceae; genus JAEWAH01. The sequence goes on along the minus strand of JAEYQQ010000168.1, from coordinate 165 downwards.
AATGGGGGGTTATTTTATGGGAAACAGAGTGGTTACCTTTGGCGAAATCATGCTTCGCCTTAAGAGTCCTGGTGTTGAGCGCTTTTTCCAGTCACCTTCCCTGGAGGCTACCTTCGGCGGCGGTGAGGCTAATGTATGCGTTTCGCTGGCCAATTACGGTATGGA
>JAEYQQ010000082.1 GCA_023409955.1 Bacillota bacterium | reverse complement strand
TGGTGCGGGAAACAGGACTTGAACCTGCATGAAGGAACCTTCACTAGAACCTGAATCTAGCGCGTCTGCCAATTCCGCCATTCCCGCGTGTTGGTGGATGGGGGTGGATTCGAACCACCGAAGTCTGCGACGGCAGATTTACAGTCTGCTCCCTTTGGCCGCTCGGGAACCCATCCATGTAAGGGTGTTCAATTGACAAAGTACCAGGTATTGTTCCTTTAGGGAAAATGGAGCTAACGATGGGACTTGAACCCGCAACCTGCTGATTACAAATCAGCTGCTCTGCCAATTGAGCTACGTCAGCACGCTGCTCCACGTTCAAGACCTGGAAAGAAAAATGGCGACCCGGAAGGGGCTCGAACCCTCGACCTCCAGCGTGACAGGCTGGCATTCTAACCAACTGAACTACCGGGCCACGAGGCTGGTGGGCCTTCAGGGACTTGAACCCCGGACCAACCGGTTATGAGCCGGCCGCTCTGACCAACTGAGCTAAAGGCCCATACCCTAAAGGGGAAATGGTGACTCCTAGGGGACTCGAACCCCTGTTACCGCCGTGAAAGGGCGGTGTCTTAACCGCTTGACCAAGGAGCCGTGTAAATTACTGGGGGAGAAGGCATTATGGTCGGGGTGAAGGGATTTGAACCCCCGGCCCCATGCTCCCAAAGCACGTGCGCTACCAGACTGCGCTACACCCCGTTGTGGGCCGCATCGAACGAGCGACGAAATGTATTTTACACGAAAGCATTTACGTTGTCAAGGGTTTTTTTAGAAACTTTATGAGAGCTTATATGGATTCACTATTCCAATCCATATGTGGAGTTACAAGGGAATAAAATGCAAGGATAATTCTGCTTCAGGTTGCGATTAAGACAGCCATTGCCATATGACAGTTCACATTTTATTCATTTTTCATTTGCATTCCTTTGTTATAATAAGCAAGGAACACTAACAAACAAGGTTTAAAGGAGCTTCCATGCTGAAACTTGAAGGCGTAACCAAACGGTACGGATCCGTGCATGCTTTAAAAGATGTCAGCTTTTCTGCATCCCAGGGCCAGGTGCTGGGGCTACTGGGCCAAAACGGCGCCGGCAAGACAACTGCACTGAATATCCTGACGGGATACCTGTCTGCTACCCAGGGTTCGGTTTCCATCGGTGGACATGACATCCTGAAGGAGCCCAGGGAGGCCAAGCGGCTGATGGGATATTTACCGGAGCAGCCGCCGTTGTATGATGAGATGACAGTGGAAAGCTATCTGCGCTTTTGCTGTGATCTCAAGGAAGTACAAAAGGGTGCGATTCCTGCCCATATTGCAGACATCTTGAAAACAACCGGCCTTCATGAGGTGGCAGGCCGCCGCCTTGGCAATCTTTCCAAAGGCTATCGTCAGCGTGCTGGCATCGCCCAGGCCCTTTGCGGCGCGCCGGAAGTGCTGGTGCTAGACGAGCCTACTGTTGGCCTTGACCCAAGACAGGTGACGGAGATTCGCTCACTGATTAAAAAGCTGGGGGAAAAGCATACCGTTGTATTTTCCTCCCACATGCTCCATGAGATACAGGCGCTTTGTAGCCGGGTGGTGATTCTACACAGAGGCCGGGTGATCCGGGAAGCGGACATGGAGGAGCTGACAGGCATATCAAGCGATATTGTCCGGCTTCGGGTTTCCATCCGTATGAAGGAAAAGCAGCTGTTGCCTGCGCTTTCAAGTCTTGAAGGTGTACGCAGAATTGAGGTGCTGCCCACCCAAAGCATAGAGGTTACCGAAGCCATATTAGAATGCCAAAAGGAAAAACAGCCCGAAGATAAGCTCTTCACACTGCTGTGCGGCCTCCAGGCGCCGCTTTTGAGGCTAACGCCAATGTATGACACCCTGGAGGAAGTATTCCTTCAGGCCACCAGCCGGTCAGATGATCCGGAAAAAGAGGACTGATAAAATGATTGCTGTTTGGAAAAGGGAAGTGCAAAGCTATTTTTTCACATCCGTTGGTTATGTATTTATGGGTGTTTTTCTGGCGCTTACCGGAGTGATGTTTTTTGTGCAAAACATCAGCGCTCAGGATAGCAATGTGCTTTTGATGCTCAGCCAGATCACTTTTCTATGGATGCTCCTGTCTCCTGTGCTTACCATGCGTTTACTGGCTGAAGAAAGGAACCGGAAAACAGATCAGCTGCTGTTAACCTCGCCCGTATCTCTTTGGGGGGTGGTAACGGGCAAGTTCCTGGCAGCCGCCACCGTGCTGGCTGTTACCGTGCTTTTGACGATAGGGTATGTGCTTGTCATTGCGGTATATGGTAAGGTGTATCTTGGTGAAGTGATGGTTGGGTATTTGGGATTTATCCTGCAGGGCTGCTGCTTTCTGGCGTTGGACCTGTATATCTCAGGCTGTGTCAAAAGCCAGGTAACGGCAGTGGTAGCCGCCTTTGGCGTCAATCTGGCACTTTGGCTGTTGGATGTTCTGGTTACTGCCGTTGCTGTACCGCTAGTTACGCCTGTCCTCAATTTCTTGAGCCTTTATGACCGTTATGAGCCTTTTTTGCTGGGTCAGCTATCTTTTTCCAGTATCCTGTATTACTTGACCTTCTGCGCTGTATTTATCGCGCTGACAGTACGCATGCTGGATGCACGCCGCTGGCGGGAGGGTTAAGACATGAAGAAACTTCACTTTTTACAACATCCCAAATGGCGCATCGGCGGGTATGCCGCGCTTGTAACCTTTGCCATGATTGCTATTGCAGTGTTTATTAATTTAGGATTTGATGCATTGGAAATAAAGTATGGCTGGCGGAAGGACTTTTCTTTCAATAACTTGACAACGCACAGTGATACAACTCGTGCTGTGCTAAAAGAGCTTCCCTATCCGGTGCACTTGTATGCGCTGTATACACCAGGGGAGGAAGACCGTCAGCTAATGGAAGTTTTGAACCGCTACCAGGCCGGCAGCGACCTGGTCACCTTTGAAATGCTGGAGCTGAGCAAAAACCCGGGCCTTATCAGCAAATTCCAGTCTGGAAGCCAGGAAGCGATAACCGCTGACAGCTTGATTGTTTCCTGCGAAACCACAGGCAGGTACAGGATTCTCAATGTTGACAGCTTTGCCTCCCTGGGCTATGACATTTTGCAAGGTGGATATTCGCTGGAGATTGTCTATGAAAAGAGCATTACGGAATCACTGCTATATGTCACCAGGGATGATATACCTGAAATCATGCTGCTGACAGGCCATGGCGAGCTGACGGGGGATCGGCTGCAAACCCTGACACAGACCCTAAATCGAAACAACTATACTGTACGTTCTGTGAACCTACGCAATGGTGATGTGCTGTCGGCCGATTCTGTGCTGATGATACTGGCTCCGAACAAGGACCTGGATGCCGAGGAACTGCAAAAAATCACCGAGTTTACCAGTGAAGGTGGGGCCCTCTTTATCACATGCGATTATGATGTTGATATTTCCAGTATGGCCAATTATATGTCACTGCTCCGTTCCTATGGCATGGTACCCCGCGATGGCGTTGTCATGGCTTCTGTGGAAGAAACGGGTACCTTTTACGGAAGCAGCCAATTGTTTCTGATACCACACCTGATGTCCAGTAAAGCGACAGACAGCCTTCTCAATGAGGGCATGAGTTACCTGATCGCACCGCAATCCATAGCGTTTGAAACGCCTGCTGAAGGGGTCAGCGGCCTGACGGTGACACCGGTTCTGTACAGCGGTTACAAGGCATACCTGCGGAATGTAAGCGACGGCACCCTGTCTTATGATCAGCAGGAGGGAGACCCGATAGGGCCCTTCCCCCTGGCACTCATCAGTGAACGTACCCAGCAGGATGGCAAGATTTCCAGGGCATTTATCATTGGCAATACGCAAACACTGGCCAACAGCGATCTGTACGCATATTGCAATAACCTGGAATTCTCGCTTAGGATAAGCGAGTATCTGCTTAACCAGGAACCTATTTCACTGAATATTGTATCCAAACCATATTTGAGGCCAGGCTTGCAGGCGACCAGCAGGACAGCTGGAATCGCTGTTGTTGTAATACTGCCCTTGTCTGTTTTGGTATTGGCGCTGGCCGTATTGCTGCCGCGCCGACATAGGTAAACAGGAGGCTGCATGGAAAGACCATTGAAAAAGCAGCGGAAAAGAATAAAGCTGCGTCAATCCGTCGTACTGATGCTCATGGGCGCCGTTTTGGTGACGGGGCTGGTATTTTGGTATGTCACATGGCAAAATGGCGGGGAGGTACCTTACGAGCTGCATGAAGAATCCTACCGTGAACTTGTAAACCGTCCTGTTACTGAGGTGTCCCGCATAACTGTGTCAAGGCGGGACCAGGAAACATATGTATTGCTGGGCAGTAATGGGAAGCTATCGGTGCAGGGGCAGCCGGAGTTTGTGATGAATGAGGCGATGGAGCAAACGGTGCTGACAGCCAGCGCTATTTTATCTGTGGAGGAAACTTTGTCTGAATCCAGGGAAGAGTGGGAACCGCACAAAGCGGATTTCGGCCTGGAAAACCCTGCTGTCAAAGTGGAGATTGATTATACAGACGGCCTAACTGCCGTCTTCTACATTGGCAATAAAGCACCGGACCGCAATCTGTACTATTATGAATTGGATGGCGATCCAAACCTGTACCTTGCATCCGCAGATCTCTATGAAATGTTTGTGGATGAGGTCAATTTCCTGCACCATGTTTCTCAGCCTGTAATCCACCGCCAGCGAATCAATCAAATTACAATTAAAAGCGGTGATGGTGAGATGTTGGGTGATTGGCAATTGGAAACGGACATCACCGATGAACAGGCATTGTCATCTTGGAGGATGACTTCTCCCTACAGCTATCCTTGCGATGCGGAAGCCATGGATACGCTGCTAAGAGCCATGGAAAAGCTTTATTTGGGGCGGTTTGTCAGCAAGGCTACGGACTTGGCAAAAGCCCAGTATGGTTTCCTGCCTGCTAAACGGGTGATCACGCTGCATCAGGCCCAGGGGGATATGGCATCCACCAATGAAGAAGGGGCCTATGTCATTGACACCTATCCCGAAAGCACACTAACCATTGAGGTGGGTGACACAGCCTGGGACTATGTGGATTATTGCATGGTGGGAGATAGCATATATCTTGTCAGCAACATCTCCCAACCGCTGCTTAACAATCTGGTTCCGCAAACTACACTCTTGAAGCAGCCCGCTGCCATTGACTTAAGCAGTATCGCAGCCTTGGTGGTGGAAAAAGGCGGGGAGCGCCATGAATATGTACTGCGCAGGGAAGAGCAGGTGCTGCCCAATAACGACCTGGCAATCGATGAAGAGGGCAACATATTGTTTGACACCTACGTTAAGCGTGATGGCGTTGATATCGATATTGATGCGTTTGAGGCCGCCATTACTTCCCTGCAGACAGTCACCGTATCCGGCTGGCTGCCCAGCGGCTTTGCATCCACACAAGCTCCAAGCATCAAGCTGACATTCACCTTCTTGAATGGAAGGACAAGGACGCTGGAATGTGTGGCGTATGATGCGCTGCAGGATGCACTGGCGGTAGATGGTGTTTATCTGCATTACCTGCCCAGAGGGATCCTTGATAAGGGAATCTAGAGATTTTGGAAGTTGATCACTAGCCGCTGTATCTTGTGTGCAGCGGCTTTGCATATTCATAAGGCTATTTGCCCTCTGGTTGGCAGGTGGGGCAAAAATAAATAGTTCCGCCCAGGTATGCTTGGCGCAAAATGGTATCGCCGCATATGGGACAAGGTGTGTCCAGCGTGTTTTTGGAAAGGATACAGGCATAGCCACCAGTTTTTCCAAACAAGTCCTTTTCTGTATTCCGGCCTCCCTTGGCCGTCATCTCTCGCAATGTCTCCTTCACAGATACAAACAGTCGATTTTTATTCTCTTTTGATATAGCAGATAGCTTTGTCTTGGGATGGATTCTGGCATTAAACAGAATATCCTGCAGCACGCCGTTGCCAAGACCTGGAATGCGTTGCTCCGTTGCCAGAAAGGATTTTGCACTCAAGGTCTGCTTTGAATCATCCATAAGCTTATAAAAGTATGTTTCATCAAAACTGTTATCCAATGGAGACGGTTTAGTCTTTGCAATCAGGTAGTAGGGGTTATTATAGGTGCCTTTAGTAAATGCCTGCATGCCGCCATACATCTGCACCGTGCAGACCAGGGCAGATCCATCGGATAATTCCAACAGCAATTGATGCTTATCGGGTCGCTTGACCCCATTGGGATACAGCCGCATGTTGATTCCGTCGTTGATGACAAGGCATGCATCGTCGGCTGATATTTCCACCTGGCCGCCAAATGCTTGCGCTTGGCCGATCATTTTGCCGGCCAGCAGGTTGTGATAGCCGGCTGGATCACCATGGTAAAAGGCAAAGACATGGGGTGTGGCGTTTGACAATACGCTTTCGATGCGCTTTCCGACCACTGAAGCATGAATGTTTGACGCCATGACTTGGCTTTCCGGAAGTTCCAACATGCTGTTCCCTCCTGTTTTTTACTGCATTATATCACGGGTTGGAATATTGTGCATAAAAAAACCCCGCCTCTTACGAAGCGGAGTTCTTTGCAAACGAATGTGTAGCGGGGGATTTACCAGGCGAAATTACCGGCGTGCCGCGAAGCACTCGCTGCAATATACGGGGCGGTCGTTTTTGGGAACAAAAGGAACTTGCGTCGTTGTGCCACAGTTGGCGCAAACTGCCTCGTGCATTTCGCGAGAGGAACCGGCAGCGGGACGGCTGGCTTTGCGTGCCGAACGGCATGTCTTGCAACGGGTGGGCTCGTTCTGGAATCCCTTTTCGGCGTAGAATTCTTGCTCGCCTGCGGTAAACACGAACTCAGCACCACAATCTTTGCATACCAGCGTTTTGTCTTCGTACATGATCTGGTAACCCCCTGAACTTTTTGAATATCGGCTGTTTTTTCGGCTGACCTGGTCTTTGACCCCACACCCGCCGGCTGGAAGGAGTGCTACTAACGTCTATGCGTCCTCACGCCCATCTCTCGGCGATATATTCACCGGCCGGACTTATAACTAGACCGCACCATGATCGCCGGCGCTTTGGCCGGTTTACGTGGACCGTTTTGCCCGCGGCTGGCATCGGTTTTCAACCACAGACCCGAAATACAACCATGCCTATTATATAGCGTATACTTTAAAAAAACAAGAATAATTTTGCAATTACGTACAATTTAGGTTGTATTTATAAAGTTTTTTCCACATTTTCTGCAAGGTTATCCGGTTTAAGGTAGGTATCCATCCATTTTGTGATCTCTTTTAAGCGCCGAATCCGATTTTTGGGCTTGCCGGAACGGGATAATTCGTGGTTTTCCCCGTGAAACACACACAGTCGTGACGGTACACCATGATGACGAAGGGCGTAGAACATTTGGTAGCCCTCAGCCACCGGGCAGCGGAAGTCATTATCGCTGTGCAGCACTAAGGTTGGTGTCTTGATCCTGTCTGCATATTTTAAGGGAGATTGGCGCCACATCTGCTCCACATCCCTCCAGCAGTTGGAGCCCATCTGATCCTCCCCAAAGAAATCACCGATATCTGACATGTTGCTAAAGGAAATCCAGTTGGTGATGCTGCGCTGCGTGGCCGCGCAGCGGAATCGATGTGTATGGCCGATGATCCAGTTGGTCATGAAACCGCCGTAGCTTCCGCCGGTCACGCCCATGCGGTCGCCATCCAAAAAGTCAAATGTATGCAAAGCAGTATCCACAAAGGTCATAATATCTCTGTAATCCGTTTCTCCATAAATGCCCCGGATATCGGCAAAGGCGTTCCCGCCGCCATCTGAGCCGGTGGGATTACAGAAGATGACGGCATACCCTTTTTGTGCCCAGTACTGCATTTCGTGAAACAGAACGGTTCCGTAAACTGTTTTGGGCCCGCCATGAATGTCCAGGATCACCGGAGCCTTGGTACCCGGGGTATGGCCCATGGGCGGGATGACCCAGCCGGTGACCAGGTTATCGTTTTCGTTGCAGAAAGAGATTTCCCTGGGCACGGAGAGCGGGTAATCCGATAAGGCATGATTCAGCCGTGTCAGCTGATTTTCCGATCCGTCCTCATCAAGCTGATATACCTCCATGCCGCACAGGCCCCGCATGCACATGGCAAAGAGCTTGCCGTCACCTACCGCGCATTCGGCGGCAACGCCATCCTTTTTGGTGAGTTGCCGTATGCCCTTACTCTCCTGCCAATGGAAGATGTGGGCGTCATGGCCCAGGGTGGCAATAAAAGCAAAGCCATCCTTATAGGGGAGAAGCTTATACGAATCATTCCCCATCTTCAAATCGCTGCCGACGCTGCAGCCTATGGAGAGTTTGTCGCCGTCACTTAGCATGGCCGCATTTCCATCCGGAAGGGTCACGGTGTAGAAAGCCGCATTTTCATTGAGGCCATATTTTCCGTTTAGGCTTGCCGCTGCAGCAAGTTTGGATTCTGTCAAAAAGGCGGCAGTCATATAGGCAGCCTGATGGGCGACCTTGATCTCCCTGCTTTCAAAGGTAGTAAGATCCAGCAGCATCAGCTGATCAAAAAGCGGCATGGTATCTTGATAGGTACTGGAAGTATACAGTACCTGTTTCTTTTCTGGGGAGATGTCTATCAGCCTTGCGTTGGTGTATTCATCGGTCAAAGGGGTAATCTCCCCTTTGTCATACAGATATAGGCGGCTTCGGCGCTTATTGATGATGCCTTCGCCGTTGGCCCAGAAGGGGAGCTCATCCATCACATCGCAGCTCTCCCGATCCTCTTTCAACTGGGTCAGAGCTTTTTCCAGATCACCGCCGCATTCCTCTTTGGCTCGCATAAGGTCATGGTCATACAATGCAGTAAACAAAAACCGATCCTTGGTGATAAAGAGAAAGTCGCCTGCCATATAGGCAAGGCGCAAATGCTCTCGGGCCTCGCCGCCTGCCATAGGCAAAAACTGCAAAACGGTCAGGGGCTCGCCTTTTTTGACTTTTTCCTTATCCTTCTCCGTTCTCAGGGCTGGAAATAAAACGCCATCCTCCATTGGATAGTAGGAGCCAATGTCCTGGGAGGACGTAAGCTGAAGGACCTCACCGCCTTTGAAGGCAAATAGGTCGCTTACGTTTTTGTTCTGCTCCAGATCAGCTTTTCTGATCAGGAAATAGAGCGTTTCTTGCTTAACCTTCAATTGACAGGGGAATTGTACTTTGGTGAAAAAATCCAAATCAACACGCTCCATAGGTAACCTCCTTGGCGCTTTTCCTTATTATAGCTCAATTGCTAGGAGAATCAAAGCGATGGAAGCAGATTTGGCTGTAAAATAACACCTGGCGTGCAAAGAAGCATCTTCATCACGGCAGGTGTTTGCAGTTATTTTGGGCAAATGTATCGATCCGCTCATAATATCTAAGGTGATTATACGTCATACTCCATCTGCTTCTTCGCCTTGTCCAGAAGCTGCAGGGCAGATGTGATGTCAGGTGTATATTCCGCCACGCCCACACGCATTTCAAAATTCGGCCGGCGGCGTTTAATTACATCATCCAGCTCCAGGTCCTGTATGTTCTTGCGTACACGCTCTACCACGATCTCATGGGATGCGCCGTTGGTAAATAGCATGGTTCCCCACTGATAAGGCTTGTCGTCCAGCAGGTAGACTGCATCCTCTGTCCGAAGGGAGGCGCTGATAATATCAGAAATGCGGCTCACCAACTCATCCATTCGGGCCTTGCCCAATATATGCTCCAGCTCCCTTGGGTAGCGCAGCTCCCAGATCAAAAGGAACAGATTCATGTTGTAGCGGGTGGCGATGCGCATGTAGATCATGCCTTCCATGTCAAAAGCGCGAAGGTTTTTAAGCCTTGTGTTCATATCTACCGTGACCAGCTCTTGTATTTGCGCATCCAGTTTATCCAGACTGGCATGTAGCTTGTTGGTCTGCTGGCCGAAAACGGCGATGCAACTGGTAAACAGCGGTGCCCACAGCACCCAGAAGTAGGTGTAGGTCTGAACAGCTGTACCCCGTGTCAGCGAAGAATAAATCACATAGGATACGTAGCCGAAAATCAGGATGATATTGGCTACCAGCCCTGCTGTTAAGGAGGTGAAATAGGTGAAAATGGCCAGTGCTGTGGCAACACATAGTATACCTACGTTCACGCCAAGATTTTGCGAATCACCGGCAATAAAGATGATGCCCACAAACATCAGGCCCAGGAGCAATAAGAAAGAGATATCCGTGATTGCGGAAGTGCGGTTCCATTTCATAATTACTTCCTCCTCCTGTGTTTCATCATCATCATGCTGAATGCAAACAATGTCAGCAGCAGTACGCCGCCGGCCGCAAGGCTAAGTCCCAGCACATCCTGCCGCTCCAACATCTTCCATGCCAAAGGTGCGTCGGCCGCATTGTCCTCTTTGAAGCGGAAAGAGTGAGCGGCCTCATCACTGGCTACAAATCCATCACCGTAGACCTTCCATATTCCTTCCACCGTGCCGATATATGGCATGGCCTTGAGCATGGCCTCGTCTGTAATACCGCTGACCACCATCAGTGCATGCTGCGTGCCGCTTGATGGCAGGCGTGTTAACTGTACACTGGCCAAGCGTGAGCCAAAGGCTGGAGCGATGAGCATCTTTTCGTTGGAGTCAATGGTGGTGCCATCCTGGCTGAATTTAAAGAACAAATCGCTGTTATGATCTTTGGCGATCTGGTTTACATCGTATCGACCGATGGCAATGGTATTGGCTGCAGGCAGCGCATCCTTGGTGATGCCCCGGTATACAGATAGCGTTCCGGCATTATCTGTTACATACCGGCCGATGGTTAGCATCATTTGCCGGAAGACTTCATAATCGGCAGCAGAAGGGGAGCTTGGCAGCACCACAGCCGTATTGCTGAGCCTGCCATCCATCACAAAGGGGCTGGGGTAATTTTCAAAGAGCAGGCCTTGTACATCCACCGAATTGATTTTGAGCATGCTTTCATTGGTAACGTATGCCCAGGGGGTTTCCTCCTGTCGCAGCGTACACCACAGATCCTTAATCTCAAGGTCAAATGCAACGCGGACGGAGAAGCTGCCGGACACATTCAGGTCTGTGGGAATGTATAGCTTCATGCTGTCGTTTCTTGCATTTTCCATGGTCAGCTTTTTGCTGCCGATGGGAATGTCGTTGATATAAACAGTAACCAGTGAACGGTCAAAATCCAGGTTTTCAGCATAGCGAAATGCCAGGCGGATCATACTTTCATCAGCCAGCTGTCGATTTTCCGGGTATTGAATATAGAAGCTGGCGTTCTGGCGGAAGACACCCTTCACATAGGTGCCGCTGTCGGTAAGTGTAATAAACTGGTCCACCGGGGATGTTGGTGTCAGCACATTGGCACTTTTAGCAAGGTTTGTCCAGGGGCTTTGAAGCTGTGACATATATGCGGAATTACCCATTAGCCTTCCCAGGGTTTCCATTGCTTCATCGTCTGCGCCGATGCCGGCCAGCACATAGCTGTCACCTTTGTTTAAAAGCACCAGGGCAATGCCTTTTTGAGCGGCTTGGTTTTGCTCGGCGGTGAGGGAGGATAGAATGCTTGGTTCAAGCTGATCGTACCTTGCAAGATAAATCTGATATGGATCGGTAAACAACGCATCGCCCTGATGATCAATGCGCAGAGCGATATGATCATAAAACAGAGGTGCATTTCTAGCAATGCCTATCATGGATAGCGCTGCGCTGGACAACACAGACTCTGCAGCATCCCCGCCGAATACAAAGGCGCTTTGTTTCATAGACAGGGCATCGATGCTGGTAAACTGCTCATATAAGGCGGATACGCTGCCAATAACAGCCAGCGGCCTGTAAGACAGGGAAATAAATGAATCCTTAAAAACATTCATCCAATTGGCCTTGGAGACATCATCCACGCAGGGCCTTGGATCATTGGTTCGGATATAGGTTTCAACGGTCAGGTAGTTGATACCTTCCTTAATGGTTTCAGGGGAAAGGGGGATTTGGGCCTGCTGTCGTTCGCCCTTGGTGGCGGGGATGTTGGCGGAATACACCTTCTGGCCGTTAACGGATACGGTATAGGTGGATATTTCCGCTATGGCCAATTGCGTTACATTAAAATTCATCGTTAATACTGCGTTTTCAACTGCCCAGTCCCCTGCATAAAAGCTCTCTGTAAAACTGGAAAATAGCCCGGTCAAGCTGTGGTCTGTAGAAAATGTCTGTTCATAGACATAAGGGGTTTGTACAAGGGCCATCGCTTGAGGTAATGCGCTTATGCAGTGCATCAGCAACAGCAAAAAGATAAGACCTTTTTTCAGTGTGTTTCTTTTCATGATTAAAACCTCTCCGTCTTGTACCATTTCGTTTCCCTATGAAACAGTACATCAGTACAATATTTATAAAGGCCATAGGCGGCCACAGCCATCCACATTTTGGAGTAGGTAAAGTACATCATAACGATAATGCCCAGGTTCGATAGATTTAGCTCCCCTTTTTCTGTGCTGATGGTGACATATGTGCCCAGTACGAACAGCAGAATGGCCAGGAACCACAATAGATTACTGAATCCAGCCAGGGTGGTATGGGCCCATCCCACCGCATACAAAAGCAGCACGGTGTCAGATATGATCAGAGAAGTCAGCAGCAGAAAGTAAATCGAAAGAAAGTAAAGTAAATCAAAGCGTATTTTTTTTGCCTTGGGATCAAATAAAAGGGGAAGGTTTTTAATAATGACGTAAATATTGCCCTTAACCCATCTTGTCCGCTGCTTAAACCATACCTTTAAGGTTTGAGGCTCCTGCTCCCAAGTCACCGCGCATGGCAGGAACTTGATTCGAAAGCCCATCATGTAAATTCGAAAGCTGATTTCCGTATCCTCAGCGATGGCCTTTGTGTCCCATCCGCCGATGGATTCAATAATGGACCTGCGGATGATAAAGTTGGTGCCCGGTATGGTACACAAGCCGAATAAGTGCCAGCGGCCCGCCTGGGCCATCCACTGAAATGCCAGGGTTTCAATGTTGATGAACTTGGTCAAAAGGCTGGCATTTTTGTTGCGGGTACGAAACTTGCCGATTACTGCGCCAAGGGTATCGTCCTGTGTGATTTCCGCTACCAGCATGGAGAGTGCACCTTTTTCAGGGGTGTTGTCCGCGTCGTAGATTACGATGTATTCACCCCGGCACTGTGCAAAGCCAATGTTCAGTGCGTTGGATTTTCCCTTGCCGCCGGTGACCTTGTCCGTATTGATAATGGTCAGGTTTTTGGCGTCCATGTATTCTTTCAGGTCTTGTAAAAGTTCGGCGCTGTTATCGGAGGAGTTGTCGTTGATAACGATTACTTCATATTTGTCTTTGGGATAATCAAAGGACAAAAGCGACTTAACGGTTTGGATAATCACCTTGCCTTCATTGTGAGCTGGAACCATAATGGAAACCATGGGAAAGGTGGTAGGCTCGGGAGGCTTTTGTACCTCGCATTTCAAATAATATCGGTAGCCCGCTACGATCAGGGCTACATTTACCAGCAGCAAAAGCCAGATGCATATCAGGGCCACCAGCATCAAACCATCCAAAACGTTCAAACTGCAAGCCCCCTTATCTGTAGAATTTGCGGCGGTACAGGAAGTAGCCGCCGGCTAGTAGTGCTGAAAAAACCACCAAACTGATCAGTACGATAATAATCAGCGTCTGGTTGCTGGCAAAGAAGAAGCTTTCAAAGCTGGTTTCTATCTCCGCCCGATAGGCGAAAGTGTCATCAATCGACTTCTCGTTATACAGGTATGGGACGTCGGATACCATCTTGAACAAGCTTGCCGGTGCAATCCATTTACCGGACAAAAGCTCCAAATGGCTTTCAAGCTCCTCCGGCGTTTTGACAATGGGAAGCAGCAGCGCCACATCCATGGGGAGGGGATCAAATTTCATGTGTTCATTCTGCAGCATGGAAAGCGCTTCAAGGGAAATGGCATAGGGATCAATTAAGCCGTTGGCTAAAATAATGCCCTGTTGCTCAAAAGACTCCCGGGCCCGGGCAAGACGTACATCCGCATTTTCCGCTTCGCTTTCTGCCGAGCGGATAATGGGGTCATGCATGATGACTGCACCACCTCTTGACTGAACATAGCGCAGCACCTGGGTATAACGCAGGTAAGCCGGGTAATCCAGGTTGTCATACACCGGCATGGCGGATACGGTAAAGGGGTAGCCCCGCTTGTATAGTTCATCCGCCATTTGGCAAAGCATCCCCAGGTCAGAAAAGGGGTACACCTCATCGATCCATAAAAACAGGCGGCCGGCTGCTGGTTCTAAAAGGAGCTGCTGCACAACAAAGCCTATGGCTAAGGGTTGTACATGATCCACTTCAAAATTGGGAACATAGGCAATGTTGCCATGAATGATGCCGTAAGGGTATGTTCCCCGCAAGGGGATTGTCAGCTCTCCGACTTTTGTACCTTGATACGATTCCATAAGGTATACTTCTTCTGAAAAAAAGACGGTTGACTGTACCTCTCCCACCTGAAGCATGGCCCCCAGGCCGGATGCTTCTGTTATGTCAAAGCCTTCCTCAGGTAAGGTGTCAGGCCCGATGGCAAGTACCTTAAGGCCTGTACCCATGCTGTCCAGGTATGGTTTGCGAATGGTCGTTACAAGTGCGTCATAACCGCTGAGCATATCGGCGTGATAGTCTGCCTCTGAAACGGCTGTTACCCGCAGCCCGCAGGCCTTTAAAACAGAAGACAGGACCTGCCGCTGGCTATCCACACGGTATACCAACAGTACAGGCTGGCCGGCCGCTTTGGCTGGATGCAGCGGCATTACCAGAATCAAAGCCATGACTGCTGCCAGTATCACCTTTTTCACTGTGCTATGTCTCCCTTGGTTGATTGTGATTGGGGTGACTCAAACTGCTGGCTTGCCTGCAGGGCCAACAGTGCCAATAAGTTGTCAAAGGAATAGGCAGCCAGCGTATTCTCATTGGCAAATGCGCCGTATACAGGACTTTGTGGATCGGTCACCTGAAATGCCAGCATACGCTCAATGGATGTCCAATACATTTCCGGGTCATCTTCGCTGGCGCCAATCAATGCACTCAGGGCGTAGATAGCGGTTGATTCCGTTTCGTCTTTGACATTACCTTCTTGGTCATATACGGCATACAGTTTACCTTCGAGTAATAGCTTTTTCAAGTATTCAATGGACGGTTGTGGACAAGATTCGACACGAGACAGATGATAGACCGTCAAAAGCGCTTCCACCATTAAAACTCGTTCAGTTTCATATGTTTTTTTCGTAGCGTTATAGCGTGTTTGGTACAAGGGAAACGCATCGCTGATGTAGCCGCCGGCTACCAGCACCTTCATCTTGTCATGCACCGCCTGCCAGCGGCTGTCATGCTGCGCCAGCTCCTGCATGGTATACAAATCTGCATAACATAAAGTAACAATATCATTGGTATGGTTATATTGCTGATCATATAAATCCATAAGAATACCATTTTGCACATTTGTATCATATAAACGCTTAGCATAATCGTTGGCCTGGTTCATATACTCCGGTTTGTCAAAGGTAAAGGATGCTTCCATAAGCGCATCAATGAGCCTAAGATCGTCCACCGAAGCATTGACTTGATATCGCCTGCCGTCTTCGTCTAGACGGTAGGAAATAATTTTGCCGGTATCCAAATGCTCCTTGACAAATGCAAGGGTCAGCGCTGCTTTGCCAGGCTTTTGAGCGCGGACATAGTAAGAAAGCATTAAGCCTTGGGACTCGCTCAAAACAGAATGGCCGACAGCCACTTCGCTGGATTCCTTCAAAGAAAGATAATTGGTGAATATTCCGCCTGAACCGGTCATCTTTTTTTCCACAAAGGCAAGGCATAGCTGATGCACGTCTGCAGCTTGATGGTTTGATGCTTTTGCGCAGCTTTGAAAAAGTAACAAGCATGCGAAAAAAAGAACCAGTAAGACAACGGTTCTTTTTCTCATTGAAACAAGCTTCATGATACCACCGCCTGCATTTCTTTCGCTTTGACCTTTTGCATGGCTGCTTTGTGGCGCGCATTGCAAAATCGTGCAAGGCCCGCGGAAACAAGCACGAACAGAGAAATGTCAAAAGCTACATTATATAAGAAAATGTGTTTGGACAAATCCGCATCACCAGCGCCGATAATGGAAACGGCAATCTGGGACAGCCCCATTAGCAGGACAAAGCCCAGTATCAGCATCCGCTGCCGATCCTTGTAGCTCATCACCAGCATGCTGAGAAAATACAAAAGAATAAAACCAAAAGTCTTTGGTACCCATGCTTTTTTGATGGTACTGTACAGAGAGAATAAACTGGCTTGGGCACCTGGTTCCTTCCCAGCGCTCCTATCATAATTGCCAATGGATTCAGGGCGGATGGAGTTGGCGCTCTTAGCAGACAGGTCCAGCATGGCAATCAACTGTCCGGGATGCATGATGTAATATTGGGCGATGGAGACAAAGCCATACCTTGCATAAAAGTCTTCTTTGAGCATCGAGTCCTGAACGTCGATGACAGGATTACGCTCATAATAAATGGTTTGGTCCAGCAAAGCATACTGCGGGTTGATTTCAAAATCGTTCAACGCATCTTCCGGGTTTTCGGATGTCATCATTACCCCGCGGGTCATGGCGTGATAGGCGTTGATTTCCACAAACTCCTGGGGAATCAATACGTATACCAGTATGCCCGCTGCCGCAAGGATACCGGCGCAGCTGCGCTTTAACCAGCCAAGGTTTTTTTGAATGGAAAATTCTCTGCCCGGCGAGTTCAAAAACAAGCACATAACACCTAGCAGTATGCCAAGGGGCGCAAATTGCTGTTTGGAGCAGGTGAGTATCAGCCCGTTTACTGTAAAGGAAAGCATCAGCCAGGTCTTTCTTCCCCAGCCGCGGGACAAAAGCAGCGCACTGGCAATACATGCAAGAAAGCTGACAAATGCCAAGCCCTCGGCGTAGAAGGAGTTAAAATATGCCAGGTAGCCCACGTCGGCAAACATCAGCACCGCCAGCAAGGAAATCAAATATGACCAGGGGCCTTTGGCCTTGAGCGTAGCATACTTGGTGATCAAGTACACAGCTGCCACGCAGTACAAGGATAGGATCGCTGCCTGAAAACGAATGTCAAATAGGCCGTCCTGGCCAGTAAATAGGTTGTCCAGCATGACAGCTAGCGCAATGAGGGGCTTCTGGCCGGATTCGAATCCGGAGCGGAATTCATTGTAGTACTGATACATGCCGAATTTCGTGCTGGAATAGCTGAAATATTGATCTGTTTCATACCGGTCCAGCTTATATAAACCATTTCCTACCATGATGCGATAAAAGTCGCCGTTGTCTGCCATGCCTATCACAGGGGAAAGAAAAAGCAGAATCAGCAATACGATGCCGGTGAGCATCGCTGCCATGGCTGCAGGTGACGGAAGTTTGATTCTCGCCATAGCTCTTCCCCCTTTTCACCAGGCATTTTTGCAAACATACCTCAAATGCACATTATATAGAAAGAAACGATATTTATCAATGCAAAATTCGACACAATTATTTATTATTTTACATATTGTTCCTCTGTTGATAACGCAGAACAGCTTGTCATTCTGGCAAACATTTCGGATTTGCTGGAAGATCATACCGAAAGAATTTACTTTAGTGTACAGTGCCATCATGGGGGGCAGCTTTACCTTGTGGCTGACTACCATGGTCCAGCCCCGAGCCCAGGTTGGCAAAATGGCAAAGGCAGCATGTCCAATATTTTACCAGGCTGCGCGCAGACGGTTTGATATCCTAATGCAACAGCTGTTATGCGGTGCGATGCATAGCATGCGCGCGCCCATTTTTTTTATTGCTGTTTGATCAAATTCGGATTTGGGCTGGTACTTGTAAATTGTATGTGCTATGTGTATAATGAATGGTATGCTCTGTGTCATGAGTGGTGGGGTGTATTGGATATCCTGATGGTGGGAAGCAATACATCCCTTGACCGGTTTGGCATGGGATATGCAACCCAAGGAGGTGACCTGGCTTTTTGCCAGCGGTATGGCGGACACAGAAAAAATGCTGATAACCGGCGGATCGCCGCTGATGGGTGAAACCAGGGTTAGCGGTGGTAAAAACACATCGGTAGCAGTCATTCCTGCCATCCTTTTAAGCAGTGAACCCTGCACCATTGAAAACCTGCCGGACATCGAAGATGTGAACGCCCTGATCGATATTCTCACCGCTTTGGGCGCACGCGTAACATATGAGCCAGGCAAATTTTTGACAGTGGATCCCAGACAAGCGGAAGGGATTCATGTTTCTTATCAATATACCCAGCGCCTTCGGGCCAGCTATTACCTGATGGGGGCGCTGCTAGGCCGCCACAGCAAGGCGGAAGTTGCCTATCCGGGCGGATGTGATTTGGGCTGCCGTCCATTTGACCAGCATTTGAAGGGCTTTGCAGCTTTAGGTGCCGAGATCGAAGAGCGGGGCGGCATGATTTATGCCAAGAGCCAGAAGCTTCGCGGAACAGATGTATTCTTTGACATGGTCACCGTTGGCGGTACAGTCAACATCATGCTGGCGGCTGTCAAAGCATCGGGAACCACTTTGATTTATAATGCGGCCAAAGAACCCCACATTGTAGACTTGGCCAACTTTTTAAATAGCATGGGTGCCAATATCAAAGGTGCAGGCACGGACATTATCCGCATTCGCGGGGTGGAAAAGCTCCACGGCTGTACCTATACGGTAATCCCCGATCAGATTGAAACCGGCACGCTGATGATTGCAGCTGCAGCCACACGGGGTGACGTGGTGATCAGGGGCTGTATCCCTACCCACATGGAGGCTCTTTCCGCAAAGCTTTTGGAAATGGGTGTGCGTGTTACCGACAGTGACGACGCCATCCGTGTCCGGACCATCAGCCCCCATCGGGCGGTGAATTTTAAAACCCAAGTATATCCTGGTTTCCCTACAGACCTGCAGCAACCCATGTCTGCACTGCTGACAACAGCCCACGGTACAAGCGTTGTGACGGAAACCATTTATGAACAGCGGTTTAAGCATCTGGATGAGATCCGGCGCATGGGCGCCAGAGTCCGGATGGTGGACCGTACGGCTCTGATTGAAGGTGTGCCCCAACTTTTTGGCGCACCGGTGGTTGCTACAGATCTTCGGGCTGGTGCGGCGTTGGTAGTAGCAGGACTCATGGCCAAAGGTGTAACAGAGATTTATGAGCCAGGACACATCGACCGCGGCTATGAGCATATTGAAGCAAAGCTGCGTGCCCTTGGGGCCAACATCCGCCGGGAAAAGGCTTAAACCGTGCGGACGTGGGGGAGGTGACGGCTGTTGACAAGCGCCTTTGAGTTGCTGGGTTTAAAAAGCGATGCTGATGCCCAGCAGGTGCGCTCTGCTTACCGTGCAAAAGTCAAGAGCTGCCACCCAGACCAATTTACAGACGTTGAGGAACAAAAAAAGGCCCAGGAACAGCTGATTGCGCTGAACCTGGCTTATGAAGAGGCCCTTCGTATCGCTTCAGAAAAGCGGGTGGGATTTAATCTAATCTCCCAGGAGGAGGCCAAACGTTTCGCCATTAAGCTCATGGAACAAGGCAACTTGGAAAGCGCTTTGCGGCAATTGTGCAGGGCGGAATCTAAGGACAGCTTCTGGTTCTATCTCCAAGGGCAGATATTAATGGGCATGCGCCAATATGAGACAGCCCATCAAAGTTACCGGGAGGCAGTGCGGCGGGAGCCAGAAAACCTCCGCTTCCGCCAGGGGGCGCTGGACGCTGCCTTGGCTATGAAACGCAACAAGCAGATTACCTACCGTGTGGCAGGCTGGTTGAAAGACCTGGTGAAAAAATAGGGCACGCCTTATATAAGACGTGCCTTTTATGTTGCCTTCTTTTCGACTTCAGCCTTTGCCTTCATAATGCGGGCCAACTCCTGCCGCTCCTTTTGGAGCTCCTCCAGCAGATCGCAAAAGCGCCAGTCACGGTTATTCGGGGTCAATATGGCCTTCAGGCTGTTATTGCCTGCGCCAGCCCCCCGCAAGAGACTCAGCGTATCACGCAGGCGCTGTTCTGAAAAACCACAAAACACCATGGCGCATTGGGAAAAAGGCTCCACCATGGGCGGGCAGCTGTCTGCGTTATCAAGCCCAGCCAGCACACCTACTTCAAGACCCAACTCCTGGGGCAAAACCTCCCGAAACGAGATGCCTTCATCTCGCAGCACCGTTTGTACCTTGTCTCCTTCTTCTTTGGAAGCAGGCAAGCCATAGATAAGGATAAGTTCTTTTGATTCCATAATTCATTGCTCTTTCTTTTTAAAGATCACCAGCTTGCTGGCCATATAATTGAATATGATGACCAGCACGTTCATGACAAGCTTGGCAGTGAAATCCTTCATGCCAAATACCTGAATGCACAGGGAAAGACCGGCCAGGTCAAAAATCAGCAGGGACAAAACCCTTGCCCCAAAAAAGGAGGTGATCTCCTTCAAAAGGGCGTTTCGGCTCAGGTTCCTGGTTTGGAACACATACAGTTTGTTCCCTGCATACGCAAAAACCACTGCAGCGATCCAGGCCAAGATACTGGCTATATAATACCAATATAGCGGCGTATTGAACCATAGAATCGTAGGCAGCATAACTTTCCCGGATGGGTATACCAATGTGAAAACGCCAAAGACAAGCAGATTAACAAGAGTAGTCAATATGCCAATGATTAGGTATAGAACAATTTCACGTCTGCGGGCCTTGTCATTCATCATGTTATTGAATGTACTCATGACTTTCTTCCATTTATCCATATGTTTCTCCTATTCCGATTCACCGGTGTCCCCCCTGGCATAGCCTGCAGATAAAAGGCTGCTTAAAGGCAGGGTCCGGGGCGTTTTTTGCTTGGAGGACGTATATGTAAAGTCCTCATCCGTATAACGTACGATTGTGATGTTTTGCTGCACCATGCTAGCTTCTATCATAAGAATGGCTTTGATGCGCCGGCCATGGGCCATGGAATAGCGAAGAAATACTTCCATGTTCATCCCTCCCCATCCGATTCTCGATATTCTTTGGGAACCGTGTACAGGGAGATATCGCCCATTTCGCTGGTATAGGTCAAGGGAAACAGCGTTTCCAGACCGGCATAATCGATGGTTAAATCATTTCGCTCATAGCTGGAGATACATACGTAATCCACCTGATATTTGCTCAGCACATCCAGGTTATTTTGCGGATCTTGATAAAATCGTTCGATATCATATTTTCTTTCCGATGTATCAAAGCCATGATAGTACAGCCATAAATCAGGCCCGGATACAATGGTTCGACCAGCCAAAGAGCTGACCAGGTTTCGATGGTGAGCATAGCCTGTCATGAACACAGCATCATTTGGCGTCGTTTCTTCAATATACTTGGCAGCATCGATGCTCTCTTTGGGCATGATCTCATAATCACTGACCACCTCTCGGGCCAGAGTCAGACCGGCGCTTAAGAAGAAAGCCACTGCCGTAAATGCCGCAAGCAGATAACGGCTTCGAAGGCCTCGGAGCCTATCAAATACAATTACGGCATAATCCGCCGCCAGGATGGCACCTATCATGTACCATATATAGAATAATTTATTGTTATCATATTCATTGGGCTGGAAGCGAATGAACTCCGCTGCTAGGAATATCATAAATGCCCCGGCAGCCAAAAAGCGGTGCTTGGGGTTTTTCTCCAGCAGCGCGCACATTAATAGGATCACCGGCAGACCGATGTTTTTGATGTAAAACCAAAGATACATATCAATCAAGCCGTTGTTATTGGAATTGTTAACCCAGTTAAACTGAAACTGCAAAAAATGCCCGCTGCCTGTAGCTTGTGAAAAAGTCCAGAAGAATAGCTGTGGCACTGCCAGCAAAACGGCAGCAGCGCCATATAAAAGCCATTTTAGTAAATAATTTTTTGAATCTTCATGGGGCTTTTTTAAAAGGGTATAGAGCAAAAATCCGCCGCTCATCAGGCCTAGAGCTAAAAAAGAATGGGTATGAATCATTGGCAGGCCCCCGGCCCAAATGCCAAGCAGCAGTATGTGCCGAATGCCTGCCTTATTCTCCTGCTTGAAGGGAGAGAAGGCGGCGTATAAAAGATATAGGCAGGGCAGCACCATGGTCCAACCGCCCAAAAGAGTGCGCTGGGGGATCATCAAATCGGCAATGGCATTGCTCCAGCGAAGGTTATAAGGGTCCGGTTGATTGGTGGGCGTTTTGTAGTATTCACCCATCACATAGCGCACCCGCTCCAGAAAGTCTCCGCCTGCCAGGTCAAAGGTGTACAAAAAGCCAAGGCCGCCATTGAGGAAAAACAAGAGGCTTGCTAGGATAACAGCCCTTTTGCTGCCCGCCATTTCGCGGGCAACCAGTATATACCCCGTAAAGCATAAGAACATCATCAATGTGCCTGGAACTGTAAGGGACATGGGCAATGACAGTCCGAACAGGTACAGCGAGGTGGATAAACTATCTGTTAAAAAGGGGTAGGACAGCAGCTCCCCTGGAAGAATGTTGTAATCCACCGGGAATGCAGCATCGCGAATGCTGGTAATGATGGCTGTATGCAGCATCAGGTCGCCATAGGTGCTCTGGCCTACATGGTAGCTGCCGTCTGCCGCCAGACGCAGGTTGTGGGTGTACTGCAGATAGCCGCCAAGAATGGTCAGTGGCAGGGCAACGCATGCAAGGATCAGCAGAAATTTGCCTTCTTCTTTATCCCAAAGCCGCAAAGCGTGCTTTTTGTCCCGGAAATAATATGCACCACCCGTTAACGCCACCAAAGGCGCAAGGGCTGCATAATGCCCTATATGGCTGAATTTTATGAAAAACGCAGCCAAGGCTGGCAGCCACATCAAAAGGAAAAGGCCCAGGCTCAACCCCAGCCACCAGCGGGTCAAAGGCTTATGAGCAGGCAGTAAAAACTGTACGATGGCCATGCCGCACAGAAGATATACCATCAAATAAAGCACTGCCGCCATGCATCCACCCCATATTGCAAGTTATTACAGAAGAGAGCGGGGAGGTTTTGTATTAAAACGCTCCCCGCAAAGGTGCATCAAAACGCCATCTGAACAAATTCCTTCAGCAGCTTCAGAGCGCCGTCCATATCCCTTAAATCAATGGTCTCGCAAGCGCTGTGGACATAACGGCAGGGGATGGACACAGTACCCACCGGCACGCCGCCCCGGGACTGCTGAATGGCCCCTGCATCCGTGCCGCCATAGGGCAGTACTTCCCGCTGGGCATTGACACCGGCCTTCTCTGCTGCAGCAAAGAGCGCATCCCGTACAATGGGGTTGGAGATGCTGGATGCATCCATGATCTTCACCGCAGGGCCCTGGCCCAGCTTGATGGCCGGGAGCTTCGTTTCCGGGGTATCGCCCCACAGCGTCACATCCAGCGCTACGCCGATATCCGGCTCCATGGCAAAGGCGGCAGTTCTTGCGCCCCGTAGGCCCACTTCCTCCTGGGTGGAGAAAACGGCGATAATGGTGTTATCTGTCTCGGGCAGCGCCTGTACAAGGGCTGTCAAAAGCGCGCAAGCGCAGCGGTCATCCATGGCAGGAGCAGCAACCTTGTTATCACCCAAGCGGAAGGGTTCCCCGGCATAGACAGCTGCATCGCCGATGGTAACTTTGGTTAGGGCTTCTTCCTGGCTTTCTGCGCCGATATCAATAAACAGGTGTTTCATGGCCTGGGTTTCACCTTCCGGCACCGGCTGGCTTACCAACACGCCCTGTACACCATTTTGGAAAGCCACCTGGCGGGCCAGAGAAACCTTGATGTTGATACCGCCCAGAGGCATCACACGAAGGAAGCCTTCTTTTTCAATGTCTGTTACAATAAAGCCGATATGGTCCATGTGGGAGCTCAGCAGGATGCGCTTGCCGCTGGGCTTGCCGTTTTTCACAGCAATCAGGTTGCCCATTACATCGGTACTGACAGTATCCACATAAGGGGTAATCAGGGGCCGGATCACATCCGCCACAGGCTGTTCCCTGCCAGTGGGGCCTACGGGAGCCAAAATGGTTTTCAACAAATCATACATATGCGATCTCTCCTTTGCGTCAGCGCACAGGCTTTTTCAAAAAGGCATGGGCAAGGCGGTACTGGGCTTCTACATCGCTTTCCTTCACAACGGAGGAAGGGCTGTGGATATAGCGGCAGGGTACGCTAAGTACGCAGGTGGCGATGCCGGTACGGGAGCGCTGTATGGCTCCGCTGTCGTTGCCGCCGGATACGCTGCGCTTTAATTGATGGCTGATGCCGTTTTCTTTGGCGGTTTCCAAAATGGCTTCATATAGCGGACGGTTCACGATGGAGGCGTTGTCCATAAAGCTCACGGCAACACCTTCTCCGGCTTTGCAAACCTGCATCACTTCCGGCACATCGCCAAGATCGTTACAGGTGGTGCCTTCCAGTATCAACGCCATATCTGCTGCAACGGTATACGCTCCGCCGGTGGCACCGCGTAGGCCTACCTCCTCTTCAGAGGTGAACAGACAGGTGACATCACCAGGATAGCTGTCTTCAAGCACCTTGAGCATATTCAGGCAGCCAATCCGGTCGTCCAGGGCCTTGGCGCAGATAAAGCCATCGCCAAAGGGAACATAGGCGGAATTAAAGGTGACATAGCTGCCAGCCGGGCAGTCGCCCAGTGCATCTTCTTTATTCTTGGCGCCGATGTCTACATAAATGCTGTCGTACTGCAATACCCGCTTGCGGTCATCCGGTGATTGCAGGTGAATGGCCATAGCGCCAATGACGCCGGGGATGGCTTTATCACCTACCAGCACACGTTTGCTGATGACCACCCTTGGATCAATGCCGCCAACAGGATGAATCCGCAATAGGCCGTCTTCTGTGGCGGAGGTCACAATAAAGCCAACCTCATCCATATGGGCCGCCAGCATGATATGGGGCATGCCGGTCTGGGTGCCTTTCTTAAAGGCAACCACATTGCCCATGCGGTCGATGGTCACGCTGTCGCAAAGCGGACGGCACGCTGCCACCAAAGCTTTGCGGATCTCCTGCTCATGGCCGCTGACGGCACGGATTTCACATAGTGTCTTTAAATCCATAGGTCTGCCTCCCATCCTGCATCCAGTTCCGCAAGGAAGTGGGAAAGGAGCCGGCCGCCCTCTTCCAACGCATTCAGGTCAATGGTTTCTACGGTAGTATGCATATATTTCAGCGGCAGCTCCAGCAAAATGGAGGGAACGCCGCCGCGGCTGATCTGTATGGCATCACCATCGGTATAGGTGTTTCCCGGATCGACCTCAGTTTGCAGCGTTACATTATGGCTCTTGGCGGTATCCATAAGCCGCTGTACCAGCTTGGGCTGCAGGAAGGGACCGACGGCTGTCGCCAAGCTTCCGATATCACAGGTGGTGTCCGGACGGCTTCCGGGGATGGTGGCATGGCATACGTCCAAGGCAATGCCGATGTCCGGATAAACAGAGTATGCGGCGACCTTTGCGCCGCGGCAGCCCACTTCCTCCTGGGTGGAGGCCACAAAATAAATGTCTGCGTCATGGTGCATTTTTTGCAGTCGTTCTGCCGCCAGCAGCATAATGCCTACGCAAGCCCTGTCATCCATGGTCTTGCAGGCGAACCGCCGGTTTTTAAGAGGAGTGGCAGGGGTGTTGAAGGTAACCCTGTCGCCGATTTGAACAAGCCCAATCACTTTTTCATAAGGTAGGCCCACATCTACAAACAAGTCTTCTCTCAGATAATTCTTTTTGCTCTCCCCGGCTGTCTGCAAATGCGGGGGTTTGGCGCCTACAGTGCCAAAGAGCTTTTCTTTACCATATACCCATAGTTGTGTGCCGGGGAGGATGCGTGGATCCACACCGCCCATGTTGCCAAGGCGTAGGCAGCCATCTTTTTCGATGTTAACCACCGTCAAACCGATTTCATCCATATGTGCTGCCAGCATCACTTTGGGGCCCTTGCCCTTTTTGTGGGCGATGACATTGTACATGCTGTCCACAGTTACTTCATCGCAAAAGGGTTCAAACAGCCCTTTTACGTATTCTGCCACTACCTGCTCGTTGCCAGGCAGGCCGGGCAGCGCCGATACCTCGGCTAGGTAGGCCTGAATGTCCATAGGTTCCTCCTTTGTTCATCGCGCCGGCCCGGCGCGGATGCTGATAGTATAGCATGATGAAAGGCTTTTCTCAAATATAACCATAAAATTAGCGGAGGATTCCTTATCAAAGAATCCTCCGCAACAAGTATTATCAAATATTACATTCTCTCCGGTGCTTCAATACCGATTAAGTACAAGCCCTGCTTTACCACATTCTTAACGGCCCTGGTCAGCGCCACCCGGGCGGCGGCAAGGCCATCCCCATCATCCAGGATGCGGTGTTCATAATAGAACTTGTTGTAAGCCTGGCAAAGGTCGGTAACAGTCCTGGTAAGTATGGAGGGCTCATACCGAAGGGCGGCTTCTGCTACCACATCGGGGAAGCGGGAAAGCTGCCGTAAAATCTCCTGAGCCTCATCATCCACCAATGCGGCGTAATCAGCCTCCGGCAGGTTAGCCTCCTCTGCCTTTCTCAAAAGGGAGCAGCACCGGGCATGAGTATATTGTACATAGGGGCCGGTTTCACCGTCAAAGTTTAGCGCCCTGTCCCACCAGAAATCGATGTCCTTGATGCGGTTGTTCTGCAAATCGGCGTAAATGACTGCGCCGATACCCACCTGCCGGGCCACTTCTTCCTTGTTGGGCAGCTGCGGGCTCTTTTCTTCAATAATAGCCATGGCCTTTTCCTGAGCTCTTTGAAGAAGGTCTTCCAGATAGACGACATGGCCTTTCCGGGTAGCCAGGGTTTGTCCTTCATAGGAGATCATACCAAAGGCCACATGGTGCAAATTCTTGGCCCAGGGATAGCCCATCAATTCTACCACCTTGAACCACTGGCGGAAATGAAGGTCCTGCTGATAAGCCACCACATACAGGCATTTGTCAAAGTGATAGGTATCCTGGCGATACAGCGCCGCAGCGATATCCCGGGTGGTGTACAGCGTGGCTCCATCCTTTTTCAGGATCAGGCTGGGCGGCATTTTATACTCTTCCAAATCCACAATGGATGCCCCATCGCTAATGGTAAGTAGGTTCTTTTCCTTCAGCTCTTTAACGACCCGGTCCATTTTATCATTATAGAAGCTTTCGCCTGCATAGCTGTCAAAGGAAACGCCCAGCAGGTCATACACCTTTTTTGTATCCAAAAGGGTTAGGTCCTTAAACCAGTTGAAAATGGCAAGGGCCTCCTCCTGGCCTTCCTCAATGGCCTTGAACCAGGCCCGGCCTTCATCCTCTAGGGAGGGGTCCTTTTCAGCCTCGTCATGGAAGCGGACGTACAAATCCACCAGGGCTTGCACACCGCCTTGCTCCACGGCTTCCCTGGTGCCCCAGTGCTTGTAGGCGGCAATCATTTTGCCAAACTGTGTGCCCCAATCACCCAAATGGTTGATGCCAATGGTTTTGTAACCCAAAAAGTCAAAAATGCGCTTTAAGCTGTGGCCAATCATGGTGGTGCTCAGATGGCCGATGTGAAAGCGCTTGGCAATGTTAATGGAGGAATAATCCAAACAAATGGTCTTGCCTTCTCCCTCGTTGGAGGCACCCCATTTTTCGCCTGCATCCAAAACGGCTTGCAAGGTTTCCTTGGCGAAATTTTCCCGGTTAAGGAAAAAGTTCAAGTAGCCGCCTACAGCACTTTGCTTTGCGGTTTCAGGCGCGTCAATGGCTGCCTGCAATTTGGCGGCGATCATGGGCGGTGCGGCGCGCAGCACCTTTGCCAAGCGGAAGCAGGGGAAGGCGTAATCACCCATCTCCCTATCTGGGGGTATTTCCAAAAGTCCGGCAATCTCCTCTCGGCCAGGCAGGTTTTCCATACCAGGCCAGGCAGTTTGCATGCCGTCTTCAATCAATGCTGCAATCCGTGCTTTCATATCCATGAACCATTCTCCTTTGGTCGCGTGGCAATGTATTACAGTCTATCTTACCATAGCAAAAGGTCTGGCGCAACGGAGGAAAAATGAAATACTTGTACTTAGGGAGGGATTATTATTAGAATTATCATCTACACCTGTTACTAAATGGTTTTATTGATTCTCCTTTTAAATTTTTCTTGCTATTAATGTAATTGGATGTTATAATCCGTAATTGGCACATCCTTGCGCTGCATTGGTTGCAGCGCCATACGTCCATGAGGAGGTGAAAGGTATGAATAGGTATGAACTGACCTACATCATCGACACCGCGCTGGAAGAATCCGCTCGCAAAGATTTGATCGAGCGGTTTACCCAGGTGATCGTGGCAAACGGCGGCGAGGTTGAAAAGGTTGATGAAACATGGGGCAAGCGTCGCTTGGCTTACACCATCAACTACAAAACCGAAGGCTATTACGTTTTGACTACGTTCAAGTCCGGTGGAGATGTCCCCAAGGAAATCGAACGCAATCTGCAAATCTCCGAAAGCGTGATCCGGTACCTGGTGGTCAAGCTCGAAGAAAAGCGCAGCAACGTCAAGCCCCGCCCCGTGCGTGCGGCAGCTCCCGCCGCTTTTGCAGCTCCCGCAGTTGTTGAAGCCGCTTCTGAAGCTACTGAAGAAGCAAGCGCGGAGGAATGATCCCAAAGGGAGGTACGTGAGATGAACAAAATTATCCTGATCGGCAACCTCACCCGCGATCCTGAAACACGCACCACAAGCACTGGGCTGAATGTGTGCTCCTTCACCATCGCGGTCAACCGCCGCCGCAGTTCCCAAGGGGCTGCAAATCAGCCGGAAGCGGATTTCTTCCGTATTACGGCCTGGAGGCAATTGGGCGAACTTTGCCAGAAGTACTTGGCAAAAGGGCGCAAGGTTTGCGTGACGGGCAGTGTCTCCGTGTCCACTTACGAAGGTAAGGATGGCACGACAAGAGCCTCCCTGGAGGTAACCGCTGACGACATCGAGTTCCTCTCTGCCAGGCAGGAAGACGGCGAAGGCCGCTTTTCCCCAAGTTCCCACAGCCAGGATTCTTCCAATGGCGGGGGCTTTACACAGGTAGATGAGGACGAGCTACCGTTTTAACGCTACAAAAAGGAGGATGCACCTATGTCTGAAGATCGTGGCGAAAAAAGGGCACGCCCCCGGGGAAGAAAACCCCGCCGTAAAGTGTGCGCCTTTTGCGTGGATAAAATCGAATTCATCGATTACAAAGACGTCAATCGTCTTCGCCGTTTCACCAACGAGCGCGGCAAGATTTTGCCCCGCCGTATGAGCGGCAACTGCGCAAAGCACCAACGTCAATTGTCCGAAGCCATCAAGCGCGCACGTGCCATCGCCTTGCTGCCCTTCACTGTTGACTGACACCCAAAACATGCCGTCCAGCATTTGTGGCTGGACGGTTTTTTTATATTACAATGAAAATAAAAGGCTAATCTATGCAAAAGCGTTCTTTTCTATAAAAGAAAAGAGCGCTTTTCCATAGGAAAAAATGAATGCATTCGACAATGAAACGCTGGACAATGTGTTAACAATATATCAATATTCTGCTGAGTTGTTCACAGGTTCTTTACCCATTTATTTCACCCGGGGACAAGCTTTGTAATGCCGTGGTAAGAGTTGTGTACATATATCTCCACAGGTGGAAAACTGGCATGAATGGGCAGTTATCCAC
Source organism: Bacillota bacterium (assembly GCA_023409955.1). Lineage (GTDB taxonomy): Bacteria > Bacillota > Clostridia > Christensenellales > Aristaeellaceae > JAEWAH01. The sequence goes on along the minus strand of JAEYQQ010000082.1, from coordinate 12,250 downwards.
AGCTCGGCGATGGAAATGGTGTAACACAAGGCCTTTTCCTGTGCAAAACTGTGGAAAACCCTGTGGATAGTGTGGATATGTAGCAGATGACGAACCGTTTTGGTTTTATCACTATATACATGTTATGCATATCCGGTATATGCATTCAATGAACGACGATGATAAAATGGCATAGGCATTGGAACGCGCGAAAAACAAGGCATAATGGCTGATTATAGGTAGAAGTGACATATGCATGCAAAAGTTGCATACGTAGTATTCGCATGTTCATGCGGACATAGCAAGGGGGTTATGGGCATAGGATAACATCGGGAAAGGATGTGGAAAAAAGAAAGATGAAGCGTCATGATTTTGTAAAACGCCGTTTGATAACCCTTGGGCTTTGCGGCGCTTTTCTTTTTTTGCTCATCGGGGTGGAAGGCTATTTTGTTCTGGGTAAAGGGCCTTATCCACCCAGACCGGCGGTGCCTGCACATCCAGCTCAGGGCAATGCCGCTGCAGAGGAGTATCCTCTGGAAGGGCAGGTAATCTGCCTGGATGCTGGTCATGGCGGCTATGACGGCGGTGCCAAGGCGAAAGGCAGCGGTGTGTGGGAAAAGGTAATTAATCTGGCTGTGGCGCAAAAGACGGCGGTGCTTATGGAGGATTTGGGTGCAAAGGTGGTTTTTACTCGATCTGCCGACTATGCCCTGTGTGACGATGTCAAGCCAGAAGGTAAAACAAAAAAGCGTCAGGATATGGAGCGCCGCATTCAGTTGATCAAGGATGAGGGATGCACCATGGTCATCAGCATACACATGAACGAGTTTAGGAATCGGAGCCAGTCTGGCCCCATGGTGTTTTACCGCAAGGAAAGGGATGAGGGACGGCTGCTGGCCGGCATCATGCAGCAGTCATTGATTGCAGGCCTTGAACCCAAACGCAAGCGAGTGGCTCAATCTGGGGACTTTTTTATGCTGCAGCTAGATATTCCCTCTGTACTGGTCGAGTGTGGCTTTCTATCCAATCCGGCGGAGGAGAAGCTGCTGCTGAGTGAAGACTATCAAAAAAAGATTGCCAAGGCCATTACCGCCGGGGCGGTGGAATATGTACAGATCGCCAGCCGGCTGACAGAAAGCCAACCATAGGTAAAGGTCATGGATGGATGATTATGAAGTAAAGTGACTTGCCCGTACCACCAATTGTGCACAGAAGGATGCCGTGTATCTATCCTCCTGTGCTACAGCAGAATAAGGGATTATAAAAAGGCACTTTGGATAGCTATATCCAAAGTGCCTTTGACTGTATAGATGTTAGGTCGCCGGTATTGCTTACGCCTTGCCGTTGCAGCCCAGCACGTTGACGATCTTGTGGCGGACCATGTCGCGAAGGGCATCTCGGGCGTCGGTGAGGTACTGACGGGGGTCAAAGTGATCGGGATGCTCTGCAAAGTGTTTGCGTACAACCGCAGTAAAGGCCAAGCGCAAGTCGCTGTCAATGTTGATTTTGCAAACGGCCATCTGGGCAGCCTGGCGCAGCATGGATTCCGGAACACCCTGAGCACCGGGCATATTGCCGCCGTAGGCATTGATCATATCCACATACTCGGGAATAACGGAGGATGCGCCGTGGAGCACAATGGGGAAGCCAGGCAGCTTCTGAGATACCTTCTCCAGAATATCAAAGCGCAGACGGGGCTCACCTTTGAACTTGAAAGCGCCATGGCTGGTACCGATGGCAATGGCCAAGCTATCCACGCCGGTACGGGCAACGAATTCTTCCACTTCGGCAGGATCGGTATAGCGGGCGTCGTCGTCGCTGACGGAAACGGCATCTTCCACACCGGCCAGGCGGCCCAGTTCAGCCTCAACAGTAACGCCGCGATCGTGAGCGTACTCTACCACTTTCTTGGTCACAGCAATATTCTCTTCAAAGGAGTGATGGCTGCCGTCGATCATGACGCTGGTGAAGCCGCCGTCGATGCAGCTCTTGCAAGTCTCAAAATCGGGGCCGTGATCCAGATGTACAGCAATGGGCAGGTCCGTATCCTGAATGGCAGCTTCGATCATTTTCATCAGATATACGTGCTTGGCATACTTACGGGCACCGGCGGATACCTGAAGGATCAGCGGTGCATTCTCAAGCTTGCCTGCTTCAGTAATACCTTGAATAATCTCCATATTGTTGACGTTAAAAGCGCCTATGGCATAGCCGCCTTCATAGGCTTTTTTGAATAATTCCGTGGTGTTTACAAGTGGCATAAAGCAAAATCCTCCTTGTGTCATTTCAATTTATTATAGCAAATTTTACTCTGCTTGAACAGCGAATCATAAAATAACCTTTTCCAGGTATAGGATTGACAGGGTTATCGCCCTTCCCGTATACTGGTAAAAGACATACATTATATGAAAGTTATTGAAAGGCTGGTAACTGAATGAAGAAGGTATTGGTCCTGGCTTTATTGATTTGCATCTGCATGCCTGCAGCAGCTTGGGGGGAGACCAATATTTTTTTGGATACAGCATTTATTACCCTAGAAAAAGGAAACCCGATTTTAGATGCGTACAATACCTATAACGGAGGGAATGTAGAGGCCAGGTTTGAGTATGGCCTGCCTTATCTGTTTGGTGGCAGGAAGGAGTCCCTCTGGCTATCGGTGCGCAGGCCTGACCAGGAGAGCAATTATTATAAGAAAAACAAAAAATATCTCCATGGACTTGACTGCTCCGGGTATGTGCGCTGGGTCTATGAAAAGGTGGGGCTTGAAAGGCCTGTTCCTGCCAGCAGCATGAAAAGCAAGGCAAACCAAAAACACCTGGTGGATATGGAAGGGATTGCTTATTCCAAGTGGCACGAGAAACTGCAGATCGGGGATCTGATTACCCTTTCCTCCAGTTCTTATCATATCATGATGTATATCGGCACCCTGTCCTCCTTTGGCTATACGGAAGAAACGGTATCCAGTGAGCTAAAACCCTATCTTGATTATCCCCTGGCCATACACAGCGGCATGAACAATTTTCATACGCAATGGTATACCAAGTACATTCAGGACAACAATCTCAAATGCACGCCGCCAGACGGCGGAGTTACCATCTCCCTGGTCGGCGTTGCCTTTGATGAGGCTCCTTTTCACCAAACCATGTGGGAAAACACATCCAATGAAAAAACATTCCATTACTTTGACCTGGATGGCTATAATTTGACTTGCTATGATCTTGAGAAATACCGCTGGTGGGTTGTATACAGGCAGTAAATGTAAACTTTTTTCTGTTGATCTGCCCAAGACATATCTTCCATGGTAAAATAGATCATGCATCAATTCCCTGATGCCAAGGAAAGGGGGAAGAACGTGATTTATTTCATAAAGCGCTGCTGTGCAGTACTATTGTTTTTAGCCTTGATTTTTCCATCCGGCTTAAGTGCCGCGGCTGAAGTCAAGCCTCTGTATACAGCAAAAACCGATATGCAGTGCCTTTTACGGGCAGAAAAAAAGAGCGGTGCCGATGCTGTATCCAGCATACCCATGGGGGCCACAGTGGAAATATTGGAGGTTGATCCCCAATGGGCCACTGTCAGGTATCGTGGAAAAACAGGGTATTTATCCCGCAACCGTCTTATCAATGTCCGCACGGTGGACCCTGAAAATACGCCGCCTTATGGCATCCAAAAGCATGCATACATAGCCACGCTTGCGGTGGATGCACCTGTATATGAAAGCATGGACGCCGGTTCCGGCATCCTCAACACCATTGGACAAGGTGCGAAAATCAGTATCGTGGGCATGGTAGACGGCTGGGCAAAAATCGCTTACTGGCGTACCTTCGGCTATATTGATTCCAGGCATTTGACAGACCTGATTCCGGTTTCTCCAACCGATACGCCCATCAGCGGGGAGACTCCCATCGCTGCCTTTACCACCTTCTACGACCATACCACCGATACCGAGGCCAATCTGGGCCGCATGGTAAACCTGATTGTATCCTGCGAATACTTAAATCTGACCTTGCCCGCCGGCAAAACGCTGGATTACAACGAAGACATTGGCCCTTTCAGTGCTAGCCGCGGTTATAAAAGGGGTCCGGTTTTTGTGGACGGCACCACCAAAATGGGCTTTGGCGGCGGAACGTGCCAGGTCTCAGCCACGCTGTACAACCTGGTCATGCAGCTGCCACAGATCAATGTAATTTTGCGGCGCTCCCATGGCGCCAATGGCTCGGTATATGTGCCAATCGGCAATGATGCTTCCGTAGGAACGGATTCGCTGAATCTCATATTCCGCAATGAGTATGATTTCCCCATCCGGGTGGAAGCCAAAGCACAGGACGGCGCAGTGTTCATGTGCATCTGGAAGCAGTGAGAAAAACGCATGCGATATGATAATGTAACATTGGGCCGGTTTCAAAGCCGGCCCAACCGTTTTATTGCCCATGTCATCGTCAATGGGCAAATGGAAGTATGTCATGTAAAGAATACAGGCCGCTGCCGGGAACTGTTTGTGAAAGACGCAGTGGTGGTGCTGTCAAAAAGCAGCAACCCTACAAGGAAAACAGCATATGATTTGATTGCTGTGTATAAAGGGGATAAGCTCATCAACATCGACAGCCAGGCCCCTAACCGGGTATTTGGTGAATGGGCCAAGAACGGTGCCTTCTTGCCGTATACTACGCTGATCAAACCGGAGTATACCTATGGCAAGTCACGGCTTGATTTTTATGTGGAGGCGGATGACAGGCGCTGCCTGGTGGAAGTCAAAGGCGTCACCCTGGAGGAGGATGGCTTTGTCCGTTTTCCTGATGCCCCCACAGAGCGCGGTGCAAGGCATGTCATGGAGCTTATTGCCGCAGCGAAGGATGGGTATCAGTGTTATATATGCTTTGTTATTCAAATGCAAGGTGTAAAAAATTTTTCTCCCAATGATAAAACAGATCCTGCATTTTCTCATGCACTGCGCAGAGCAGCACAGGAAGGCGTTCATGTGCTGGCCTATGAATGTGTTGTTACAAAAGACACCATGACCTTGGGAGAGCCGGTGAGCGTTATACTGTAACAAGTTTAACAGGACTTGCCGTTGCTTTTTCAACTGAAACTGTGATAGCATAGTTGCAGTAAAGGAGGTGTCTGCATGAGCAGAAGGTTTCTTTTGATTACCATGTGCCTGATGTTTGTGCTGACATGCACTCTGGCGGAGGAAAAGGGTTCCCCCTTGACACCGGCTGTTGCAGCACAGCAGGCAGAAGTAACGCCTGAACCAGAGACCGAGGAAGCGCTTAATCCTGAAACAGACTTTGTTGAGCTGTTATTGAACGTAGCACGAGAAGAATTAGGCTATACGGAAAAGAAGAACGGCTATACCAAATATGGCGAATGGTCCGGTGACCCCTATGCGCAATGGTGTGCCGAATTTCTGTGCTGGTCAGTCAATCAGGTGGACGAGCGTTACGGTACAGATTTACTAAAAGTGCAATATCCCTTATACAGCGGCAGTAATGTTGGCCGTAACTGGTTTATTGCCAGGGGTCGCTATATTGACAGAAGAGGAATCATTGATGATTGGGGTCCCCAGTGGTTTGTTGGTAATCAGGCCCAAATGCTGAAGAATGAATATATTCCCCAACCGGGAGATTGGATGTTCTTTACCTGGCGTAGCGGCCGGGATACCGACCATGTGGCCATGGTTGAATATACGGATGTAAATGAAGAAGGGCAGGTTGTTCTTCATACCATTGAGGGGAACAACCCTTCCAAGGTGGCCCGCAAAGAATATCTGCTCACCGATTCCACGATTCTGGGATACGGAACAGTCACCCAAGTGGCAGGTGTTACCATGCGCCCAGGCAATAAGGGCGATTTGGTTAAGCAACTGCAGCAGAATTTGATACAGCTGGGCTTGCTGGATGCAAAGACTACAGACGGTGTGTATGGCGGCAAAACCACAACAGCCATCCGGACATTTCAAAGGGAATACATGCTGGAGAAAAAAGTATCTGGTATCGCGGATATGGAAACGCAATTCGCCATCCTTGCTGAAATAGAAAACAGGTTGGATGCGGACCCTGCCAGTTGGCTTGTGGCCAGCGAATAATGCAAGCATCAAAAACCCTGTGCCGATTTAGGCACAGGGTTTTGCATTGAAAGGTCAATATCAATGCTTTTGAAATGAGTATTATTTACCGTCTTCCTTGGTGTAGTTTAAAAGTCCGCCAGCCAGCAGCATGCCCCGCTGACGGTTAGACAAAGGCAGTGTGACTTTAAATTCAAAACCCTTTGTATCATTGGATAGCGTATACGTATCCGTTCCGCTTTGCAATTGCGACCTTGCATCTTTCATGGAAATCACATCCCCCTGGGCAATGCGTTCATAATCAGCTGCATCCAAAAAGGTCAGCGGCAGAATACCGTTGTTGATGAGATTATCTTTGTGGATTCGTGCAAAGGAGATGGCGATAACGCCTTTTACATTCAGGTACAGGGGAACCAATGCCGCGTGTTCCCGACTGGAGCCTTGTCCATAATTCTGCCCCGCCACTAAATAACCGCCGCCCGTGGCCTTGGCCCTTTGGGGAAAGTCCTTATCCACTGGTGTCAGGCAGTAATCCGACAGGAAGGGAATATTGCTCCTGTAGGGCAGCAGCTTGGCGTTGGAGGGCATGATGTGATCGGTGGTAATGTTGTCCTCCATTTTCAGCAGCACCGGCCCTTGCACGTTTTGGGCAAGGGGAACATTGACCGGGAAAGGATGAATGTTAGGGCCCCTGACCACATCCACCGTATCCTCTTGGCCTTCTTCAACCGGGGGGAGGATCAGGTTATCATTGATCAAAAATGCCTCCGGCATGGGGATGTTAAGATCAGCCTCCAAGTCTCTTGGATCTGAAAGCACACCGCTGATGGCAGTGGCCGCCGCCACCTCGCAGCTGGTAAGGTACACCTTAGCGCTTTTTGTTCCGGAGCGGGCATAAAAATTTCGGTTGTTGGTGCGCACGCTGACAGCATCGCTGCTGGGGCTCTGGCCCATACCGATGCAGGGACCGCAGGCGCATTCCAATATGCGTGCACCAGCAGCAATCATATCTGCCAGGGCACCATTTTGCGCCAGCATATTGAGCACCTGCTTACTGCCGGGTGAAATTACAAGGGATACATCCGGATGTTTCGTTTTCCCTTTGAGTATGGCCGCCACCCGCATCATGTCCAGATAACTGGAGTTGGTGCAGGAACCGATGCATACCTGATCTACCTTAATGGGACCGACCTCCCGGACAGTCGCCACGTTGTCAGGCATATGGGGCTGTGCCGCCAAGGGTGCAAGCTCGCTTAAGTCAATGCTCAGCGTTTCTTCATATACAGCATCTGCATCTGCACTTAACGGGACATACTCATTCTCCCTGCCCTGGGCCTTCAAAAATGCCCTGGTCACTTCATCACTGGGGAAAATGGAGGTGGTGGCTCCAAGCTCTGCGCCCATGTTGGCGATGGTAGAGCGCTCGGGCACAGACAGGGACAACACGCCTTCGCCTGTATACTCCATCACCCGGCCTACACCGCCCTTGACGGTTAGCTTCCGCAGTACTTCCAAAATGATGTCTTTGGCTGCTACGAAAGGCTGCAGCCTGCCGGTCAGGTGCACATTCACCACCTTGGGGCAGGTAAGGTGATAAGCGCCGCCGCCCATGGCCACGGCAACATCCAGCCCGCCGGCACCAATGGCGATCATGCCGATGCCGCCGCAGGTGGGTGTGTGGCTGTCGCTGCCCAGCAGGGTCTGACCGGGGATGGAAAAGCGCTCCAAATGTACCTGATGGCAGATGCCGTTTCCGGGCTTGGAGCAGTAAACGCCATGTTTTTTTGCAACGGTTTGAATGTATTTGTGGTCATCGGCGTTTTCAAAACCTGTTTGCAACGTATTATGATCGATGTAGGCTACAGACTTTTTTGTCTGTACCCTTTTTACCCCCATGGCTTCAAATTGCAGGTACGCCATAGTGCCTGTTGAATCCTGGGTCAGGGTCTGATCAATTCGTATAGCGATTTCCTGTCCCGGTGTAAGATCACCGGATACAAGATGACTGGCGAGAATTTTCTGGGTCAGGTTCATGATGCCCTCCATTGCGCATACTTATTGTTTTTTGGATACAAGAAGGAATGGTTGCAGTATACGGAATGCGCTTTTGCATGTCAAGGCAGCGCAGGGAAAAGTGCAGGAAAGAAACAGGGCACATTTGCCAAAGATCATGTATCATTTTTACTAAAATGAAAGGCATGTATGCGGAACCTTGCATGTTCTATAGCGCTTTAAGGCGGCTTAAAAGGGGTCGGCATAGGCACCATTGTGGCCGCCTTCACCAATGGATCCATGTGGATGCAAAATCGGTGGGTACGTATTTTAGAAGCCGTCTTTTCACACTGAGTAGAAATACCTCGGTTAGAATGCATCAGGCATCGGATAATCTTTTAAATACTCATCCATCAAACCGCATTCATCTATCAGCTTAAACAGCGTATAGCGGGTACGATAATCCTTGGCACAATGCATGGAAACATTCAAAAGCGGCGGGTCAATGTCAATTGCCTCTGGTGTCAAGGGCGAACCCAGTTCTTCCATAGCGTTTTGGATGCGTTCCATGGTAGGCAGGGAAAGGATTACTTCTCTTAGCTTTTCCAAGTTCTTTTGGGCAGCTTGAATGCGTTGGAGCTGTTCCTCCCAAGTAAGGAAGTCGCCTGGATTGTCTTTGATGATGGCATTGGCGGCCTCTTCACCGTAAGCAAAATGCATCCATTTGATTCGATCCTCCCGGCTTAAACGCCGGGCTTTAATTTTTTCTGTGTCCAGGTGACTTAAGTCTTCCTTTGCAAAACGCAAAAACAGCGGCCAGCAAAGCAGTGTAGCCACACCGACGGATGTGCCATGGGCTGGGGGATGATGGCCCCGCTTGAGCTGCATCATTTCCCAATAGTGGGCGATATTATGCTCTGCTGATGCAACAGCCCTTGTATGGCCTACGATCATAATGGTGACGCCGGCCAATAACAGCGCCTCAATCAGGATGCGAATCCCCTTTTCTGTCCTTTGGCGGATTTCGCCTACATTCTCCATCAGCTGGTTTACAGCGTCCAGCACAATTTGTCCGCATACAGGGCAATAGGATTCCCCGTTGATGATGCTGCCGATGATCCAATCTGCTCTTGCGATATACTTCCCCAATACATCTCCTACGCCAGACTGTACCATGGAAAGCGGTGCAGTACGCAGTATATCCAGATCGCAGACAATGATCTCTGGGCAGACGCCTGCGCGGTGGATCTTCACCCCGCGAAGCAGCAATGGTGCCACGACAGAGGTATATCCGTCCATGGATGGTGCTGTTCCCACGCAGACAAAGGGAAGCTTTGTATGTGTAGCGTTGACACGAACCGTATCTGTGATGGAGCCGGAACCAACGCTGATCAAAAATTGGGTCTCCGGCTGTATGGAAAGCAGCACTTCCCCGCAAGCCTGCTCATCCGGGTCCATGGCATGTTCCCTTGTGATGACGCAGGGGATAACGGAGAAACCGGCCGTAATGAGTGTCCGCTCCACTTGCCGTCCGGCGATTTCATAGGTGTTGTTGTCCGCTACCAGAACGCAATGCGTCCCCAGATTCCTTGCCTGTATGTACTTGGGAATCTGTCTTATCAGGTCCTTGCCCACATAAATATCCTGGGCTGGCAGATGGTGGTGGCAGGGGCAGTCGCATTCAAGGCCTGTAACGTGAAGCTTGTTGGCTGCATCATATGTAATTGAAACGGGCATATGCAATTCTCCTTCAGCATCCGCAGACTGCTCGCAAGGCATGCGCAGCAGCACAATCATGATATTTTCATTCGCTTTGCATATATTGATTTCCTGCCTGATCTTTTGTTCTCTCATTGTCATGTTTCACCAAGGGGATACGTATATGTAAGACAAAGATAACCAGAGAAGAATAATAGCAAATGTCTTACCGCCATGCAACTTTTCATCAGGCACAAAAGCCTGTGAGCAGAATAGTATAAAGCGGAGGGGGTCTCCAATCTATTGTAAGGTGATGTCTATATGAGCGCAGATAAATACAACGGGTATTACCCCGCTATGGGATACGAGAATAATGGCTATACGGAATCCTGCACAGACATGGTGGCACAGAACGATGGGTATGAAAAATGGCATAAACCTATGCCTATCAGGGAAGTAGCCCTGAATGCCGCCACAGGTAGTGCCGGCCCTCTGCCCATTATTACTACGCTCCTGGCAAGCCCCATCAATGTGGTTACCACGTCAATTGATACCACCGGCATGGGAAATACAAATAACCTGCTGACCTTCACCAGCAATGTCAACTTGCCTCTGGGTATCTCCGTAACGTTCAACTTCCAGATTACGCGTGTAGTCAACAACGGCACGCCCATGGCTATTGGCAGCACGTATACCTTCTCCACCACTGTGGTGGTGCTAGAGGCGGAATCTTTCAGCTTCCAGTACTTTGATGCCAATGTTCCTGAAGGGTATTACACCTACTCAGTTAACCTGTCGACCAACTCGATTATCGATGTTACGCCAGGTGCCACTATCAGCAATGCTGTACTCAGCGTTCTTGCCGTCGCTGTATAAGGCAATACAAAAATCAGGCTGGGGAACAATACGAAACCGGGACAGCCGTTTGGCGGATGTCCCGGCACTTTTTTGCAGTGAAATATGCGATGCACTTTGTTCTTTTTTGCATCTGTGGAGGAAGTTGTATCCGACCATCGAATGCATTGTTGACCATCTTTATACCCTTGACTTTCATTGTAGGTGTGTATGGAATGTATGCTAACCTATTGGCTATGGAATCGAATAATATGTGCCATTATAGAAAGAAAGCTGAATGATTTTTTGATATACTTGTAATGAAATGAATCAAAAGGGGACAAAGCATCATGACAGAGGATGATAAGCGGAGTGCGGTGATCCGCTGTGATACAGCCTGCGATGGTATGTTCTATTATGCGGTAAAATCCACAGGCATCTATTGCAGACCCTCTTGCAAATCAAAACAGCCGAAGCTTGAAAACATGCTGCTGTTTGATACCAGGGAGGATGCTAAGGCTGCCGGATTTCGGCCATGTAAGCGCTGCCGGCCTGATCTATTGAACTATCAACCAGCGCAGAGCTTGGCCCTTGCAATGAAGGGCATCATCGATAGTGGATATTATGATAAGAAGGATGTCTTTGAAAAGCTGGGCAAACTGGGACTGGCGCCCAAGCGGGCCGCACAGATTTTCAAGGAGCAATTCGGGTCATCTCCCAGTGCGTATGCCGATAGGCTTCGCTTGCGTGAGGCAGTCCGGCAGCTAAAGGAAACGGAGATTCCAGTTCTGGAGATTGCCTATGCGCTTGGCTTTGAAAGCTTGTCTGCCTTTTATACCTTTTTCGGTAAGCATAATGGTATCTCGCCGGGAGAGTTCCGAAAAAAGCAAGGAGTGCCATCTGCGCCAGCTGCGTCTTTCATATATGAAACCGCCATGGGCAAAGTGTGGATTACGGCAGATCATCAGGCGATTATCGGAATTCGAATGTTTGAGTCTTCATCTTCTTTTCAGCTTGCTAGAAATCATCTCACGGACATGGCGGCAGATCAGCTGGAAGAATATCTTCAGGGAAAGCGAAAGGAATTTACTGTGCCTTTAAGGATGGAGGGCAGTGATTTTCAAAAGCGGGTCTGGGCTGCCCTTGAGGATATTCCCTATGGCCATACTTGCAGCTATAAGCAAGTTGCGCAAAAGATCGGAAATCCTGCCGCCAGCCGGGCCGTAGGCATGGCTAACAACAAAAATCCCATCCTGATCATGATTCCCTGCCACCGGGTGGTTGGATCAAATGGGGCGCTTATAGGCTATGCGGCTGGGCTCCAGCTTAAGCAAAAGCTGCTGGAAATCGAGAAACAGCATGCTAGGGAGGATGAGTCAGCATAGTCATGGTTTGATAGTATGTGTATCACATACAAATGGCATCAAGACATCCAAATATATACATTGCCTTCCTGTGTCGTTCCATGTGAATTCCATTGGTTTTCAGAGCATGTTTGATGGATACGTTACTGCCAATCCATAACGAAGCCGCCTGATGATAAATGCACATATCAACAGGCGGCTGTTTCTTAATATCAATGATTGTAATAACTCGAATACCGTACATCAATCCCTGTAATATCCTCCCGCCGAGAAAATATGTCCTGGCTGATGGAGGTTGGGAGCACATGCCCCGATACCC
>JAEYQQ010000069.1 GCA_023409955.1 Bacillota bacterium | reverse complement strand
CCATCGAAGCTGCTAGGGCAGGCAGTGCCGGTAAAGGCTTTGCGGTAGTTGCAGATGAAGTGAGAAACCTCGCTGCAAAGTCTGCTGAGGCGGCCCGCCAAACCGCTACTTTGATTCAAGATTCTACTTTGGCCGTTGCTCAAGGCACTGATATTGCGGAGAAGATATCCGGTATGCTTACGGAAGTTGCGGATAACGCAAGGCTGGTTTCCGGCAGCATTGGCATGGTGGAGGAAGCTGCTTCAGAGCAAGCCACTGCAATTGTACAGATCACAGCTGGGGTAGGACAGGTATCTGCTGTAGTTGAACTCAATGCATCCACAGCGGAGGAAAGCTCGGCTGCAAGCGAAGAACTTTCATCCCTTGTAGCTACGCTGCAAGAGGAAATGGATCGCTTCAAGCTTTCGCAATCCGATTCTGCTCAGCGTAGCAACCTATATCTGTAATAGCGTATCAAAATATAAAAATCGGGCAGTGCTGGAAATCCAGTGCTGCCCGATTGTAAATCTAGTAGAATCTGCAAACAACTTACGTTTTCTTTGTCTGATGCTTTTTTTCATCCTTAAGTTCCTGACGCATATCCTCCAGCGCATGGCCTCGGCGTACATTTTTATCATCTAGGGCTTCCTTCGTTTTGGAATCGGAGGTGCGCTCTATCATGTTGTCTGCCATACGCATATTTTTCATGGTGGCATCAATGTTCTTTTGAATATGCGCTACGTTGTCTCTGCGATCATCGGGGTTATGTTTCATAACGGGCCTCCTTGTGGTTCATACTGACGATAGCTTTCCGCCATGCCGGCAGCTTATGCATGATTTTCAAAGTTGCATTCCATGAAAATTCCGTAAAAGGCTTTTCATCAATCGATTCTCTGTGTAAAATACAGGTAGGACGAACATCCAAAGGAGGACTTTATGAAGCGTGTTATTTTGACTGTTCTTGATGGTGTTGGTGTTGGCGCACTGCCGGATGCCGTGCAGTACGGCGATGTCGGGGCCAATACGCTGGCTCACGTAATTGCTAAGGCAAAACCAGCACTGCCGAACATGGCAAAAATAGGCCTTGGACATATTGATAGTGCAGGCTATCCGGCTGATGATGGCGCAATAGGAGCGTATGGAAAGGCTATGGAACGCTCTGCGGGGAAGGATACCACCACCGGCCATTGGGAGATGGCCGGGCTTACGCTGCCACAGGCATTTCCAACATATCCTGATGGGTTCCCCAAAGAGGTGATGGATGCTTTTGAAAGCGCCATTGGAACAAAAACATTGGGAAATAAAGCTGCCTCCGGAACAGAAATTCTGGTGGAGCTGGGAGAAGAACACCTGAAAACGGGATATCCTATTGTATATACATCCGCTGACAGCGTATTTCAAATCGCCTGTCACGAATCAGTATACTCGCCAGAAAGACTATATGAAATGTGCGAGATTGCCCGGGGGATATTGATAGGTAAGCATGCTGTTGGTCGTGTGATTGCAAGGCCTTTTGAAGGGGTCCCTGGCAATTTTGCTCGCACCGCAAGGCGCCGTGACTTTTCGCTTGATCCCATTGGAGAAACACTGCTGGATGTGGTGAAGGACGCCGGGATGCAGGTGATGGGGGTTGGCAAGATCGAAGACATCTTTAACCACAGAGGCGTTACCAAGAGCAACCATGCATCCGGTAATCCAGCCTGTATTGAGGCAATGCTTGATTATATGCACGAGGAATTTGATGGCCTTTTATTTACCAACCTGGTGGACACAGATATGGTTTATGGTCATCGAAATGACCCTGCTGGCTATGCCCAGGCGCTCTCGTACTTTGACAGGAAGCTGCCGGAGATACTATCTCTCATGGGGCCGGATGATCTACTGATTATCACCGCCGATCATGGGGTGGATCCTACCTTCCCGGGTACAGACCATACAAGGGAGTATGTGCCGATCCTTTGCTGGTATAAGGGCATGAAGAAGCTTGTAAACCTTGGTGTACGTGGAACCTATGCTGATATAGCCGCTACCGCAGCAGAGCATTTGGGCCTGCCACAGCGCTTTTTGGCAGAATCCTTTTTAAAGCAAATATTGTAAGCATACGGAGGAGCCAATCATGCTCAAGAAGATTCATAAGGCCGCAAAGGTGATTGAAGAAGCCTGCGGCAGGGCTGATATAGGCGTTATTTTGGGCAGCGGTCTTGGGGAATACGCGAAAGCACTTCAAAATGTCAAATCACTGCCTTACAGCGAGGTTCCCGGCTTTCCTGAATCCACGGTTCCCGGGCATGCAGGGGTATGGCATACGGGCACGCTGCACGGCAAAGCTGTTTGCATGATGCAGGGGCGTTTCCATGCCTATGAAGGGTATGGAATGGAGGATGTGACCATGCCTGTGCGGGTCATGTCGCTGCTGGGTGTGAAAACGTTGATTGTCACTAATGCCGCCGGCGGTGTCAATCTTGATTTTCACCCAGGAGACCTCATGCAGATTACCGATTTTATCAACTTCTCCGGACTCAATCCATTGCGGGGTCCAAACCTGGATGAATTTGGATCTAGATTTCCAGATATGACACGTGCATACGATCGGAATCTGGCTGAGCTTGCGCATCAAAAAGCTACAGAAATGAACATCCAGCTGCAAAAAGGCGTGTACTGCTGGTTCAATGGACCATGCTTTGAGACTCCGGCGGAGATACGAATGGCCCGCATCTTAGGAGCAGATGCCGTAGGCATGTCCACTGTTCCTGAAACCATTGTGGCCAGGCATTGTGGTATGCGGGTATTGGGCTTTAGCTGCATTACCAATATGGCTGCAGGTATTATGGATCAGCCCCTTGACCATGAGGAGGTCATAGCCACTGGTGAAAGGGTGAAGGATACCTTCCGAGCTTTAATCGACGCGGTGATAAAGGATATGTAATGGGCAAAGGGGCTTAAAAAACGCACAAGAAACGCAGCCAAAAAATTCCACGCCTTTTCCCGGCAACATTAGGGTATGATATGAACACCGCAGACTTGGGAAGGGGAAAAAACATGGGAAAAGGGTTGCGTTTCTTTGCGGCATTACTGGCCGTTTTGCTCATCATACCCGCGGCGGGCGCCGCACCTTTAGAATCGGGGGAGCCCGTATCCCTCTCATCTC
>JAEYQQ010000150.1 GCA_023409955.1 Bacillota bacterium | reverse complement strand
CTCCTTTCGAAAGGTGTGTCGCAACCTCATTCTACCAGAGACCTGCATTCCTTGTCCTCTTTTTATCCCTTTTTGAATTTGCGCAACTTATTGTACCTTATCAAAAACTGCGCAATCATTTTTGTATCTGTTTTTTGAATCAGCGTAGCAATTGGGGTCATATCAATTCTTTCATTAATTAACGAGGGGTTCCCCTACGCATTAAACGAAAGCAAAGCATGCTCCGCTTGCTGTCACCCGTATAGGCAGTCAGACCAGAAGTCTTCTATAATACATATTGCCTACCATCTATATGTCTCTGTATGTCAAGCATCTGGAGCCATCTCGTTTTTCACGCAAGCCTGATTGGCTGCTTTGCGCCCAGATATCCACATGGACAATGCTGCACCAGCTCCAGAAAGCAGCCAAGTCCCATACAGCGCTTTTATGCTAAAAGTATCATAAATGCTACCGGCCAATACGCCTGCCAATGCAGAGCCGATATAAATAAAACAATCGATGAGGCCTGCTGCCAGACCGATGTAACCAACTTTGTCATATTCCATAGGAATAAGGGTTGTTAAAATGGGTGATGCGCCATTCATACATGCACAGCAAGCCCCCATGAGCATCGCTGCGGGCAGCATGCCATTTGCAAACAGCAAAGGAAAGCAAAAACAGGAAGAGCAGAGCAGCATTTTGGCTATCATCTGATGGTTGTTCTGACGTTTTCGCTGCTGAAATACATAGCCCACAAACATGCCAAAAGCATTAATTAGTGGGATGAGAAGCGAAAATGTAGTGGATGAGAATGAATTGCCTCTACTAAAAGACCGAAGAATATTCGGAGACCAAGTGACGATCCCATCACGTATAAAACCAAAAAGCACACTGGAGAACAAGACCAAGAAAAAGCCAGTAGATGAAAAAACCTTGAATGCGGATCCCGATGCCTTGGCTGTCACCGCTTTTTGCTTGATGACTTTTGGGATTTGCACCATGTTCTTTAGCAAAGCGCTTCCAACAAATAGCGCAGGTATGGCGATGAACGCCGGAACTATAAAAGAAAACCTCCAGCTCGTTATGCCTGACAAATATCCAGATATAGCCCATGCACCCATATGTCCAAAGACGAGCGCCATAAATAGAAAGATATTTGCCTTTTCGCGCGCTTTTTGCTGATTGAAGTGGAGTGCTATCAGCCGTACTATAGGTGTCCATAGCATGGATTGAAATGCACCATTCAGCAAGCATAGCCCCCAAATAACAGGATATGATACCGATATCCCCATCAGAAAATTGCATACGGCAGATCCAGATAAACCGATGAGCATGTGGCGCACCGGGTTAATGCGATCCACCAGTGTGCCGTTGATCAATTGCCCTGCTGCATAGACGACCGCAAAGGCCGTCTGTAAAAGACCGGCCTTTGCGATGGAAATATGAAGCGTAGAAATAATGCTGCCAAGTGCTGCAGATAGATTGAGCCTGTTAAAATAGGCTGCTGTATAAATAACGATGCAAGCCCCTAGTATCCTTTTCTGACTTTTAGAAAATAACATATCCATATGTATTCATCCTTTAGTATATTAATCTCATAAGGCTTGATCTCACATGCGATTTCGTGCGCCTAGAAGGCGTAGCCATTGGCATTCTCCAGCAAATCGCAAGGGTGGATGGTGTATCCAATACAGCCTACATCTTATCATGGCTGCCATAGGGCTCATATTTAGCGACTCTATGATGATACCCTTTGCATGCATCAGGCTGAGGCCAGCATTTTGCTTCACATCGCCTCCCATTGTCCGTACCGGGTTATAGATCTCACAAGCCTAAGCAGGTATAAACATATTTGAAATCCTTTCATGGTCATGTGCCTTAGCAATAATAGCATATGTGCAAGCAAAATTCACTACTGATATTGCTTTATGTTAATTTAATGCGGATATTTTTGCATATATCGGTCCATATCAACAGATCAACAAAGCGAATGCGATCACGACGGCACACAGGGGGATGACCACGAGAATGGCAACAGCCATGGTGAGAATTCTGATGCGCAAATATATGTTTTTTTTTCCAGCAGGATGCAGCAATTGCCATGCAGAACTTTACTAATAGAATAGTGAAAGAGAATGCGTACTATCCCGTAAAATCTCATGGAACATTGTATCATATCAACGGTACGATTGGAGCTTTGTTATGCAATACATAGGAGAACAAGTGAAAGACGTAAAGGTAGCCTATATCGGAGGCGGCTCCCGTGGCTGGGCCTGGGGCTTTATGACTGATCTTGCCATGGATGAAGGCATGGAAGGCGAGGTTCGGCTGTACGACATAGACCGGGTTGCTGCAGAAAAGAACCGTACCATCGGCCAGATGACAGCAGAGCATCCAAACGCTGTCTCCCATTGGCAGTATTCTGTTGCCGATAGCCTGAAAAACGCCCTCACCGGTGTTGATTTTGTGGTGATATCCATCCTCCCCGGTACATTTGATGAAATGCAAAGCGATGTTCATGCGCCTGAAGAATATGGTGTGTATCAGTCTGTAGGTGATACCGTAGGCCCTGGTGGCTTCATGCGGGCTTTGCGCACCATCCCTATGTTTGTGGAAATTGCAAATGCCATCCGGGATTATGCACCTGATGCCTGGGTCATCAATTATACCAACCCCATGACCTTGTGCATGGCTACGCTTTATGATGTATTTCCCGGAATGAAGGCCTTTGGCTGCTGCCATGAGGTATTTGGTACCCAAAAGCTGCTTGCAGCCATGCTGGAAGATATGGAAGGCATCAAGGATGTTCATCGGTTTGATATCCATGTTACCGTACAGGGCATCAACCACTTTACCTGGTTCTCTTCAGCCTCTTATAAGGGATTGGACTTGTTCCCGATGTATGAGAAGTTCTGCAAAAAGTATCATCAAACAGGATTTCTCAAGGGCAAGGACGATAACTGGATGAATGATTCCTTCGCCAGTTCCCATCGTGTGAAGTTCGATCTGTTCCTGAAGTATGGAAAAATTGCCGCAGCAGGTGATCGTCACCTGGCGGAATTTATGCCGCCCTGGTACCTGCGTGACCCGGAAACGGTTAAAAGCTGGGGCTTTGGGCTAACCACCGTCACCTGGCGCA
Organism: Bacillota bacterium; assembly: GCA_023409955.1. Taxonomy (GTDB): domain Bacteria; phylum Bacillota; class Clostridia; order Christensenellales; family Aristaeellaceae; genus JAEWAH01. The sequence continues at coordinate 1,453 of JAEYQQ010000150.1, read as the reverse complement.
AGGGAGATCTGCAGCGGCGACTGGCACGGCAGGCACGGCTGCTTTCCGGTGAAGAACAGATGCGATTTGAATCTACCGGCGAGGAAGGCCACCTGATGATGAAGGCGCTTCTAGGCATTGGCGATATGGTTACCAATGTTAACATCCCCAACCGCGGTCAGGTTCCCAATCTCCCTTTGGGTGCAATTGTAGAGACCAACGCCATTTTACGAAAAGATCAGATTTCCCCTGTCTATGCCCAAGCCATGGATGGCAATATCCTAGCACTCACTATCAGGCATGTTATGAATCAGCATAATACGCTGAAGGCTGCACGTACCTGCGATCGCAGCTTGGCACTAACCACCTTTATGAATGATCCGCTGATGAGCCGGGTGGATTTTGCCGACGGTAAAAAGTTGTTTGATCAGATGTTATGCGCGCAGCTGAACTACCTGCCTGAAGGATGGAAAAAGTAAAGTAACTTTTGCAAATCCCCAGCATGTTTGGATAGTACCATCCATACATGCTGGGGATCGTTTCTTAAGCAAATGCAGGCAACATGGAAAATGGAGGGGAAGGAATGCCGCAACTCATACTTATCTTAACAGCGCTCATCAATATATTATTTTACCTGCTCTATCAGCATTATAAACGGATAAAGGGATGCCCTCAAGCCTGTGCCGTGAGCCTGAAAATAATTCCCGTTCTGTGCTCTGCCTGTTTGGCTGCTTATGGTGCGATTGAAACTGGCACCACAGGGTACTGGCTGCTTTGTGCAGGGATCTTTGTGTGTATGGCAGCCGATTGGGTGATTGATTATCACCTAGTCCCTGGCATGGGCATATTTGCTATTGGGCATATCGCTTATTGCACTGGGTTTATGCTGCTTTCTTCCCCAACAGGATACAATCTTCTAATATTCTCCGCAGTGTTCATCCCATTTTTATGGCTGTACCATTATTTTTTCAAGAAAAAGGGAGTCCATCAACAGCCAGTACTCTTCTTATGTTATGCTGTGCTGCTTTGCATAATGGTTGGCTTGGCATCTTCTCAAAAAATCATGCTATTTGTAGGTGGCATATGTTTTGCCATATCAGATGGAATGCTCGGCTGGCGTATGATAAAGAATGTACATTCAAAGCTGTATGATAACCTATGCATGGGTCTATATTACCTTGCACAATATCTTATTGCGGCATCTACGCTTATATAATATACATGTTTACATACTGCCACGAAGTCCTTTGTAGACTTAAGAGTTTTTCAGGAATTACATAAGGTAGCGGTATTGATCCAAAATAAATATGATGTATAGCTATGGATGAAATCATAGCCGAGTGCACTATTTTACTGATTGTGTCGAATTAGATATAAAATGGCATGGAGGTGGATGATTATGTTCTGGATCATTGGTGGAGCTTTGGTGCATGGTTGTATTATGGGATTACTAACAAGTGAATTAGCAGCCAGA
>JAEYQQ010000002.1 GCA_023409955.1 Bacillota bacterium | reverse complement strand
GGTCATAGCTGCGCTCCGCCTTTTCAATTTCCGCTCCCAGACGCTCCAAATCCTCCCGCAGTTTCTGTACCCGGCTGATGGCCGTTTTCTCATTATCCCATTGGGCCTTCATTTGGGCAAATCCCGCCCGCAGGTCAGAAAGCTCCTTTTGCAGTTGAGAAAGCCGCTCCCGAGATAGGGTGTCTTCTTCCTTTTTCAGGGCAGCCTCTTCAATTTCCATCTGCATAATCTTACGGGAGATTTCATCTAGCTCCACTGGCAGGCTGTCGATTTCCGTGCGGATCATGGCACAGGCTTCGTCAATCAAATCAATGGCCTTGTCAGGCAAAAAACGATCGGTGATATATCGGCTGGATAATGTGGCTGCAGCAATCAAGGCACCATCCTGGATCTTGACGCCGTGAAACACCTCATAGCGCTCCTTCAGCCCCCGAAGAATGGAGATGGTATCCTCCACCGTTGGTTCATCTACCAAAACAGGTTGAAAGCGCCGCTCCAGGGCGGCATCCTTTTCAATGTACTTGCGGTATTCATCCAGGGTGGTGGCGCCAATGCAGTGAAGCTCGCCCCGGGCCAGCATGGGCTTGAGCAAATTTCCTGCATCCATAGCACCTTCGGCCTTGCCCGCACCGACGATGTTGTGCAGTTCATCAATAAAGAGTAGAGTCTTACCCTCACTTTTTTTGATTTCCGCCAGCACAGCCTTTAAACGCTCCTCAAACTCACCCCGGAATTTGGCACCGGCAATCAAGCTGCCCATGTCCAGGGAAAACAGCGTGCGGCCCTTCAGGCTTTCAGGAACATCCCCCCTGACAATACGAATGGCGAGCCCTTCGGCAATGGCTGTCTTGCCTACACCGGGCTCACCGATGAGCACCGGATTGTTCTTCGTTTTACGGGATAGGATGCGAATAACATTTCGGATCTCGCTGTCACGGCCAATCACCGGGTCCAGCTTTTGTGCCCTGGCCAGAGCTGTCAAATCGGAGCCGTATTTGGCCAATGCATCATAGGTACCCTCCGGGCTGTCACTGGTGACCCTGGCTGCACCGCGGACAGAGGAAAGTGCCTTTAAAAATGCATCCTTCTTAATGGTAAATCGGTCCAGAATGGGCTTTAAGGCCCTATCGGGCTTATCCAGCAGCCCCAGCCATACATGCTCAACAGATAGGTATTCGTCCTTCATCTGGCCGGCCTGCTGCTCCCCGGCCAGCAGTGCCTTTTCCACATCCGGCGAAACATAGACCTTACCTGGCTCTCTGCCTGGACCGGATACCTTGGGCAGACGGCCTACCGCCTCCTCCATGGCGCCTGCAACCAGGTTAGAATCAATGCCCATTTTGCTCAGCAGCTGCGAAATCAGCCCCTGGGGCTGGGCCAATAAGGCATACCCAAGATGGACCTGTTCCACCTGCATGTTTTGATAGGTGACAGCCATGCTTTGGGCCGCTTGTACGGCCTCCATGGTCTTTTGGGTAAATTTATTGGCATTCATATTCATTCCTCCCTCACGGGTTAGTTTGACTTTCTTTGACCTTTTAATTGTAACGCTTTTCCTGCTGTTGGTCAAGGGGATGACATAATATTTTTCCACAAAAGCCTTCGGTTTTGCATTGACGGGAAAAATGTAAGGCTGTATGATACATAAGATTATAGGCCTTATACAATACGCTAATTCACAGTAGAAGGAAAGCCGTTTTTAATTGAAAAACTTTTTAAGAGAGGGCATAATGCAAAATCGGTCCGCATGGAGCAAGCTTGGTCTGTTTGTGGCCACACTCATCTGGGGCAGTTCCTTTTTTATAATGAAAAATTCGGTGGATGTGTTTCCTACCTTTCTGCTATTGTCTATCCGTTTTACCATTGGCTTTGGCCTTTTATGCGTGGCCTATTGCCATCGATTAAAAAGGATTACCCTCAAAACGCTTCTTCGGGGATGTCTTCTTGGAGTATTGGTATTTTTAGCCCATACCTTGCAGACACTGGGTCTTATTGATACCACACCTGGCAAGAACGCCTTTCTGACAGCTGTTTACTGCATCTTGGTACCTTTTCTGTTTTGGATGGTTACCAAAAAAAGGCCGGATATCTATAACTATCTGGCCGGTGTATTATGCCTTGCCGGCATTGGCCTGGTGTCGCTAACAGGCGATCTGAGTATGGGCCGCGGCGATGTCCTGACCTTAGCCGGCGGCGTCTTGTTTGCGGGTCATATCGTAGCTGTTGCCAAGGTGAGCTCCGATGAGGACCCTGTACTGATGACCTTGCTGCAATTTGGCGTGGCGGCGCTATGCTGCTGGATACTTGCCTTGGGTACGGAGACATTCCCAGCATCTGTTCCGCCTTCGGCATGGTATGGCATGATCTATCTTGCAGTGTTTTCTACCACCATAGGCTTTCTCTTGCAAAACATCGGGCAAAAGTACACACATCCTGCCGCTGCTTCCATCATCTTAAGTCTGGAGGCGGTTTTCGGTGTTGTCTTCTCCATCCTTTTTTATGGGGAAGTGCTGACACCAAAGCTTGTCGCAGGATTTATACTCATTTTTGTCGCCATTCTTATTTCAGAAACGAAGCTGTCATTTTTAAAGCATTTGCCAAAAAAGGTGGATGTGCAGATATAGGAAGTCTGGTTTGCGTCCTGTCATTAAACAAGTTAGACAATCATTTATCTATAGCTTAACTGGCGATTCATCATCGCTCTGCTATGTGTATCAGAAAAAAATGTATATTTCGGTGTGATTTCCTAGCGAAACATAAACAAACACATCCCACCGTATAAGCGCCCTTTGCGCTCAATTTATGTGCACCACAAAATATGTTTAACGGTATCACTACTCAATAAGTCAGGCAGAATAAGCTAATCCCAACGTAGGGGCGATTATCAATCGCCCAAATGCTGCACACACGCTAATCAATGGGTAATCATATCAATACAATGTAAAAAACACCCCAATTACAGGGTGGTAAGCAAAACAAAACGGGAAGAGGGCAAATGCAAACCCTTCTTCCCATTTTTCACTTTTTTCTCAGTGCGCTTTCCAGTAGCATACCTGTGTAATGCACCGGATCCCTGGTAGTAGAATAAGGCGGAGCATAGGCAAGGTCCACATGGCTCAAATCCTCTGCTTTTGCGCCACAGGTAATGAGGGTAGCCAGGACATCGATTCTCTTATCTACCCCTTGGACACCGATAATCTGCGCGCCCAGAAGCCTGCCGGTCTTTTTATCGGCAACAGCTTTAATCAGCATCTCCTGTCCCCCTAGATATTCCGGTCGGTCCGGCTGACTGTGCAGACA
>JAEYQQ010000080.1 GCA_023409955.1 Bacillota bacterium | reverse complement strand
CACTGATTAAGTCCGCCTGAAAGCAGACGGTGTGTTCCACCCCTTCAATAACGGTCTCACAAAGGGCCGCCTGCATTTTGCGTATGGCCTCCTGCCTTGTGGGAGCGTATACAATAAGCTTACCAATCATGGAATCGTAATACGGCGGCACACGATAACCTTGGTACAGCGCCGTATCAAAGCGCACCCATGGCCCGCCAGGAATGTGCAGCAGTGTCACCTGTCCGCAGCTAGGCCGAAAGCCTGATTGAGGGTCTTCGGCATTGATGCGGCATTCAATAGCATGGCCCTTCACGCTAATATCCTTTTGTGTAAAGGGAAGCTCCATTCCCGCCGCAACACGGATCTGCCACTTAACCAAATCAATACCCGTCACCATTTCTGTTACAGGGTGCTCCACCTGCAATCGGGTGTTCATCTCCATAAAGTAAAAGTTCATGTCCTGGTCCAGCAAAAACTCCAGGGTGCCTGCGCCTTCATACCCAACAGCGGATGCTGCATGAGCTGCCGTTTCCATCATTTTCTGCCGCAGCTCCGGTGAAATGACTGCACATGGGCTTTCTTCAATCAGCTTTTGATTGCGCCGCTGCATGGAGCAGTCCCGCTCCCCCAGACACACGGCATGACCCTTTTGATCGCAAAGGATCTGCATCTCCACATGCTTAACATGCTGAAGGAATTTTTCCATGTACAATCCGCCATCTGAAAAAGATGCCTGGGCTTCAGCGGATGCCGCCCTGTATGCACCTTCTACATCCGCGAGCTTCTCCACCATGCGAATTCCGCGACCGCCGCCGCCAGCACGAGCCTTGAGCAAAAGGGGGAATCCCACTGCTTTGGCTGCTTGCTTTGCCTCATCCATATTCCCAATCAGGTCGCACCCAGGAATAGTGGGTACATTCAGCCGTGCCATGGTCCGCTTGGCTTCATCCTTATCCCCCATCAGGCGGATGACCTTGGCGCTGGGGCCAATAAACTTAATTCCGTTCTTTTCGCAGCATTCTGCAAATGCGGGATTTTCAGACAAAAAACCATAACCAGGGTGAATAGCATGAGCGCCGCTCACAAGGGCTGCCGTCAGGATGGCCTGTTGATTCAGGTAACTATTGATAGCCTGGGGGCCGCCGATACAGTAGCTTTCATCCGCCATGGAAACATGCAGCGCATCCCGGTCCGCTTCCGAAAAAACGGCCACGGTGAGTATTCCCATTTCCTTGCAGGCCCTGATAACACGGATCGCAATCTCGCCCCTGTTGGCAATAAGGATTTTGGGAAACAAGCCATACCCTCCAATCATCCGGCAAGCATCAGCGTAAATGTGCCCTTTACGCACAAGGTATCCAACACGCTGGCCTCACCGGCGATAACATATACATTCAGCTTCTGCCGTGCAATGCGGCAAGTAATTTTCACTGTGTCGCCAGGGCGCACCATGCGCCGAAATCGCACCTCATCTATACCGGCATACAGCGTGGTTTTACCAGGCAGCTGCTCGCGCAAAAGCGCTCCTGCCGTCTGGGCAATCATCTCGCACAGCACCACCCCCGGCACCACAGGGTCACCGGGAAAATGGCCCTGCAAAAACCACTCATCGCCCTGGACGGTATAACTGCCAATGGCATTGCCATTGCCATCCAGTTCAATCTCATCTACAAGCAGCATCGGCTCCCGATGGGGCAGAAAGGTTTTGATTTCGTCACGATTCATATGGCAGCCTCAATCAAAAAAGTTTGAAGAGCGTCTGGCCGTACTCTACTACACCACCATCCTGCACACAAACATCCACCACTTCGCCATCCTTATCGGCGGTGATCTCGTTGTTTAGCTTCATGGCTTCCACAATGCACAGCACATCGCCTTTTATCACATGGTCTCCCACCTTCACAAAGGGCTTTCCACCAGGTTCAGGGGCCACATAGAACACACCCACCATGGGGGATTTGACCTCATGCAGCTGATTGAAATCCGGGCCGGGGTCATTGGGTTTTACTGCAGGCATACTGCCAGAGGATGGCAAAACCGCCGCTGCAGGAACGACCAAAGGCTGCTCCACCGCCTGATAAGCGGCTGCTTCCCTGGCCAGCAAAATTTTTACATCCCCCTCGGAAACCTCCAGCCGGGACAGCCCATGCTGAGAAAAAAGTGCCATCAGCTCTTTGATTTGTTTTATGTTCATGGTTATGACCTCACGGCAATCGCGCTGTTGTGACCGCCAAAGCCCAAGGAGATAGAAAGGGCGATGGTAGGTTTAAACTCCCGCGCGTGATGGGGTACGTAATCAAGATCGCAATCAGGGTCCGGCTCATTTAAGTTAAGTGTAGGGGGTACGATGCCGGTTTTCACAGCCATCAGGGAGGCAATGCATTCCACCGCTCCCGCCGCCCCTAGCATGTGGCCGGTAGCGCTCTTGGTGGAACTGACAACGGCCCTTTTTGCCGCTTCCTCACCCAATGCCAGCTTAATGGCCTGGGTCTCAACCTTGTCATTGAGCGGCGTACCAGTGCCGTGAGCATTGATGTACAGCATGTCTTCCGCCTTAAGGCCTCCGGCTTCTAAAAGCGCCAGGGAAATCGCCTTGGCAGCCCCCAGCCCTTGCGGATGAGGCGCGGTAATGTGGTTGGCATCACAGGTATTGGCATAGCCAACAATTTCCCCATAAATGGGGGCATTGCGGGCGATGGCCTGCTGGGCTTCCTCCAAAAGTACGATCCCGGCCCCCTCCCCCATGACAAAGCCCTTGCGGCGCATGTCAAAGGGTACACAGGCGGCTTCGGGGTCCTG
>JAEYQQ010000143.1 GCA_023409955.1 Bacillota bacterium | reverse complement strand
GCCCTTACCTAATTGGTAAGGGCCGCGCTTGCATTTGAGCTGCTAATGCTATTTTATTGTTTCCAGAAGGGTCAGGCTCTTGATGCGCCACTGACCATTTTCACGGGTAAGTACTGCCCGATACCTGGCGCTTTGCCATCTGGGGGGAGAAAGATATTCCTCACCGCCAGCGCTTACTAACGCCTCCCTGCTTGTACTTTTAGCACGACCGTCAATGCGTGGAATGGACTCGGTGATGTCTGCCCTTGCTGTATCCTCCCAAGGCCAGCACCACATCCACTCCATTTCAAGGCGGTGGTCAATACCGCGTATGGTGTAATGGTTGTATGGCGAATTGCCCTGCTTGGCAAGCAGCAGCGGCTCATCCCTATCTAAAAAGCTGTTTTGAAAGTATTTTGTCAGGTCCTGAGGTTCTTCCTCCATCATGACGACCTGGGCGCGTTTGGCCATGCCATCTTTTAAAACAATGTAAATGTTCGTTGCGTTCATAGAATAATAGAACGCCACGGTCATAAGCCCAAGTAAGGCACACAGCAGCATAAGCCTTGTAGCCAGATACCAAACAAACCTGCGAAGATACTTCACGAAAGCGGCTCCTTTCGCCCGGATAACCATACAACGATTTAGACTCATCCTCCCTTGCATTATACCTGAATTCCCTTGATATCGCAATGCTGGTTACAATGTATGTTTTACTCTGTCCCTCTCCTCGGAGGCCTTACCATTGTTAAAACGGTCAAGGGTGCCAACAAGATAGCCAGTGATGCGTCGAATCCGCTGAAATGGCTGCTGACCAAAGTCATAGGTCAGATCGACAAAGTCACCATCCACACGAATGTCAATTCCCGCCGGTTTTTTTCCGAACTTCTTTTCTGCACGCTGGATATAGGCATCGATCTCCTGCTGATCCAAAACACCATTGGTTACCTGTACTCTACATTCCATAATCCTACCTCCTTGGACAAGGTATACCCGCCGAGCAGCTGCATGAAACAGCAAATGCATAGGTCAAGCCTTAATTATCGTGTTTTCACCATTGACCAGCGGCTCCGGCGTTTGAAGGCCGTTTGATAACGGCGCTCCCACCGGCTGTACTGCAGGTGTTGCATCTGCCGGCGGAGTGTCTTTTTCTGTTCATGCCAATACAAGATCCAACTGAACATATTACTGCCCTCCCCGGCCTTCCAAAAACTCAGGTGCATTCAGCGCCAGCACCTTCACAAGCTCCTGACGCTTGCTTTTTCTTGGTGTCCTTTGTCCATATTCATACTTTTGATACGCACTGCGTGAAATACCGCAGGCATCAGCCACCTGTGTCTGAGTCATGCGGGCAGAGAGCCTTGCTTCCACAAGCCAATCCCTGTATGCCAGGGCTTTTTTTTCTTTTTCCCGCCACATGCTCTGTTCTTGCCGTATCATCGCAAACCCTCCATATACGAACGTTTGTTTGCATTATATACAAACCCGCATTTTTTGTCAACACCCTGATGAATTTTTTTTTGCGGAAATACGCAGCGTATGTCAATTCATGATACACATGCGCACAGTTTCGCAACCCAAATCAACATATTCAGGGATGCAGTCATCATATACTGTGAGCAGTGCTGCTGATGGAGGAGCGTGTATGGAAATAAGCGGCGAGCTGTTTTTGCTGACCAATATACTGGCCAACAGCCTGTCCCTGTGGCTGGCCGCCCGGCTCTTGAGCGTGCATATTCCATCCTGCCTGCGTATACTGGCAGCAGCACTGTTTGGCAGCATGTACGCAGTTATTGCATATCTTCCCGGCCTTTCCGTTATCCGCAGCGTCCCTTTTATGCTGCTTGTCCCGCTGGTTATGGCAAAAATCATGCTACCTGATCTTCGCCCGCTAATTATCATAAAAGCTGCTGTCCTTATACTGTTCAGCGGCCTTTTGCTGGGAGGGTTTTTAAGCTGGCTGGTATCCTTAAAAATTACACTATGGCTGGCATTTGGAACACTATTTTTGTCGACAGCCGTGGCGGCATTTTTTTGTGGCATTCAAAGAAAGGTACCATCAAAAGTTACGATGGTGGAAATTGCGCTTCATGGTGCAAACTTGGGCGGCATACCCATCAGGCTTTCAGCCATGCTGGACACGGGCAATCAGCTAACCGATCCCATTACAGGCCTGCCGGTGGTTGTTGCATCTTCCAGTTCATTGCGTCCCATTTTGCCTGCGGCTGTCATGCCTGAGGATCCAGCAACCCTGCCTATAGGTTTTCGCCTTCTCCGCGTTCAGACGACAGCCGGACACAAAATGATGATGTGCTTTCGCCCAAGCCATTTTCGTGTGCAAATGGAAGGCACCTGGCATGATGGCCAGGCGCTTATAGCCATAGCCCCCACCGGATACGACGGCGCCCAGGCACTGGTCCCCGCCGCTGTGGTGGAGGGATTGTAAAAGGAGGATTCCACCGTATGCGTTTTGATTTGCTCGACTATCCCCGCAGGTGGTACAATGCTTTACGCAGAAAGGTGCTTTTTTGGCTGGCGCTTTTACACCCCAGCCAGGTTCATTATATCGGCGGTCCAGACCCGCTGCCCGTTCCCTTATCGCCGCAAGAAGAAAAGCTGCTGGTTGACCAATTGAAAGACGATGACGGAACGGTGCGCTCGATTCTTATTGAGCGCAACCTTCGTCTGGTGGTGTTTATCGCCAGAAAGTTTGAAAATACTGGGATAGCTTTAGAAGACTTGATCTCCATCGGCACCATCGGCCTGATCAAGGCTGTGAATACTTTTGATCCTGACAAAAAGATCAAGCTGGCCACCTATGCCTCCCGCTGCATAGAAAATGAGGTATTGATGTTTCTTCGGCGCAACAGCCGAACCAAGCTGGAGGTATCCTTGGATGAACCCCTTAAAACCGATTGGGATGGAAACGAGCTTTTGCTTTCAGACGTACTGGGTACAGAGGGTGATATGGTATACAAGTGTATAGAGGAAAGTGTAGAGAAACAGCTGCTGACCTATGCCCTAAATCACTTAAGTCCCAGAGAGCAGCGCATTATGCAGCTTCGTTTTGGCTTGACCGGCGGGCAGGAAAAGACCCAAAAAGAGGTGGCCGATATCCTTGGAATATCCCAATCTTACATCTCCAGGCTTGAAAAACGCATTCTTTCCAGGCTTCATGTCGAACTGACACGCATCAGCAGTTAGTTTGTCGCACGGCATAAAACCCTTCATACGGGGTCATACTTCATTCATCCGGAATCGTGGAGGAATGCGGTATGGCAACAGGCAAGGTAGAAATCTGCGGCGTAGACACATCCTCTTTACCCGTTTTGAACAACGAAAGAATGCGTCAGTTGTTCCCCTTGGTACACAGCGGCGACCAGGCAGCACGGGAGGAATTTATTCGTGGCAACTTGCGGCTGGTTTTAAGCGTCATCCAGCGCTTTACAAACCGCGGCGAAAATGTGGACGACCTGTTTCAGGTGGGGTGCATTGGCTTGATTAAGGCCCTGGACAACTTTGATGTTACACAAAACGTAAGGTTCTCCACATATGCAGTACCCATGATAATTGGCGAAATCAGGCGCTATTTAAGGGACAACAATGCCATCCGCGTCAGCCGTTCCTTGAGGGATATAGCCTATAAAGCCCTGCAAGCCCGGGACCGCTTGGCAAGCGCCTTAAACCGTGAGCCTACTGTTACAGAACTGGCGGAAGAGCTGCACATACCCAGGGAGGATGTGGTCTTCGCCCTGGAAGCCATTCAGGACCCGGTATCCCTGTTTGAGCCTGTATATAACGATGGTGGTGACGCCATATACATTATGGACCAGGTGAAGGACGACAAGCATATTGATGAAGCATGGTTGGAGGAGATTACCATCAAGGAGGCTATGCGCCGCTTAAACGACAGGGAAAAGCGTATTTTGCGCTTACGCTTTTTCGAAGGCCGCACCCAAATGGAAGTAGCCAACGAAATTGGCATCAGTCAGGCACAAGTATCGCGGCTTGAAAAAAATGCACTGCTCCACATGCGTAAGCATGTGCAGGTGCAGCAGATGTAATGCAAAAAAGGAGCGTCGGAAAGGCGCTCTTTTTTTACTGCTTAGCCTTATTATGGTTTCATATCAACATGCCACTCTCTTTACCATTTCACTTTCCCTGCAACATTTCCCCTCCCGTAGCATACAAGTAAGGAAGGGAGGTGCATGCCCGTGAGCCTATCGGAATTGCGCACCAAGGACGTTGTAAATACATGCGATGGCCGCCGCCTGGGCAAGGTGATGGACATCGAATTTTGTGAAAAGGACGGTACAGTCACCGCCATTGTTGTTCCTGGAGAGTTCAACATGCTTCAGATGTTAAGGGGGGAAAAGTGCGGTATTGTTATCCCATGGGACAGGATATGCAAAATCGGTGATGATGTTATCCTCGTGAATGTGGAAGATTTATGACCCACAAACATAAAGCCATTACATTCTCTTCCGTTTTTTTCTTTACGTGCCATAGATATTGCGATATAATAAAGAAAACGTAACAGGCGTTATTCGCCTTGAAAGAAGAGATTGCATGAGATGCCAATACTGCAGTTGCCCGGACAGCAAGGTTATTGACTCCCGCCCCACAGAAGAAGGCAACAGCATTAGACGCCGCCGGGAATGCATTCAATGCGGACGGAGGTTTACGACGTATGAAAAAATTGAAATGATCCCGCTGCTGGTTGTTAAAAAAGACAAGCGCCGGGAACCTTTCGATAGTGAAAAAATACGTAACGGCATCATCCATGCCTGTGAAAAAAGGCCTGTTTCCCTTGCCCAAATTGATGGCATCGTTACTCGCATTGAACAGAATGTGTACAACGCCATGGAGGGCGAAGTCACCACTCGTCAGATTGGCGAACTGGTAATGGAAGAACTGAAAAAACTGGATGAAGTGGCTTATGTACGCTTCGCCTCTGTATATCGCCAGTTCACCGATATTTCAAGCTTTATGGAAGAGCTAACGAAGTTGCTGAGTGAAAGCCAGTTCAGGGCGGAAGGGCGGACTAAAGAATGATTAAGCACATCGTACTTTTCAAGCTTAAGGAAGAGCACAAGGCGCTGATCCCTGAACTGATCAGCAGCCTATATACCTTGAAAGGCAACATCGACGGCCTGCTGGACCTGGAAGCCGGCGCAGACATCGTAGGCAGCAGCCGGTCATTTGACTTTGGGCTTATTGCAACATTTGCCGATAGGGCTGCATTGGATGCCTATCAGGTGCACCCCTTGCATGTGCCCATCAGTCAACGGATCGGTGAGGTGAGGGAGATGGTCGCTGCCTGCGACTATATCACCCAAGAATAATTGGTATTCATATCATCTTTCAAGCATCTTATTGATAATGCGAAAACCCCTGCCCATATTTGGCAGGGGTTCGATTTATATATCTGCAGTTCTGGTTATAAAGGCCGACATCCCGTGAAAGAAAGCGGCTCTGCCATACCATGTATCAATGTCAGTTATTTTTCATCTCCGCAAGGAGCTCATCCGGGGAGAATGGATAGGTTAGCAGTCCTGCTGCATTACTGGCGATGACGGAAGGCTGTACAAAGAACACAATGTTCCCCTGATCATCCAAATAAAAGTCGCTTTCAGGGTAGAATTCAGAAAATAGATTTTCCTCTGTTAGCTCTTCATAATACTCTACAGTACCGTTTAGCATCTGCTCAACAATGATGTCCCACACAAGACGGTACACCGTATCCACAAGAACCGTAGCAGAGGCTTCGTCATCATCTGCAAAGCCCATGACATATGGCAGCGTTACCAGGCCGCCCGCGCTGTCACCGGTCCTTGCAAATACATTGGCCATCATTGTTTGTGATTCTGCCACACCCATAAACTGTTCCTGGGTAAGCATGACGCTGAAAAAGTGATCGGTATTGGCTGTCACCTGATAATTGATGTGCATGTAGGCTGCTATACCGGACTCCACACTTTGTCCAGCCTGTTCAAATAATACAAGCGCTGTTTCATTTATAAGGTCAGTGGCCAATTCTTGATAAAACACGTTGATATTGGCATCAGTATTCGTTTCCGGCGTTACTTGGGGATAAGCATAGGTCAGTAAAAACTGTGCGTTATCCACCGTGCTGCCTTCTGGAAACATCGCCTCCCCTGCCAGCGGCTGTATTTGCACAAGCGGCTGTGCCAATGCAGGCTTAGCAAGGAGGCCAAGGGTCAAGACCATAGCAATAAATAAGCTGATTCCCTTTTTCATAGTTCTCCTTTCCGGGTGTAACCCCGCCAAAAAACTCAACAGAATAAAAGAACGGTCAAACAACAAACGCGTGAGGCGTGCAAAAGTATCCCTAAGGCGCTTTTATGGTTGATACCGATATTCTGATGCACGGATGGCTGCAATGTTTCCTTCCCCTACCGCCTTGGCGATTTGCAAGGGCTGGCCTGTACAATCACCGGCTGCAAAAACACCTGGCATATTGGTTTCCATGAATCGGTTGACTGGGATAAAGGCTCCCTCAGTATTCAGACCGGGTAATAATTGATCAAGGGCAACCGCAGGCCGGAAAACAAATACGCCTGCAGCGTTGTGTCTACCCTGGTCTGTAATTACAGCCAGAGCACCTGCATCCTCTACAATCTCACCAGGTTTCTCCTGTATCAGTACAGCCCGGCCATCCAAAGCATTCGTGTCGTGCTTTTTCAGCGGCAGGTAAATAAGCTCGGAAGCCAAGCCTGCCAGAAACGCCGCCTCATGCAAACCCATTTCCCCGCTGGAAAGCACAGCTACTTTCTTTCCCTTATAAAACATGCCATCGCAGGTGCCGCAGTAGCTGACGCCCCGGCCCAAGTATTCTGCCTCTCCAGGAAGGGGCCTGGGCCTGGCAGCCCCCATAGCCAGAATCACAGTTCTGGCCTCTATGACCTCATTTTCTGCCAGCAGAAGGAAAGCTCCCCCATTTTCCATGATCTGACGCACAACCGCCTTTTGTCGTACTGCCCCCATATCCAGTGCCTGCTGTTCAAAGGCTTCCAACATGCTTTTCCCGCTGGCACCTGGCATGCCAGGGTAGTTATCAACTTTATCCGCTTTATATAGCCAGGTGCTTCCCTCCGCCGGAGAAAAGACCGTTACCTCTTGATTCCGCATCCTGGCCGTGATGGCTGCAGACCATCCGGCAGGACCGCCGCCAACAATTGCAATGTCCAGCAAATGATTATCCTCCTCTGGCTTTCTTCCCATCAAAATAGCAGTATCCGGTACGCTTGTCAATCCCATTTTCGCTTTCGCCTACGGCATTTGGATTCCTATAAAAAATACAACCCTATTTCCAAATTTCACCCAGTTTGTTGTATAATGAGATTATACTATTCATTCGGTAAAGGAGCTTTCTGTGAATACCCTATCATTAACTTATAAAGACCGCGCCATAACACAAAACGAAATCAAAACCCAATTACAACTGCTGCTGGATCAGTACAAAAACTTGAAAAGATTGCTGATCATACCACCAGATATTACCCGGTATTACTCCATGGCCGGCAGCATCACCCATATTCTGTACCATATGCTGCCCGATGATGTACAGGTGGACATCCTGCCAGCCGTTGGCACCCATGTAAGTATGACGGATGAAGAAATTGAGCGAATGTTTGGCGACATCCCGCCGGAACGCTTTTTAACCCACAACTGGCGCAGTGATACGGTATTCGTTGGATCCGTGCCCGAGGCATTTGTCAGCAGTGTATCAAAGGGTTTATTTGAAACAGATATCGATGTTGAAATCAATAAGCTCCTTGTTTCCGGCAGCTATGACCTGATCCTTTCCATTGGCCAGGTTGTACCCCATGAAGTAGTTGGCATGGCCAATTACAGCAAAAACATATTTGTTGGCGTCGGGGGCCGGCAGATGATTAACAAAACCCATATGCTGGGGGCTGTATGCGGTGCGGAGGCAGCCTTGGGCAGAGATCATGCTCCCGTTCGCAAGGTGTTTGATTATGCCCAGGAGCGGTTTTTAAAAGATCTTCCCCTTGTCTATATTCTAACTGTGGTTAACAAAGCAGATGAAAATGTGAATATTCACGGTTTGTATATTGGCGACAAGCGGGATGGTTTTGAGCAAGCTGTATCCCTATCTCAGGAAATGAACATCAATTATGTAGACCGTCCCGCCAAAAAGGTGGTAGCCTATCTGGAACCGGAGGAGTACCGCTCCACCTGGGTAGGTAACAAGGCCATTTACCGTACCCGAATGATCGTGGCCGATGGCGGCGAGCTTGTGGTTCTGGCCCCTGGTGTGCACACCTTTGGAGAAAATCCAGAAGTAGATAACGCCATACGGGCCTATGGCTATACCGGCACCAAGCATATACTGGATTTATACCGGCAAGGTTCTTTTAAGAATCTCTTGATGGTTTCAGCACATTTGATTCATGGCTCCTCTGATGATCGTTTTCGCATCACCTATGCCACAAACCCTGCGCTGTTGTCAAAAGAAGCGGTGGAGGGGGTTGGCTTTCACCACATGGATGTGGCTGATGCAATGAGTCGCTATGATATCAACACATTGAAAAACGGCTGGAATACGCTCCCAGATGGCGAAGAAATATATTATGTAGATGCACCTGGCCTGGGGTTATGGAAATGCAAGAACGATTAAGTTAACCAAATACAAATGTTCATGGCTGGTTTCGGCCATGAACATTCCTTATTTTATTAACTTGCTTATTGCTCTTTGCTATGAGCCAAAATATGCTCCTGAATTGCCCCTATTCCCTCCACATAAGGCTGTAGGGTAAATGATGTATCGTACTGGATTCTGCTGATCAGTTCAACTGCTTCCTTCCCCGTTGCAGGACAGGGCTGATAATTGTTATTGCCAGGCGTGCCCGACATTTTGTAAGGATGGATGGTAAGCTGCTGATGACTGTATTCTCCATCCACAAAGCCCAGCTCAATGCCCGCAACATAGGTAAGGGATTCAGCACTGCGGGGTTTACGGTTGCCACCAAAGCAGAAATTGCCCAGGCTGTACAATATGTTCCTGCCCTTATATACCTCCACCCCTTGGACAACATGGGGATGATGGCCTATACAAAGATCAGCACCGCTGTTTATGGCAAAGCGCATAGCATCTTCCTGGGCTTTGCTATGTTTTTGCTGGTATTCTGTGCCGCCGTGGTATATAACAACAACAGCCTGGCACTTACCGCTGCCCTTGAGTTCTTCAATTGTTTCCTGAAGCCATTGCTTATGCTTGGGAAAGTCTCCGCGCCAGAAACTCATAAAAGCAATCCGGATACCATCCTTTTCAAAATAGCAAATATCCCTGTCAATGCAATAATCAATACCGGCTCCATCCAGCGTCAGTTTAGTCTGATTCAGGCCGTATTCCCCATAATCCCTGGAGTGGTTATTGCCAAGCGAAACCGCCTCAATGGAGCCTGCTGTCAGGATTCCAACATACTTTGTGTTCCCACGGAAATTCCACTTGAGGCCGGATTTTTGCCCACGCTTGCTATCGGATAGCACGCCCTCCAAATTTACCATGGTATAGTCGTCCTTGCTGAATATATCTTGGGCAAGCAAGAACGGATATTCGTCGCTCTCTTTTTCCATAGTGGTCATGAATGTCCCCGAGCGCAATCTCATCCAATCCTCGCTCCCGCCCAGCGTACAGTCGCCGGCAAAGGTCAGCCTGATAGTGGTCGATTTACCCTCTGCAAAAGCAGAAAGCTGTAAAAGCAATACGCATAAAAAAATTACGGGAAACAGTATGCATAACTTGATTTTAAGCTGTCTGATCATCGTTGGCAATCTCCCTCGCAGCTACAATAAATCCGGGTAATATTATGGCTCTTGCATTTACAGCGCCTTGTAATTCACCAATTCTACCATACATGATAAATAATGTAAACAAATGAGGGTTTATGTATATCTTGTTACTGCCATCAGTAGAAGAAAACAGAATACAGGCATACTTTCCTGCGCATACTTCCAATGCGAAAGGAGCGTAAACGCATGAACGGTAACGCTGAATTGCTGAACTTTATCTATCAAAATGCACAGATGGGCGTCGTCACCATTGACCAGCTGATCCACATTGTAAAAAGCGAAGAGTTTAAGGAGCATCTGACAGCACAGTTGGAGGAATACCGCAGCATTTTGGATGCTGCCAAAGTGTTGCTGAATAAGAACGGGTTTGATGAAAAGGGCTTGAGCACCTGTTCAAAAATCACAACCTATATATCTATCCGCTTGCAGACAGCCATGGACTCCACTCCCTCCCATGTTGCCGAGATGTTGATATTAGGCAGCAATATGGGGATCATTGACGCCATCAAAAACCTGAATCAGTATGCCGACGCAGAGGAAGATATCCGCAGCTTGATGAAGCGCCTGCAGGAATTTGAAGAAAACAATGTCCAGCGACTAAAAAGCTTTCTATAACGGATTGCCCGCCGACTGCGGGCAATATTTTTGTCCACAAATATAAGAATCATTCAAGCAAGAAAGAGCATTCATTGATTTCACATTTTGTGCTTAGGATTTCGCACTTCATATATTGACAAGCCATTTTTCCTATGATATGATACTTGATGTCGCCAAAAACTTGGCAACAAAATTACCAACACATTGTTTTGACTCAGTTGGCAAAACCAGTTGTGCAAAGCAAAACAGTCTCATGGTCTGTTGGCTCAGTTGGTAGAGCACATCGTTCACATCGATGGGGTCACTGGTTCGAGTCCAGTACAGACCACCAAGCGAAAACCCTTACAAGTCAAGGGTTTTCTTTTTGCATTAATCGCGATTTTCGATGTGAACAGTTGGGAACGTCCCTTGTCTGTACATCGAAGTAGCGTTCAGCACGACCTTTTGCTAACCCTATTCTGTTACGCGGCTTTTCCGAGGAACTGTTCATATGAACTACCGCCGTTTTGTCAAAATTCATTTATTCCATGTGGATGCATATGAATCTTTATTGATGCGGTATAATGCGAACAAGATCGCTTATCGCAAAGTTTTTCATAGTGTGAATGATCCGGCGGACTTTTCTGATGTGTTTAGAGAATTCTGCGCATATATTTCCATGGTGACTATGATTTGGTAACTTTTCCGGGTCATCAAAACGATGTCAACACACTATCTGGCTTGCGTCATGGCAGCATATTTTATCCAGTATGCATTGATGTTCTATATAATGACAGAAAAAACATTGCTAGACTTATTGATATTAAACAATGACAGTGCTATAATGCGCATAAACGCCGGTATAAACCGAATACGCTCACATCTGAAAGGAGAACTATCATGAGGAAGATCGTTGCTCTGGTTCTGGCTGTGGTTATGATGCTAAGTCTAACCACCGTGTTCGCCGAAGAACACGAAGAAGTAACCCTGGATTGCCACGTCATCTGGTCCGCTGAGACGGAAGCAAACCGTGAACCCTTCCTGAAGACAATTGAAGAATTCCAGGCCGCGTATCCCTGGATTCATGTCAATCTCGTGATGGATGAAGCCAACGCCTGGAAAGACGCCGGCGAAACCCTGGCTCTGAGCGACAGCCTGCCCGATGTGTTCTATTGGAA
>JAEYQQ010000095.1 GCA_023409955.1 Bacillota bacterium | reverse complement strand
AATAAGGAGTATGGAAAAGCCGGTATACTGATGCCGGTAACCAAAGTATGGAGGATACCCGAACATATTTTGAAAGTGCAGAAGGAGGAAAGTGCTACTAAGGCGGATGAAATCACAGATGCTTTGCTTTCTTTTCATCTTCAAGCATTTGAGAAATCAGACAATGAAAATGACTGTCAAATGAAGAGCTTTCATGGGAACATAGCGAGCCTTCTTTTCGACCTGAAAGGAAGAGGCACTCATCTTGACTTCGAAGGGATACCAAGCGCTCTAAATGCACCAGCAAGCGCAAGGTTGTTTATTGATGCTGCGCGAAGTGAAGAACGCTTCCGATACGACGCAGACTTTGCAAACGGGAAAAGTGAGTATGATGATCAAATTTCAAAATATAAAGGCAGGGATGTTAACGCTGAGATCATGACAGCCTTCGGATGGAGGGAGCTTGATCTGAACCGTGGAAGTGAATCAACCTCTTAAATCTTATATTTATTGTTATACTGTCTTCCTATCCAAACCAAAGCCAAAGAGGTATTATTATGCCTATATCCTTTGACGAATACAGGATGATCGTAAAGGCCAATATTAGCGCCCTGGAGGGGCTTTCTGCCGAAGCCTACCCAAACCTATACCGCATGCTGATGCAACGGGAAAAGGCCTTGTATAGGCGTTTAATGGTCATCCTCCATCAGGTGTACACACAAGACAACCAGACCCAGCAAGATGGGCACTGGTATGCCTATACCTCGCTGCGGGATATGGTAAAAAGGTATCCGGAGGCTGGAAACAGCCATATTACTTGGTACCGGAGCGTCATCCTTTTCCAATGCTGGGGCTTGCTTGTTCGCATGCTTCCCACAGAAGACAGCCCAAATAAGTACATGAAGAAGGCATATGAGCAGATGCAGCAGCACGGGCGGAATATGCCAACTGCTTTTTATTCTGTTCCACTCTATTCTCCGGTACTACTCTCCTATGCAGATCTGCAAGCTGAGCGATGGTTGAAGAGTGGCGCAACCTTCACTGGCTTCAGTAAAGAGACGGTCATAGAGGTTTATGGACAACTAATGGCAGATAGTATTTATTCCGATGGACGGCGTAAGACAAATCGTCACAAAACAATTGAACAGATGCTGGTACGAACTGCAAAAGAGCAGATCAAGGTACACGGATACACCACAAAACAAGCAGTTATGCAGGGGATCTCTCGAAATCTCAAGGAACAATTATTAGAAGATGAAGCCTATTTATCCTCTATTCCAGAATTACTGGATCCTTCAACCGAAGCCGGTATTCTCTCATGGCGAATGGTAAGCCACGTTTTCAAAAACAGGGGTAATCTCATCCTTAAACGTTCAAACTTGGCATACGCACCTCCCACCAGAGAACAGAAGCAGTGTTATGGCCTTGAAGATGGGACATGGATCATCACCAGGAATCCAACAAAGCGAAGATAAGTACAAGACAGACTCACTTGATATCAATGCAAGAGTCAGCTGGACAATCAGCTGGCTTTTTAATTTTTCCTTCTAAAAAAAGCATTTAAACTGGCATTTTATAATGAGCTATGAAAATCTGAAGCGCAGATGTGTATGGCCATGAACATATGGTTGACTCCATAAAAGTACTGTGAAATCAATACTTATAAAATTTCTTTTTCATAGACCGGGCATTTTCTCGATTTTATCGTCCTTATATAGTGTAGGAGGTTACGAGATGGTGATTCCTGAGGAATGAATTTGATGGAGGACCTAAACCATCAATAGCTCCATCTAACAGCAGGATGCGGATACTTCATGAGGTTTTGCTGACGCAGTCCCCTTTGGAAAATGCTACAGCAAAAGCAAGCGAAAATCCTTAAGATTTATGAAAATTCCGCATATGGCACAACCATGCTTTGCCTTGGAATGGTATTACTCCAATAAAAAAACAAAACGTATAGGAGAAATTATATGAAGTTTCTCGTGAATACTAACCATAGAATGGAATACATCTATAATCCACTATCGGAGATGCTAACGAGCCAAGAGAGCTATCTCAACCCATATTGTATGGATAAGGAAAGCGTTTGGCGCTAGGTAACAGATGACAATTTGCCGGAATATCTTAAGATGCATTCTATAACTAAAGACGCATAGAGGTGCATCACGTATAAGGCTATTTTCTCTCACAGCCGCAGAGACAGGCTCCATACGGATTCAACTATTGGTTGGCATGACTATCACTATCGAATATAGCTTAGAATTCCATATGTTCATGCCATTTATTGCGATTGCCAATCAGTTCTTGCATGGCATACACATGTTGGAATATAGCGCGATTACTAGATCAACGAGGAGGATTTATTATGATTTACTACAAAGATTCATCTTAATGAAATTACTACATATGCCATATTCCCACGGTTACCATGCTGGACATGTTTCATTTGGGTATACCCCTGTGACATATTGTTGATTAGGGCATATATGTTTCGCACAAGTGGTGTTAATAATATTGAAATATATGTCACAAACAATATATCCTATTGACACATTGTTCGGTTTAGTGGTACATTACCGGTATCACATTGTTGGAGGTGCTCAGAATGGCTCGCATTGGCTATATACGTGTCAGTACCCAGGAGCAGAATACCGCAAGACAAGAAGCTGCATTATCAGGTTGTGACAAAACCTACATTGAGAAAGCAAGCGGTAAGGACTCTGAGCACCGCCCACAACTGGCAAAGATGATGGAGTATGTTCGGGAAGGCGATACGGTAGTTGTTGAGAGCTACAGCCGGTTTGCCAGGAACACTCGTGATCTATTGGACCTGATCGACAGGTTGAAGTCTAAAGGCGTAGCCTTTGTAAGTTTGAAGGAGAGTGTTGACACCAGTACTCCACAAGGGGAGTTGATGATGACCATCTTCGCAGGGCTTGCTCAGTTTGAACGCCAGCAGACACTGCAACGTCAGGCGGAGGGGATAGCAATTGCTAAAGCCGCCGGGAAATATAAAGGCAGGCAACCCATTAAGGTGGATGATGCAGCATTCATTCGGGTGTACAACGAATGGAAGAGCGGTAGCAAAACCGCAAAGGCAGCAATGGCCGAACTTCACTTGAAACCAAACACCTTTTATCGAAAGGTAAAAATGCACGAACAGTTATGGAACACACGGCAGGCAGACAAGTAATAATCTATTGTTACTTACCAAACGGATTTTACGTTTGAAAGCAAAGCGGGCTATGATAAATCATTTCCCTATCACCAAGCAACACAATCAAAATTTGGAGGAATTCTTATGACATAGAACGAACACACACAGCAAATGTTAGATGCTGCAGCTCAAAAAGGGGCACAATCAGCACTGGATAAGCTTATAGTTCCCACGGACCTTGGAAATTGCACAGCACACCTACAAGATACGCCATTGCAGGAGGAAGATGCAATGGCAAATAGGCTGCAGCAACGTATACAAACCAGCAAGGATGCGTACGGCAAGCCAATATTCAAGGTGGCGCATGGATGCGATAAGCAGGAATTGTTGATGAATTGCGCAAAGATAATGATCAGTGCTGGTCTGGTTGGCGATATACAATCTACGCAACAGCAGGAGAAAAGTGTTCCGCTGTTTGGAGAGTACCTTATGGATTTCCATGAGAAGTTCAAGAAAAAGCTTGCGCCAACTACAAAGGTTACATACCAGCAGATGATCCAGAAGCATCTCATCCCTCGATGGGGAAACATGCCGCTTAATCAGATCAAAGCTGATATGATTCAGGCGCTTTATGATGATATGGCAGACGCAGGTCTGTCATTGGAAACCATCAAGAAAATCCGTAATATCATAAGGCCAGTTCTTGCGTACGCCGTTGAGGAAGGATATATGCCAAGGAATCCAGTGGATTCGAAGCAGCTTTGCATCAATACCGATAAGGGCGGGAGCCATGTAGCCTTACCATCGGAAAAGATCGCAGAGATAAAAGAACGCCTTCACGAATTACCGGACGACCTAAGACGACAAATAGCTCTTTTGGCATATACCGGTCAACGCATTGGAGAGGTGTTAGGCCTACGATGGGAAGATATAGATTTCGAGAGAAAGGTTATTCACGTCGTTCGTGGCGTAACTCACCCAGACAGGAACAAACCAGTAGTCGGAAAGCCGAAGACGAAAGCAAGCCAGCGTGATTTACCGCTAATACAACCTTTGCTGAATGCGCTTGAACCGATCCAGAAGGAAGGCTATATCGTTAGTGGGGATAGACCATGGACATTTTCAGAGGAACGTCGGCGCTGGAAAAAAATCCAGAAGCACTTTGGTATACCGGAATATACCCATCACGACTTTCGAGATACCTGCGCAACAGATTGGCTTGAAGCAGGAATACCACTTGAGGTCATCGCAAAACTGCTTGGACACAGAAGCGTCACAACCACCAATAAGCACTATGTACGAATAAGGGATCAAACAATACAAGAAGCAGGTCGATTGATGGAGCAGATGGGTAACACACCATTTGCATCAGAATTTGCATCAGCTTCGACTACCTAAAAAGCCTTATGGCATAAGGGTTACCGGCCTCGGGACAACAACAATTTGCATCAGTTTTTGCATCAAAACCCCATTTGGGGGAAGTAGATCACAAAACGAGGAAAAATTCAAGAGATGCAAGCAAGGTGATTTAAAATTTTTCTTTGAAAAAACCCTTGCATTTCCTTACTTTTTAAGATACAATATGTTCGTTGTCCCGCCGGACGCGCTGATATAGCTCAGCAGGTAGAGCACTTCCTTGGTAAGGAAGAGGTCACCGGTTCGAATCCGGTTATCAGCTCCATTGAAAGGGTTCGT
>JAEYQQ010000042.1 GCA_023409955.1 Bacillota bacterium | reverse complement strand
AGACGCACCCTTTGTGCCAAGATCCTTGATTTTCAATTTCTGATATGCTTGCAGCGCCGTTTTTGCCTGATCATTTTCTTCAAAAAACCCCAGGAGCACATGGATAAGCTCCACGGTAGGCGGGCTTACCACATGCTCGATCAGTTCCGCCTCCTGTAGGACGTCCGTAGAATGTATCAGGGCCAAAAACCGTTCCATAATCTGATGCCGGTGCATTAAGTATGCGCCGGCATCTTTTCCTTTTTGGGTCGGCAGTATGATCTCATACTTGTCATATTCCACAAACCCTTTTTCTGAAAGCTTAAGTATCATTTTGGATACCGATGACGGCAGCACATGCAGCGCCTCCGAAAGCCTGCCGATGCGGGTGTACTGGCTTTCCATACAAAGCCTGTACACCATTTCCAAATAATCCTCCATAGCAGGGGTCAGGCGGTCTGTGCTTTTTTGCAACAGCTCATACCCGCGTACCGTATGAAAACCCCTGTTGTTATCTGCATCCACAGTCCAGACCTCCTATCACTGATGTATTGTATTCACTGCAACCGGGGTTTAGGCAAGTGCGCCTGCACACATTTGCCCGTGGGCCATATAGTTGGCGTAGGGAAACTTTTATTTCCCGCCTACCAAGGTTATTAAGGAGGCCCTTTGTATGGAATCTTTACCAATCCCCCTTGGACATTTGGATATAGGAAAAAAAGCAAGGGTTCAATCCCTTGCCATCAGCGGCCCTGTCCGCCGCAGAATGCTGGACCTGGGCGTCATTGAGGGGACGGAAATTGCCCCGCTCTTTCAAAGCCCATCGGGGAACCCGGTGGCCTATATGATCAGAGGCGCGGTTATTGCACTGCGCTCGGACATCGCATCCAGCATTATGGTCACTGAATGCTAAAGCATGGCTGTACATGAGATAAAGGAATGATGATAACAAGGAGGAACTTCCATGGAATCTGCCCACCACCAGCCGATTGCCAAAGCACACAAGCAGCAAACCGGCGAATGGACCATTGCCCTTGCCGGTAACCCCAACGTTGGCAAAAGCACAGTGTTTAACAGCCTGACAGGGCTGAACCAGCATACAGGAAACTGGCCTGGAAAAACAGTCTTAAGCGCCAGAGGAAAGTATACCTTTTCCGGCAGTACCTTTGAGCTTGTTGATTTGCCTGGCACCTATTCGCTGATGGCAAATTCCGCCGAAGAGGAAACTGCTCGGGACTTTATCTGTTTTGGCGGTCCCCAGGCCACTGTGGTGGTGGCGGATGCCACCTGCCTGGAGCGCAATTTGAACCTTGCGCTGCAGGTAACGGAGATCACCCCCAAGGTGATCCTATGCGTAAACTTAATGGATGAAGCCAAAAAGAAAAAAATCAGTATTGATACAGGCAAGCTTGCCAAGCTGACGGGGATTACTGTGATCCCCGCCAGCGCAAGGGACGGCAGGGGACTGAAAGAACTGATGCAGGCGGTTTATGATTCCTGCCAAAATCCACAAACCACCTCCCCCGTACCCATCGCATACCGGGATGAAATAGAGCAGGCCGTGGCCATGCTAACGCCTGCCCTTGACAAAATACTGCCCGACACCCTCAGCAGCCGCTGGACTGCCTTGCGCCTGCTGGAAGCCCAGGAAAGCATACTGCCTGCCTTGGCGGCGCACCTGGGCTTTGACCCACTTGCCAATGAGGAGGTGGATCGCAGCCTGAAAGCCGCAATATTACACCTTACCGACAATGGCATCGGCCGGGAGACCCTGCGGGATGAGATCATCACCCGAATTGTTACGTTATGCGAAAGCATTGCAAAGGAAACAGTGACTTGTCAAAATGAAGCATACCATTTACGGGACAGGAAAATCGACCGTATCCTCACCTCCAAGGCAACCGGTATCCCCATTATGGTCCTATTGCTGCTTTTTATCTTTTGGCTGACCATCGAAGGTGCAAATGTGCCATCCTCTTTATTGGCAGAGGGTCTGTTTGCGCTGCTAGCCCCGCTGAGGGCGCTGCTGGCGAGCATACATGCGCCAGAGTGGCTGATTGGCCTTACGGTGGACGGCATGTATAAAACCCTGGCCTGGGTTGTTTCTGTCATGCTGCCACCCATGGCCATCTTCTTTCCCCTATTTACCCTGTTGGAGGATTTGGGCTATCTTCCCCGGATTGCCTTTAATCTGGATCATTTTTTCCATAAAGCAAATGCCCACGGCAAGCAAGCGCTGACCATGTGCATGGGGTTTGGCTGCAACGCCTGCGGCGTAACCGGCTGCCGGATCATTGATTCGCCCCGGGAACGGCTGATTGCCATGCTGACTAACAACTTCGTGCCCTGCAACGGCAGGTTTCCCACACTGATCGCCGTGATCATCATGTTCTTTGCTGCCGGAAGCGGTATTCAAAGCTCAGCTATCTCTACGCTGCTGCTGACCGGCGTTGTTGTACTGGGCGTATTCATGACGCTGGCTGTATCCAAGCTCCTGTCAAAAACGCTGCTCAAGGGCGTTCCATCCTCATTCCAGCTGGAACTGCCGCCCTACCGTAAGCCCCAAATTGGCAAGGTAATTATCCGCTCCATCTTGGACCGCACGCTATTTGTGCTGGGCCGGGCCATTATGGTGGCTGCACCTGCCGGTCTTGTCATCTGGTTGATGGCCAATATACAGGTGGGAGGACTCAGCCTGTTAAGCCATTCTGCTGGGTTCTTGGACCCCTTTGCACAGCTCATGGGGCTGGATGGGTATATCCTTCTGGCCTTTATCCTGGGGCTGCCAGCCAATGAAATTGTGATCCCTATTTTATTGATGAGCTATTTGTCCACTGGCTCCCTGACAGAATTCGAAAGTCTGGCATCGCTGCATACACTGCTAGTCAATAACGGCTGGACAGCGCTTACAGCCGTAAATGTGCTGCTGTTTTCGCTGATGCACTGGCCCTGCGGCACCACCTTAATCACCATTGGCAAAGAGACCAAAAGTGTCAAATGGACCCTTACCGCTTTTTTGATCCCCACTGCATGCGGTATTGCCGCATGCATGGCTGTAACCGCCATTGCCAGGCTGGCAGGCCTTTAATCCAAGCCGGCAGGGTGTCACTTTATGGCATTCGCTTCTTGTCCTTATCCTGAAGGTACCTGGGCCGCCATTTGCTGTTGTTCGATTTATCCATCAGAGCACTGGATAAATCCCCTTTGCTGTATGGCGCAAAGGGTGTCATAAAGGGCACACCAAAGGATGTGTTGGAAACAAGCAGGGTCAATATGGTGATTGCAACGATGGTAAATCCATAAAAACCCAAGAATCCGGTTGCCAGAATCATGAAAAATTTTAAATACCGAAACGGCGTAACCAAAGTATAGTCTGGAATGGCAAAAGAAGCCAGCAGCGAGACTGCTGCAATAATCAAAAGCAGAGAGCTAAAAATGCCAGCGGCAATGGCTGCCTGACCCACAACGATGGCACCCACAATACCAATGGCAGAACCAATGTGCTTGGGTACGCGAAGCAGCGATTCCCTAAGCAATTCCATAATCATCTCTATCAGCAACGCGCCGATCAAGGCGGTAAGAGGCGTATTGTTTCTGAGGGTTGCCAGTAAGATGGCATAGTCGGTGGGCAGCACATCTGTATGAAAAGAGGATACTGCCACATAAATGCTGCTGCCTGTCAGCGCAACAACCAAAGATAAGTACCGGAACATTCTTGAGAAAAAGCCAAAGACCTTATTGCCATACCGGTCATCGCTGGACATAAAGTATTCGCTGAACACTTTGGGTGCATAGATGGCATTGTTGCTGCCATCCATCAAAATGATCACCTTTCCGTCCAACAAAATATGATATGCTATATCAGAACGTTCAAACAGCCCTAATTGCGGAAACACACTGTATGCATTGCTTACCAAAAAGGGCCGTAACTCACCTAACGTGGCAATGCCGTCAATCTTGATGTTTTGAATATTGCTCACAATTTGATTCACCAAGGCATCATTGGCAATATCCTGAATATAAACCACAGCAACAACGGTTTTTGTCCGCTCCCCAACTTTCATATACTGAATTCTCAGGTTCTTGTCCTTCATCCTGTAGCGCAGCAAGGAAATGTTGGTATCCAGGTTTTCGTTAAAGCAATCTTGCGGCCCACCCAAGGCATAGTTTAGCTCTGGTTTGGGTACGGAGCGGTGAGCCACCATTTTGCAGTTAATGACCAAATATTCTTTATCCGTAGAAAAAAGCAAAACCGTCTTCCCCGCCAATATATGGTTTTGTGCGTTTTCATAGTCGGTTTCAAAGGTGATTTCGTCCGCAAATATTAATTCGTTTGCCGTACGTTTAGCCGTAACGGCTTCTCTAGCGGAAGCACAGAATAAAATCAGCGGCCTTATCACATTTTGGGTCAGAAAATCCCTGTCGGTTAGCTGAGATATAAAGTAGATGTTTACGCTGCCGCCTTGATACGGGATCACCCGTTCTATAAAATCAAGACCCTGCGCCATCATTTCCTGGGTCAGCTTATCAAATTCTTTCTGCCGCACAGTCAGCTTTCCTTTCAACGCGTCTTATATTCTCCATAATCCATGGAAGGCGATACGGTGGTCTCTGTTTGAATATCAAAATAAATTTTCACTTTCACAAACACCTCCTGCCAATTAAGGCTTTCAAAGGCAGCAGGATACTTAATGCGAAAGGCATCATCCAATTGCAGATAATCGGTTTGAAATTGGTTCTGTGCTTGGTTTACCGTATGCAAAAGTGATTCCAGCATCATCTGCTTCAATGTGCTGTCCACCTTTTTCAGGGCATCCTTCTCCAGGTTATAGGGTGTCTTTTTGCTCCCATATTCTACAGTCGATTTAAAATGCAACGTGAAAATAAAGCTGATCTCATTGTTTTGATATTGTGTAGTAACCGTTCTTTTACTAAGCTTCGATTCAACAGAAAATACATTGTCTTCATATGGTACGGAGTAAAATATAATGGCTTTGTCCGCTTTGAGCATATGAATGCCCTTAGATTCTTCAATAGGAATAAAACCGATGACACTATGGCCGCTGATCACAGAATAGCCCACCAAATCGGTCTGATCATCCCGCAGATCAAAGCAAGGCATCAGCAATCCTGTGTAATTGCTACTCAGGTTTTCCAGAATTCTTGCTGTTGAGCGAATAAAGGATTCGCCTTGCCTCTGAAGGGAGGTCAAGGTGTTGTCAATGGAATAGCCTACCGAAACATTACGATCATTCAGTGCCTGAAACAGGTCGTCCGGGCTGGTACGCGTTATAACCGTTTCTACTTTTTTGCGATATTCTTCTTCAGACCGGACGCGGTAAAGGTATTGCACCAGATCCTCGTCATTGCTGGCAAAGCGCTCTGTTAAAAGCAAGGTTCTGATACCGCCAATATACAGGCTATGCTCCAGCTGCCTGTCTATGTCCTGCCTTGCTTCGTCCAAGTCCTTACCGCTGCCCTTGACATAAAAGTATTTACTGCCCATGGGGACAGCTCCTCCATCAGTGCCGCCGCTGCTGTTTTGGATGTTGGCGACCTCTACATACAAAATAAACTCGTCCTCCACCTTGTCAACAGCGGTTGTTGTAACAATAAATCTTTCGTTAATATCCTGTGTATCCATACAGCCGCCAAGCAGCAGAAAAAGGGCTGTAAGGATAGTTAACAGCACAGCTTTCTTTATGTTCTTTTTCATGTACTTCTCCTTATTTTGGGCTCAAGGACCGCTTTCGGATCCTAGCCAACACAAAAAGCAGGGTAGGAACAATACCGGCAAAGAAGAATATCAGCACTGGTACTACTTCTCCGAACGTCTTGGTATAAAAAGGTATTTTCATAACAAAGAGCGTCAAGCCATACACCAATATGCAAACAACAGACACAATTACACCGCGCTTAACAGACGGAAACAGCCTGCTTAATATTTCCACCTGTGAATTGATGAGCATGATCACACCTGAAAACAGGCTGCCCAAGCCAAAGGTGAGATAGAATATATCTGTCCGCTCAATAACAGGCGCATCTGCTAGTTTGACGGCTTCTAAAAAAGCGTCATTATATACAATGGCGTTGTTGACCCCAAGCAAACCGATGCTACCCTCGGTAATGAGAATAAATAGAAGACCAATAAACAACATAGCAATAAACGCAGTCTTTGGGGTTTTGGGGTTCTCTTCTGTGAAGGGAACCATTAAAAGATTCTCCAAGCCTCCATAAATCGAACCAAATACAAGGATTGCGCTGACAAATTCCTTCCCCTCATTGGGATTGTATAATGGCAGTATGTTTTCTCTTTCACCTTGCGTCAGCATCAGAAGGCATATCCCCAAGGTAACAATCAAATACATGGCACCAATCAGTTCAAAGAGCCTTGCTATGGTTTCGATCCCCTTGTACACAACAAATCCGAAAAGGAGAACAGCCGCCACCAGCAAAAACGGCTGGGGGGTTTTCGGTAGTATGTTTGTAGAGATCAGAGTAAGCGTATTGAGATTCAGGTATACAATAACAGAAAAAAAATAGAGGGCATATAGAATGCAAAGGATACTGGTCATTACCTTTCCAAGCAATATTTGTCCATACTCAAAAAGGGTCATGCCCGGGTACATGCCATTCAGCTTCGCTATCATCAAGGCAAACAGCGAAAAGGGGACAGCATACAAAGCAATCATAATCCAGCCGCTGCGCCCCAAGGCTTTAGCAGCAAGATGAGGGACATTCGTTGCTTGAAAAGCAGATACAATCAAAACCAGGATAAAAAATATCTGCCTGTTGGTGATGCCCTTATCCAAACCGCCCTACCTTTCCGGAGCTTAAGCTCCACATACGCTTTTCATAAAGGTAAATGTACTTCACTTGCCTATCATCCCCCCTTATTTTACAGACTATCCCTTCATTCCCATGAAAACTTTCATTATCATGTTTACAAATCAGACAAAAAAATCTATAGTATATACAAATTAATATCAATTGGGCAGCCTGGGTTGCTCATTGCTTGCCCAAAGCAAAGGATGGTAGGTATGGAGAAGGGCCTTGGAAAAAAGTTT
Source organism: Bacillota bacterium (assembly GCA_023409955.1). Lineage (GTDB taxonomy): Bacteria > Bacillota > Clostridia > Christensenellales > Aristaeellaceae > JAEWAH01. Next base: position 7,125 of record JAEYQQ010000042.1, on the reverse strand, counting down.
GGACTGTTCACGGCAATATCCATGGTAGTAGGAATCGTAATCGGTAGCGGTGTATTCTTCAAAGCGGAAGTAGTTTTAAAGGCCACTGGAGGCAACATGCCCATGGGTATTGCAGCATGGGGTATCGTCGGCTTGATCATGATCATATGCTCCTATACCTTTGCCACCATGGCCACCAGGTATGAAAAGGTAAACGGTGTGGTGGACTATGCCGAAGTGGCAGTAGGCAAACGGTATGGCTACTTTGTGGGCTGGTTCATGGCAACCATCTATCAGCCAACACTAACCTCGGTGTTGGCCTGGGTATCCGCCCGGTATACCTGCGTATTATTGGGCTGGGATATCACTGGCGGTTCCTGCATGACCATCGCAGGCTTTTACCTCATCGCCATCTATGCCATCAATGCCCTGTCCCCCAGGCTTGCAGGCAAGTTTCAGGTAACAACCACCGTTATCAAACTAATTCCTCTTTTGCTGATGGCGGTGGCCGGAACGGCAATCGGCATGACCAACGGCATGACGGCGGAGAATTTTGCCCGTGTGACCGCTCCCAGCGGAGGCGGTGATCTGTTTAAATCCATTGTGGCGGTAGCCTTCGCCTATGAAGGCTGGATCATCGCAACCTCCATCAACTCCGAAATCCGCGATTCCAAGCGCAATTTGCCAAAGGCGCTGATCCTGGGCTCCCTGATAGTGGTAGCCGTATACATTTTCTACTACATCGGCCTTGCCGGCGCCGTGCCAACCACCACGCTGATGGCAGGCGGAGAAGCCGGAGCCAAACTGGCCTTCCAGAATATCTTTGGTCAGTTGGCAGGCTCGCTGATCTTTGTGTTTATCATCATCTCCTGCCTGGGCACATTAAACGGATTGATGCTGGGCTGCACCCGCGGCTTTTATGCCCTGGCGGTGCGCGACAGCGGCCCCAACCCCCAAATGTTCAAGCAGGTGGATGCCACCACTGATATGCCTTCCAACTCCTCTATCCTAGGGCTTTTGCTGTGCGGCTTCTGGCTGTTGTACTTTTACGGCGCCCAGCTCACCGCTCCCTGGTTTGGTCCGATAAGCTTTGATACCTCTGAACTGCCCATTGTGACTTTGTATGCCGGGTATATTCCCATTCTGATTCGAATGATGCAAAAGGAAAGGGATCTTGGTACTTTCAAAAGCCTTGTAATGCCGGCGCTGGCGGTGGTTAGCTGCGTGTTCATGGTGGTGGCCGCCTGCCTTGCCCATAAGATGAACGTTGTGTATTACCTTGCGGTTTTCATTTTGATCATGCTGGCAGGTATCGGATACATGCCCAGAGCCAAAAGCAAAATCTAACGCAAAAACGGCCGGAGCTATACAGCGCCGGCCGTTTTTGTTTGGCGAAACAAGCAAGATGCTAAAGGTATGTGAAGAATCTTGATCTGATACACGGCATATACCTCAAGAATATTGATATTGATTCGAATGCTCTTTTAATTCCTTAGCTATTATACTGAATACACCATTTATTTTTATTTCCATTTGTTGTATAATATGAATCAACGATTCTGTTAACGCAATAATTTAATAATCATAGATAAGACAGGTTTATATATTTAATCTGTAAGTAATAAGAACTCTGCGACCTGTTTAATGCTTTTCTTCTGGAACAAATCATAATGTGATGAACTGATGAGGAAAGGGTTTTAAAATGCGAAAAATCTTATCATTCCTTTTTGCTTTATTGACGACCCTTATATTTAAGGAAATGGCTCTTGCTGCACCAAGTGAAGGGAGCCTTTGCTTGGATCAGGGGGAAAGCTTTCTGTCTATGGCTTTCGTACAAGACGATCTATATATACGCACATCCGATAGCTTATATAAGGTTGTCAATGAGGATAATAGCCTCATCCGTATCATTGATTTTACAGAGAGTGCGGAGAAAAGGATTGCACCGCAACATGCAGATCTTCTTTTTACAGATGGGGCGGAGCTATTTGCTATTAGCCAGAGCAGTGGTGACATTTATAAGCTGGAAAATGGTGAGCTAGTATTATCTGGGAATATACCATCCATGTATTACGAAGAAGCAAAAGAGAATAATTTTGACAGGCAAATCCATGATATTGCTTATGCGGAAGGAATCATTTATGTCCTAACCGATGATGTAAAGCAAAGAGACTTCAGTAAGCAATTGCTGGCAATTGATCTTGATCAAAATGAAATAACAAAGAAGTCTATAACAAAGATCCAGCGAATGATACAGATAACTGAAAGTTCCTTTCTGCTATATCGAAAAGAGGGCGAGAAATCTGGTTGGTGGGAGTATGATGCATCACTGGATACTATGGGAGAATTATTGTTCGTCGAGGCAGATAGTTCATTGTTTCATGCCGTGTGGTGGGATAAAAGTCTTTTCTATGAAAATTTCAGTAAAATAATACGGTATGGCGATAATAAAACAGTGAGCTATATACCTGGACTTTTGAGCAATATGATAGCTTCAAAAAGTGGGATGGTTGCTTTTGCAGCTATGGATGGCTCAATCATTCTGCGTAAGCTAGATGAAAACAGCTCTTATCTAGACCGTCAAGTGCTGCGTATAGCAGGCATGTGGCCTGAGGATGTCCCTGCAGGTTTTTATGCTAAGCATCCTGAAATTGTAGTAGAAATAGTAAACCCATATTTGGATAGAACTGCAATCATTACAGGCGATGGTGATATTGATATCTATATTGTAGATGATGATGTATCACTGTATGGATATATGCGAAAAAAAGGATACATAATACCGCTTCAAAGCAACGCTTTAATTGCATCTGTTAATGAAATGTATCCTCAAATAAAAAGTGCCATGTTTGATGAGCAAAATCTTTTTGCCTATCCCCTTTCAATGACTATCAATGCTTGGACTGTCAATGCTACTCAGTGGGAAAAGCTAGGTCTAGGAGATTATCCTGCTACTTTTGAGGATGTGTTTCATAGTTATCAATCATGGAAAGATACCAATATGGACGATGATGACCATTACACTTTTATGCAGAATACGGGAGTTGGATTGCAAGGCTATATGGAGCTTCTGGTAAAGGAATACATAATGATTCATCAAGCCAATGACGAAAAACCTCTTTTTATGAATCCCTCTTTCAAGAGAACTTTGCTACAATTATTATCTCATCCGGAACTGTACATTTTGGACAATAATGGGAAAATGCCTATACTTATGAGTCATGTGCCAGGAAAGTGGGTTGATTACTTTGATGGGGAAAAATATATTAGTATACCTTCTCCTACTTTTTCAGGCATGGAACCAACAATTAGTGTACGCTTGATGATGGCATGCATAGGCGTGAACTCAAAGAATGTTGATAATGCCAAGACTTTCATAGAATACTTGGCGGATACTAGGCCAATGGATGCATCATATGTACTAAGCCCCAAATATACGCAGCCAATAGAAGAGCCAAGTGCAGGCAGAATCATAGCACAGCTTGAAGAAGAAGTAACGCAGAGAGAAGCTTCTTTAAACAATGCTTCAGCTGAAGAGAGGAAAGACGCAGAGGTTTCCCTCGAAGCGGCTAAAGTGAATTTGCAGAACTATCAGGATACATATCGCTGGCTCATTAGTAAAGAGGCCCTTGAGAATTACCGTGATCTGGCGCAATACATTTGGATACCTTATGACGATCCTATTTACTCAGATGATGCAGATTCTAGTTACAAAAACATACAAGATGTGATAAAGCGCTACTCCCAACTGAAACTTGATGAAAGCAACATTGATGCATTTTTAAATGAATTGGATCGAATTGTTGAAATGATGTATAAGGAGCGGTAATATAGTATTCAAGTACGTGTTTGAGTAGCAGCTTATGTAAAGTTCGGAATGAAATGAGGAAGCTGATATGGCGTGTAAAAGCTGCGGTGCACGAACAAAAAGCACCCAACGGTTTTGTGAGTACTGCGGAGCGGAGCTTGGGGCAGATGCACCGGTGCAAACGCAGCCGGTCTTTTATCCACCCCAGCCAATCGTGGTGAATGTAGTCAACACAAACACCAATAGCAGTACCAATGTAAATGGCCGCAATGCCTATGACACCTATCCCTACAAAAGCCGCTGGATGGCATTCTTCCTGTGCGTTTTTCTTGGTTATCTGGGTGTTCACCGCTTCTATGTAGGTAAGGTAGGCTCAGGCTTGATCTATCTTTTTACAGGCGGTTTCTTTGGCTTGGGATGGGTCCTTGATGCTTTGAGGCTGCTGTTTGGCACCTTCCGGGATAGGTATGGTCATAGGCTTATGTAACCAAATGGACTTCAGCTGACAAAACAACCCCACCCTCTCAAGCAGAGGAGTGGGGCCTTCTGCTATAAAATCTTTTCAGCACATATCCTTTTCCTGAGCGATAGAAGATTGAACTGAACACAGGCAAAGGCAACGTTTATCATGCTGCCTCAGGAAAGCATTCTACAAACCATATAAAGTATAAGAGGTTTAAAGATCCCCCCTGCAATACGGAATACCCTTGTCTCACTTTCGTTTTAAATATTACAGGTAAAGGACGGGTAGATGGGAGTGATGAAATGATTGATCCGATAATTGTGGGGTTTCCGTTGAGGGGAGAATGGCTTGCACCTAACACCCCGGGAGCAAAAATTCCAAGCCACGGAACAGACCAGCTAGGATCAAGATATGCTTATGACTTTATACAAGTAGATTGGGAAAGAAAGGGCTGGCCTGCTTATCGTGTCAGCTTGCCACAGTATCTTCTATTTGGCCTTCCGTTAAGTGATTATTACTGTTGGGGTCAAGACGTATATGCACCCTGCCATGGAGTTGTTGTCCAAGCAGAGGATGGTTATGAGGAACGAGCGCGAACAAACTTGATTTTGGATATGTACAACGCCTATAAAAATGCTCATTACTTCGATCCGAAAAGAAACGATGTGCAATCAGTCGCGGGTAATTACATCATTATAGAATGTGGCGAAAATATCTATGCAGCCTTGGTCCATCTACAAACGGGGTCTATTCAAGTTACCGCTAGGCAGAGCGTTAAAAAAGGCGATGTTATTGGAAGAGTTGGTCATTCCGGTAACTCCTTTGCACCTCATTTGCATTTTCAGCTTATGGATAGCAGCAACATTGCTACTGCAAAAGGATTGCCTTGTGCTTTTGAGCAGTACGAAGTATTCCAAGATGGTAAGTGGCAAGGAGTAAACAACGGCATTCCAACAGATAGGGATAGGATACGGTTTGGCTGCTAATCTCCTTTCTTTTCAAAATGAAATCATGCTTGCATACTCGCTCATGTAATAGAACGGATACAAAACAACCCCACCCTTTCAAGCAGAGGAGTGGGGCCTTATGCTATTAAATCATTACAGCACATATCCTTTTCCTGAGCGAGAGAAGATTGAACTGAACACAGATAAAGGCAACGTTTATCATGCTGACTCTGCTTCCACAGGAAACCAATGTCGGGTTTTATTTACATACCGTACTAACAAGAGCATGACAGGAACCTCAGTGAGAACACCGACTGTCGTAACCAACACAACTGGCGATGTTGTTCCAAAAAGCGTAATGGCAACAGCTACAGACAGTTCAAAAAAGTCTGATGCACCTATGAGTGCAGCAGGAGCAGCAATGGCATGCGGCTGTTTTAGCTTCCTGCAAATGTGATATGCAAGGAGCGCAGTTATAACATTCTGCAGCACTAACGGAACAGCGATCAGCAATACGTGAAGCGGGTTATTCAGTATGGCATCCCCCTGAAATGCAAATATAATGACCAGTGTTAACAACAAGCCAATGGTCGTCATGCTGCTAAACTTGGGAATGAAACGATTGTTGAAATATTCGTCTCCTTTGTGCCTCACCATCCACATACGAGTGAGAATCCCCGCCGCAAGAGGGATAGCCACAAACACGGTAACAGAAAAAAGCAGGACATTCCAAGGCACCAGAATATTTGAAACCCCCATCAAAAATGAAACGATAGGTGCGAACAAGATGATAATCAGAAGATCATTGATGGAAACCTGTACAAGCGTGTGGGCTGGATCACCTTTTGTCAAATGACTCCAGACAAATACCATAGCGGTGCATGGAGCAGCCCCTAGCAAAACAGCACCAGCCACATAAACCCTTGCAAGAGAATCAGGGATAAAGGATTTGAAGACCACATAGAAGAAAAAAGAGGCAAGGCCAAACATCAAAAAGGGCTTAACCAACCAGCTTATACTACTGGACACAAGAAGACCTTGCGGATGCCTGCGTACATTTTTGATGGATTGAAAATCCACTTTCAGCATCATCGGATAGATCATGATCCAAATGAGCACCGCAATGGGAAGGGAGGTATGAGCGTATTCAAATCGCTCCAAAAATGAAGGAATACCTGGAATGAATTTTCCGATGAGAATGCCCGCCGCCATGCAAAGCAAAACCCAGAGGGTTAAATATTTTTCAAAAAAGCTTATTCCATTGCTCCCTTTACGCATAAGAACACCTCCATTTAACAGCAGTCCCCGCCGCCTGAACAGTCGCAGCTTGGTTCTTTCCCTGTAAGCCATCCCTTGATCACGGCAGATGCGCAGCCCACCCCGGAATGAACAGAGATGGCATGTGTTGGACAATTGATCGCGCAGGCACCACACTCCATACACTGATCTTTGTGTAGTATCTGTGCTTTTCTTTCGTATGTCTTAAACACGTCATGGGGGCAAACCTCTGAGCATTTACCACAGCCAATGCATTTTTCCTCCGTGAGTTGCAGTGTAACGATATTTTGCAAATATATATGTTTCATCATACTCTCCTTTTAAGCCCAAATGCTTGTTATTAACAGCAGTACAATACCCGCTGCAGATGAAAGCATAATAAGCGGCACAGCCGTCTTCATTTCCTTGATCACGCCAGAAAAGGAAGTATAGGTCGATGAGCCAGTAAAATTCATAGCCAAGTATGCCGAGAATGACGGAAGCACCAGAAGATAACCTATGGAACGAAGCAGCAAATCGGGGCTAAACCAGCCATTCCCCCACAGGAATCCCAGCGTCCAGCATAGCCCCAACAGCCACCCCTTCCACGCAAACGCTCTGCCAGGAATAAAGGGAAGAAGAATGGGTGTTAGGACCGCTCCTGTTATTGC
>JAEYQQ010000027.1 GCA_023409955.1 Bacillota bacterium | reverse complement strand
GCATAAACATTTGGCATCTGCTGGGCAAAGGTCATAGAGCGGCGTGACGAATCCATATCAGAGCCTACACACACGCAATAGCCAACGCCTGCCTGCACCATTCTTTCCAGCACCTGGGACCGGTCCTCGTCGAACCGGTCCTTATCAATGTGACAGTGGGTATCAAACAGCATTTTTTCCATCAGCGGATCTCCGCACCGTCTTCCATATCGCCTGCCACGGTGATGAGCCTCAAAGTTTCATCTGCTGCGTCAGATGCACAAAGGATCATCCCCTGGGATTCGATTCCCCGAAGTTTTGCAGGCTTTAAATTAGCCAGCAGCACTACCTGCTTGCCCACCATTTCTTCCGGCGTATAATGCTTGGCTATACCGCTGACCACAGTGCGCTGCTCACTGCCAAGGCTGAGCGTCAGCTTCAGCAGTTTGTCTGCCTTGGGAACACGTTCACAGGCAATAACGCGGGCTGTACGAAGCTGTATTTTATCGAAATCGTCAATGGTGATCTCTGCTGCTTTTTCAACATGATCATCATAAGGCTTGGCAGACGTTTTCTCTGAAGCTGATGTTTCCACTTTCTTTGTGGGTACAGGCTCTTGCGTCTTGGGAAGAGGTTTTACCTCATCCAACTCCTTTTGGATATCGATCCGTGGGAAAAGCGCCTCTCCTTTGTGCACCTTTGATCCAGCTGGCAAAAGGCCAAAGGTCGCAAGAGATTCCCAGTCGGTGATGTCACTATCCTCCAGGCCAATCTGTTCAAAAATTCTTGCAGGGGTTTTGGGCATAGCGGGACCAATGAGCACAGCCACAAAGCGAACGCACTCTGCCAGGGTATAAAGAACTGTCTTGAGCCTGGGCTTGCCTTCTTCCGTCCGGCCCAATACCCAGGGCTGGGTCTGGTCTATATAGCGATTGCATTCGCCTACCAAGCGCCATACTTCGCTTAAGGCGGCGGAGAACTGCAGCGTATCCATTTGCCTTTCCACGGCAGAGGGTATGGAAAGCGCCAGGACTTTCAGCTTTTCATCGATTTCTTCCAGAGCTCCGCACTGCGGAATGACACCGTCAAAGTATTTTTCGATCATGGCCACAGTACGGCTCACCAGATTGCCAAGGTCATTGGCAAGATCCGCATTGATTCTGTTCAGCAATGATTCATGGGTAAATTGTCCGTCGGAGCCAAAGGGCATTTCCCTCATCAAATAATATCGGATGGCGTCGCTGCCATAACGGTTGGATAGGATCACCGGATCAACCACATTGCCGACCGATTTGCTAATCTTACCGCCATCCAGCACCAGCCAGCCATGTCCAAATACCTGCTTGGGCAGCGGAAGCCCCAATGCATGGAGCATAATGGGCCAGATGATGGTATGGAAGCGCACAATCTCCTTGCCTACCAAGTGAATATCTGCAGGCCAGTATTTTTGATAGAGCGAATCATTTTCACTGCCATAGCCAAGGGCTGTAATATAGTTAGTTAGCGCATCCAGCCAAACATACACGGTATGCTTGGGATCAAAATCCACAGGGATACCCCATTTAAGCGATGTGCGGCTGACACACAGATCGGAAAGGCCAGGCCGCAGGAAATTGTTAAGCATTTCATTGGTGCGTGAAACAGGCTGTATAAACCCGGGATTCTCTTCGATGTACTTGATCAGCCAATCCTGATATTTGGAAAGCTTGAAGAAGTAGCTCTCCTCCTTCATTTTCTCCACAGGCCGGCCGCAGTCCGGGCACATGCCATCTTTTAATTGCAACTCCGTCCAGAAGGACTCGCAGGGAGTGCAATACAAACCTTCGTATTCGCTTTTGTAGATATCCCCCTGGTCATACAGCTTGCGGAATATCTTCTGTACGCTCAGCGCATGGCGCTCATCGCTGGTACGGATAAAATCATCATATTCCACATCCATCAGTGCCCAGAGCTTTTTAATGCCAATTACAATCTCATCCACATATGCCTGGGGTGTGACACCCTTTTGCTGGGCTTTTCGCTCGATCTTCTGACCATGTTCATCTGTACCAGTCAGAAAATAGGTGTCAAACCCTGTCAGCTTTTTAAAGCGAGTCATGGTATCAGCAGCAACAGAGCAATAGGCATGTCCGATATGCAGATTGTCGCTGGGATAATAGATGGGCGTAGTAATGTAAAACGTCTTCTTCTCTCCCTGTGCCATAAATACTCCTCCTTATCTTTCCACAAAAAAACCGCCCCGTGAAAAAGGGGCGGGAAAAACCCGCGGTACCACCCTGATTTGTAGCTTTATCTGCGGATATCGGCGCGACCCGACAATGCTTACTTGATTTGGGCATTGATGCTCCGGGGCCATGTTCCCGCTCCTTACGCGGCCGTCTCTCACCTTGCACGGCTCTCTTAACGTTTGGGGATCGGTACTCTTCCCTTCATGGCATGTGTTTACAACAAAATCATTATATGAATGCAGATAGGAAAAGTCAATCCCCTGTCTAATGTAATCGGGTCATTGAAAAAGCAATCCGGCAGCAACGCTGCCTACCAGCCATGCCGCTAATGCTGCCGGTATGGCATGTTTGCTTTTTTTGACGCCTGCCGCCCCCAAATACAGGCCGCAGGTATAAAAGATCGTTTCGGTAGAACCCATTAACGTACAGGCAATTAAGCCAGCTCTGGAATCGGCCCCTTGGGTCTCCAGTATATGCTGAAGCATCGCCAGGGATGCAGAACCGCTGAATGGGCGCAGCAGCATCAGCGGTGCAACGCTTTGCGGAATGCCTAGCAAAGAGAAAACCGGCGTCATCAGCTGCGTCAATGCGCTAAGGAATCCTGAACGCTGCATCAATATTATGGCTGATAACATGGCAATCATGTATGGCAGTATCGTTGCTGCAGTTTTCAGGCCTTCTTTTGCCCCTTTTACAAATGCTTCATATACGGGTACACCTTTTACAAAGCCTCCTCCAACGATTACCAGGATTAGCCCAGGAAGAAACCATTTATCCATGTACTTTTTCCTTCCTCCATTTTTGCATCATCAAGCAACACAGAATGCCCGTAACAGCCGATGCAGCCGTCGCAACCAATGTCGGTAAAATTACCGCCCCAGGATTTGCAGATCCCATTACCATTCGCATGGTTATGACTGTACTTGGAAAAAGCTGAACACTGGATGCATTAAGTACAAGAAACATACACATGGCTCGGCTGGCAGTCTCCAATCCATAATTTTCTTGAGAAAGCTGCTCCATTGCCTTTATTCCCATAGGCGTTGCAGCATTGCCAAGGCCCAGCATATTGGCAGACAGGTTCATAGTAATGCTTCTTATAGTCTCCTTTTGTTTTACGTCAGGAAACAGCCGTTTCAGAACAGGATTGAGCAATTTCATCAACATTTCCACTGCTCCCATTTGCTTTAATACTTCCATTAGTCCACACCAAAGAGCAAAGCCTCCTGACATCTTTATGACCAGCGAAACTGCTTCAACAGCACCTTGAATCATTGAATCATTCAATTGTTCAACCATACCTGTAGAAAGCCCAAAAAGCAAGGCCAGGACTATCATTGCGCCCCATATGACATTCATCAACAAAATACACCCTCATTCTTTATTGTGTTGACATTTCGCAAAAAATCCTGAAAATGGTATTGACAGTATAATACATACCAGTTAGAATATTGTTAGTTCCCCATTAATACCGGACTTTGGGAAAGGAGGGATTCCATGAAGTCCACTGGTGTCGTCCGTAAACTTGACGAACTTGGTCGAATTGTCATTCCCATCGAGTTGCGCAGGACAATGGACATCGCCATCAAAGACACACTGGAGATCTTCGTCGACGGTGATCAGATCATCCTCAAGAAGTATCATCCAGCCTGTATCTTCTGCAATGATGCGCGTGATGTCATCCTGTACAAAGGTAAGCTGGTTTGCAAAGCATGCCTTGAAGATCTCAAGAAGGGCTGATGCACTCCGCTCCCGTCTATGGGAAAAGCCACCTGTCAGAAAGCAAGGAAACAGATTAACAATCCATTCTATGGTTCCTGACAGGTGAAAATACCCCTTGCATATGCAAGGGGTATTTTTCTGTATACTTTTTATATCAAGCGTATTGATAACAACCGCTATTGCCTTTATACTTGACCTATTTCATTTAATTTTATTGAAAGGAAAGTGTATATGAATATCAATATACTCGGTTCAGGCGGTGTTCTGCCCATCCCCCGCCCCTGCTGTCCGTGCACCTTATGCTCTCAAGCACGATCAGAAAAGGAGGAAACTTGGCAGACTGGTCCCTCCATGTATGTATACGGTCAGAGCATTCTGTTCGATACGCCGGAAGAGATCCGCTTCCAATTGCTGCGTAATAACATTGATTCCGTACAGCACATCATATATACGCATTGGCACCCTGACCATACACAAGGGATGCGTATCATCGAGCAAATCACCAAGCGTCGGCCAGATACAATGCCAATAAACGTTTATATCGCCAAAGAGCAGTTTGAACTGTTGTCACGCTTCGGCTGCGGAAATATGCTGAAATATTACGAAAGCCAAAACATCGTCCAGCTTCATTGGTTCGAAGCCGATATCCCCATACACTTCGGACACCTTAGCATTACCCCTTATTTCATTGAAAAGACACGTGGGTACTTTTTTAAGCTTACAGATACCCAAAGCAAAAAGAAAGCCGTTTATGCTCCATGTGAGTATAACGGCCTTCATGTGCCCCATATGCTCAATGATATTGATGTTCTCATAGCCCATTGCCTTTGGTTTGAGGATAACCGGATTGGACACGGCACAGATTTTGCCGATACGGAAGACAGCTTTGAAACGATGCTGTCCCATGCACATGAAATGAATGCGAAAAAAATCTATATCATGCACATTGAAGAAAGCTTTGACAGCACTGTAGATGAGCTGAACCAAGCTGCCCGCTTGTGTTATCCGCAGTATGATATTCAATTTACCAAGGACAATACAATAATTGATTTATAAGCGTCATTACTTCAAATCAACCGGCTTAATCCTCATAGTCACCCAATGCCATTTTGTCAAGCAACTCCGGCTTTACAATACGCAAGCGCTTGTTTCCAACTGCCGCAATTAGGCCGTTATCTTCCATCTGCTTCAGCTTACGGCTTAGGGTCTCCCTTGCAATGCCAAGGTAGTTTGCCATGCCTTCCCTGCTTAAAGGCAGCAGAACCTCCCGTCCATCTGGCCCATTTTCCGAATACTTTTTTGAAAATTCCAACAGCAGTGCGGCGATTCTCAAGTCTACACGGCCAGATGCAGCGTTTTGCAGCACGCGTTCCAAGTGAACAACGCGCTTACCTAGTTCCTCCACCAACTTTACAGCCATCTGCGGATGGTCCATCATTAATTTAGAGAAATCTTCTCTTTTGAATGAGCAGGTTTTCACACGTTCAAGCGCTTCTGCTGAGCATGAAGCTGGCTCATCACCAAATAAATGCAATTCCCCAAAATAGTCATCCGCTGAAAGAACAGACAGTATCTTCTCACGGCCGTCGCTGGATAAGGTATATATCTTTACGTTGCCTTCAAGTATAACGGTAACAGACCTGGGCGTATCGCTTGCCGAAAAAAGTGTTTCACCTTTTTCATATACACAGCAAACCATGCGGTCCGCTACATTTTTAAGTTCATCATATGTTAAAGTTGAGAAAAGCGGCACCCTGTGCATGCACAATTCATTCAGACAATCAACGCAATTTATGGTGCAATTCATGAGATGACCATCCTTTCTTTTCATGTTATACTATATGGCGACATGGCATGTCAAGAAACGGTTAAATGTGATTTTCATCACAGCATGACCCAACAAGCAGGCTTATAATAGTATGGCGACTGTACATGTCAGATGTAGAAAAGAGGAAGCGTAAAGATGACTGATTTGGAAAGAGAGATAAACACCCGGGAATTTATTGTATCAAACTACACCCCCTATGATGGGGATGAAAGCTTTTTAGCTCCACCCACCAAGGCTACTTTACAGCTTTGGGACGAGCTGTCTGTCATTATGCGGGAAGAGAACGCAAGAGGCGGTGTATACGATATAGATGAAAACACTATATCCACCATTACCTCTCATAAGCCTGGCTATATTCATAAGGAACTTGAAAAAATTGCAGGTCTTCAGACTGATGCACCATTAAAGCGTGCCATTATGCCCTTTGGTGGAATTCGCTTGATATACACGGAGTTGGAAGCCTATGGCCGAAAACTTCCCGATGAAATTGCAAACATTTTCAAGTACCGCAAAACACATAATGACGGTGTGTTTGATGTATACACAGATGAAATGAAGCGTGCCCGCAAAAGCGGTATCATTACCGGCTTGCCTGATGCTTATGGCCGCGGCCGTATCATTGGCGATTACAGGCGTGTTCCCTTGTATGGAACGGCTTTTTTGATTGCACAGAAAAAGAAGGCAAAGGAAGCTTACGTCTTTGATTTTATGGATAGCCCAGCCATCCGTCAGCGAGAGGAAATGAGTGAGCAAATTCGCGCACTTCAGGAGCTGACCGAAATGGCAGGCACTTACGGCTTTGATATATCCCGCCCTGCCGAGAACACGCAAGAGGCGATCCAGTGGCTGTATATGGCCTACCTGGGTGCTGTCAAAGAACAGAATGGCGCTGCCATGAGCCTTGGCCGTGTATCCACCTTCTTGGATATCTATGCAGAAAAGGACCTCAAGTCCGGCCGTTTTACAGAAGAGGAAATCCAGGAGTTTGTTGATCATTTTGTCATGAAGCTCCGCATAGTCAGATTTCTTCGCACCCCTTCCTATGACCAACTGTTCAGCGGCGACCCCACCTGGGTAACTGAGGTGTTGGGCGGCATGTGCTCTGACGGACGCCATATGGTAACCAAAATGAGTTATCGCTTTTTGCATACCCTTACCAATCTGGGCCCTGCTCCAGAGCCTAACCTGACTGTTCTTTGGAGCCCCCGCCTGCCGGATAGCTTCAAGCGTTATTGTGCCAAAGTTTCCATTGAGACTTCCTCTATTCAGTATGAAAACGACGATATAATGCGGCCTAAATACGGGGATGATTACGGCATCGCCTGCTGTGTATCCGCTATGCGCATTGGCAAGCAGATGCAATTCTTTGGTGCTCGTGCCAATCTTGCCAAAGCCCTGCTTTACGCAATCAACGGCGCTAAGGATGAGGTCAGCGGCATGCAGGTCGGCCCAGAATCCGCGCCCATTACATCAGAATACCTGGACTATGATGAGGTTCACAGAAAGTTTGACGCCATGTGTGATTGGCTTGCGAAGCTATATATCAACACCTTGAACGTCATCCACTATATGCACGACAAATACTGCTATGAGCGGCTTGAAATGGCGCTTCATGACGAAGAAATTCTGCGTACCATGGCCGGCGGCATTGCTGGCCTGAGCGTTGTAGCAGACAGCCTTTCAGCCATCCGCCATGCCAAGGTTAAAACCATTCGTAACGAGGCGGGTCTTGCTGTTGACTTTGAGATCGAAGGCGACTTCCCAACGTATGGTAACAACGATAATACAGCTGACGCCATTGCCATCGATGTAGTTAAGAGTTTCATGACGAAAATGCGTGCCCATCGCACTTATCGTGATTCAATGCCTACCTTGTCGGTATTGACCATCACCTCCAACGTTGTTTATGGCAAGAAGACCGGATCCACCCCCGACGGTCGCAAACATGGCGAGCCCTTTGCACCTGGAGCAAACCCCATGCATGGCCGCGATGTAAAAGGTTGCGTTGCCAGTATGAAGAGCGTCGCCAAGCTTCCCTATGACCATGCCGAAGACGGAATTTCATACACCTTCAGCATTGTTCCCGGTGCCTTGGGCAAGACAGCCGACTTGAAGGTCACAAATCTAGTGGAGCTGATGGATGGTTTCTTCGGTGAGAAGGGACATCACATCAATGTCAATGTGCTTAATAAGGATGTACTGATGGACGCCATGGATCATCCTGAAAAATATCCGCAGCTCACCATCCGTGTTAGCGGTTATGCGGTAAACTTTATCAAACTGACACGGGAACAGCAACTGGATGTGCTCCATCGCACCTTCCACGAGCGTTTCTGATGTCAAGATTTTCTTGCAAAGGAGCTTCAATTCAATGGGTGTAACCGGCCATGTCCATTCTGTGGAAAGCTTTGGCACACTGGATGGGCCAGGCATACGTTATGTCCTGTTTCTGCAAGGCTGTGGATTGAGATGCAAATATTGCCACAATCCTGACACCTGGCAAATGGGCGGCGGCAAAGTCATGGACTCTGAGACTGTGCTAAAGGATATCCTCAGCTATAAAAACTTTATCCGTTCCGGTGGTGTAACCTTATCTGGTGGCGAGCCGCTTTTGCAAAGCGAATTTGCTGCTGATATTATGAAAAAGTGTGAAGAGCATCATATCCATACTGCTCTTGATACAGCGGGAGCTGTTCCCTTAACCGTATCCCGCCAGGCCTTGGATGCTGCAAAGCTGATACTGCTGGATATCAAAGCCCTGGACAATGACCTATGCAAGGTATTGACAGGCCGGGGTAATGAAGAAACCCTTGCCACTTTGGCTTATTGCGAATCTACGCATAAACCAGTATGGCTTCGGCATGTGCTTGTGCCTGGATATACGCTGGATATGGGTTTACTTAAGAATATGGCAGATTATCTTGCTACCTTTTCCTGCATCGAGTTGGTTGAGCTTCTGCCCTTTCACAAAATGGGCGAATACAAATGGAAAGAGCTCCGTCTGCCCTATGCCCTGGCTGACATAGAACCGCCAGACAAGCAAAGCCTGATGCAAGCCAAGGCCATATTCGAAACCAGAAAGCTAAAAGTTTTGCTTAAGGAAGTATAGCGTATCAAAAAGGCCCTTTCGGGGGCCTTTTTAGCTACCTGTACTCTTGTAATGTTTAACACCTAGGCGCCAGACAAGCAGAGATGCACCTAGAAACGCTGCACCTGCAGGCAGAGCCAAATATCCTTTCCATGCGCTTTCTCCCCATCCACAGGCCACAGAGGCTGGATAATAGCTGATCATTAACAGCGGCATGAAGAACGTGAACAAACGATAAAGTATCTTTGGCATATATTCCACCGGGCATCGAGTAAGCTGATAGCTGGCGTTGGTGAAAATATAGATCCAGTCCAATGCTTTGATGGTGAAGAAAGCAATCCCCGAGCTCATGACAAACACGCCGCAATACATGAGCGTGCCGCCTATCAAAGCGAAAATAAAAACCAGACAACTAACAAAATTCAGTGTCACGCCAAGCTTGCCAATGCACCAGCAGATCATAGCAATTCCGGCCGCCACCCGGGACAACCTGTGTATGTGAAAGTAAGAGCTTGCAACCTGAACAAATAGCGTCCTGGGGCGCAGCAGCAGCCTGTCAAAATCTCCGGATCGGATCATCTTCCATGGAAAGTAGTCAAAACCTCGGCACATGCTTTCTGCCAGACCAAAGGAGGTTATGGCGATGGCATACATCAGCATGATCCTCTCCAGCGTCCAAGGGCCGATAGCACCAAAACGTGAAAACATAAAAAAGGTAGCAATAGGATCGGTTATAACTACAAGCAACACCTGCAGTATCATCAGCCACCAGCCTTTGTATTCCAGCCCGGCCAGAAGGTGCATGCGGATCATACTGAGATAAACCTTCAACTCCTTGCGCAAATATCATCCCCCCTGTACAATCAGTGTTTCCAGCTTGCTTTCCATTAGTTTCCTTCCAATCACAACAAAAACAAACACCCAGCTTAGCTGTAAGACAATCGCCCAAATCCCTTGTTCTGGATCCATGGAACCCACATACAACCGAACTGGGATATCCAAATATCCTGCAAAGGGCTGGTATAAAAGGATCTTTTGCAGCACATCCGGCCACAATTGCAGGGGTAGATAGCTACCAGATAATACACCGCTTATCAAAAGCATCATATAAGTTGGCCCTTCTCCCCAGGTAATGTTCAGCCGGATAGCCGTAACCAGCATGCCATATGCCGTGCACAGGAGAAATGATGCGATTGCAGAAATGAGGAAAAGCCAAAAACCAACTGCCGATGCCGGGGCTGACAAACCAATAGACGATGGCAACAAGATGCATGTCAGCAGAATCATCAGCGCCCGCATCCAGAATCCTCCCAACCTTCCAGCAGCCGTATGAGCAAACCAATGATCATACAACTTCAGCGGACGGCATAGTGCGATGCTCACGTTGCCACTGGTGATTTGGGATAAAAGCTCCCCATCAATGCTCATGGGCTGCAGGGGTACCAGCATCTGCGCCACCCATACATAGGATATGACCTGCGCCAAAGTCAAGCCATTCATGGCAAATGCCCTATTTTGCGCATGCTCATAAAACACCAAGAAAACAACGATTTCAATAAGCGCCCAGAAAACACCGATGCTGGCTCCTGCCAAGCCTGCCAATCTATACTGCAGGCTCTGAGCCAGCTGAATGCGGAAGATGGAGAGACACGCTTTCAACTGCTTCATTTTTCGCATGCTTCACCTACAGTGCCATGTCTTTGTACATAGCTGCAATGGTCTCGTTGATATCCTGGTTCTCACCTGCAGAATAGCGGGCTTTCAGCGCATCCAGTGTACCGTCAAATAAGATTCTTCCATGACCGATGACCAATACCCGACTGCATAGCGCCTCGATATCATCCATATCATGAGTTGTTATTACCATGGTTGTTCCTTGTGTCTCATTCTCTTTTTTCAAAAAGGCACGAAGTGCCAGTTTCGAGACAGCATCCAGCCCAATGGTAGGCTCATCCAGAAAGAGTATCTCTGGCCTGTGCAAAAGGGCAGCCGCCAGCTCACAACGCATACGTTGACCCAAGGAAAGCTGGCGTACAGGGGTTTTCAGCAAGCTTTTGATATCAAGCGCAACTGTCAGTTCTTCTATTCGTTTCATGAAAGCATGCTGATCAATGTCATAAATGTTTCTCAGCAGATCAAAGGAGTCCTGAACCGGTACATCCCACCACAGTTGGCTCCGCTGCCCAAACACAACACCAATTTTGACTACATGCTGTACCCGCTCTTTCCATGGCACTCGACCAGATATATGGCATTCCCCGCTATCTGGAACCAGTATGCCGCTCATTACTTTCACTGTAGTAGATTTGCCAGCGCCATTGGGCCCGATATACCCTACCAGTTCCCCCTTGCGTATGGTGAGGCTGATGCTGTCCAAGGCCTGTACCTTCTTGACATTGCGCAAGAATGCGCCTTTGAGGAGCCCCCATTTCCCCTCCGGCCGCTCATACACCTTAAAATGCTTGCAGATACCGTCTAGTATGATCTGTTCCATTTTATCCCTCCTTTTATGTGCGGAGATATAGTATAAGCATACAGGCCAGAATTCGCAAAGCCTGCTAGTAATGCTTCTATGGCTTTATGCATGCCAATTACCCCAGAGCTTGCTATATCTATGTATTTTGAAAAAATGCTTGACAGTTTGACGTTTTGAGCTTATAGTATATGTATCATTGATGCAGCACATCAAGGGTGTTTTATTTAGTACTATCACAAGTGTTTTTCTTCTCATTTCGAGAAGTTTTTTTGTTTTCCGAAATATTTTATTCAACTTAAAAAGGCACTGCCATGCGATCGATTTGCATTACGATGCCCATAAATACAACATAGGACAAATCTATCGATATTTGCACACATTATATTCTTTTGACCCTGATTTAGGCACATGGTATAATAAGGCAAACCCAAAACGAGAGGTGCTATAGGTTATGGACGCTGTTCTAAGGCAACTATCGCCAATGGATAGCATGGATATCTACACCATGCTGCAGGAGATTCCCAGGGATGAAAATGGCTTTATAAACGGCGGTCATGGCAAAAGTTTTGAAGCGTACAAGGAATGGCTGATTAAAAGCGACAATATTTCAAAGGGTGTTGGTCTTGCGGATTGGATGGTGCCCAGTACGATCTACTGGTTGTTTGTGGACAACTTACCGGTTGGCATGGGTAAACTGCGCCATACCCTTACTGAGCAATTACGGGAGGAAGGTGGCCATGGCGGCTATGCCATTCGCCCTGCATGCCGAGGAAAAGGATATGGAAGACTGCTGTTCAAATTAATGATAAAGGAAGCATGTAGCCTTGGAATTGAAGAGCTTTTGCTTACGGTACAAAATCATAATATACCATCCATCCGAGTTGCCATGGCCAATGGCGGTGTGATTGTAAAAACGAATGATCATCGGCATTATATTCGGCTAGATTTAAGGCAAGGCACATAGTATCTATACTTATAATAAAATCCAGGAGGATCATTATGCAATTTAGTGTAAACACAAGGTGCCTGTTTAAAACAATGCCTATGGATGATGCGCTTACCATCATGAAGCAATTAGGTTACTTAGTATATGAGTACTGGAGAATCGCTCCGGAAGAAATCGATTCCATCCGTTTTCTCATGGAAAAGCATCATATATCTCTGAGTGCCTTTTGTACTGGATTTTTTACCTTGAATGATGAAAGCCTGCATGAAGAATATGAAATGGCCTTAAAGCAGGCAAGCGAAACTGCCAGACTACTTGCTTGTTCTTCCCTCATCACACAAGTCGGCCAAGACACAGGTGCTCCCAGAAAAGTCCAGCATGCTGCTATTGTAAAAGGCTTGACGCGCATGAAGCCTTATTTGGAAGAGGCAGGTATAACGTTACTGGTGGAGCCGCTCAATGATGTCAAGGATCATAAAGGGTATTATCTGACTAACTCCCAGGAGGGCTTTGATATCATCCGCGAAGTAAACTCACCCAACATCAGGCTACTTTATGATGTATATCATCAGCTTCATATGGGCGAAGACGTATTGGATTTGATAAGTCATAACCTTGATCTCATCGGCCATATACACATTGCCGGATTTCCTGCCAGGGACCATCAACTTTTTGAAGGATATGATTACAGACCCTTGCTGAAATATCTGTATGATACCAATGTGCAGATTCCTGTTGGCCTGGAGTTGATGCCCCCTGATTTAGAGCACGCAGAAGCGTTACTGAATGCTTTGAGCAGTTACTTAAAATAATGCTACTAAATACAGATGAATGATTGGGCACATAAAGACGAGGTAGTATAATGGTCTATTATATGTGGAACAAGCCAGCCATGCAGGTGTTGATACAGGCAATGAGAGCGAATACCCGAATTGTCAAAAAATTTGGTGAACACAACAAAACCTATACTGATTACGGCATTGATACAAATGATGCTAGACAAGCATCTATGAAACGCTTTGCGCTTGGCCATGCATTTTATTCATGGAATACATCGCACAAAAGCAGACCATACTTCACATTCCATTGGAAACACTGGCTGCTATGTTCATTTCTTTTACATATTTGACATGGGCAATTTCCAGTATGCAAAAATAACATATAGGTCTATAAAAATCCGTAAACTTTATTAAAGAGTTTACGTATTTTGTTAATTAGTTGATTACATTGCTTGAGCCTGGATGAACACCCATCTTTTGATAATTGAAATCCGTAAGTAAGTTTTAAAAGCAAGCATACCAGGTTCACCGCCATCACAAATATACACCTGCTCTTTAGGAATGCCCTTGAATGTTTCTTCCGGGCACCCAAAGTTCGCCGATAGGACAGCCATTGGAAGGTGTGGAAACAGCTCAGGAATTGAGAAGATATGATCCTCCGAGTATGGTCCCTTATCAAACACATAAAAACTCGCAGCCTTCATTCAGCCCAATGAGTGTAGCTTATTGTGTTATCTTGTGATAATTATTTTGTAACAAAAAAGTGCCCCTTGACTCCTGACTATCAGGAAATTCAAGGGGCTTACAACTTGGTGCTGAAAGCGGGACTCGAACCCGCACGCCCAGAGGACAGGGGATTTTAAGTCCCCGGCGTCTGCCATTCCGCCATTTCAGCATGTGTAGGAAAAAACCCGCGCCAATCTGGGTGCGGGTCTTCTTACTGGAGGCGCCATCCAGATTCGAACTGGAGAATAAAGGTTTTGCAGACCTTCGCCTTACCACTTGGCTATGGCGCCGTGTGTGGAGCGGTAGACGAGATTCGAACTCGCGACATCCACCTTGGCAAG
>JAEYQQ010000180.1 GCA_023409955.1 Bacillota bacterium | reverse complement strand
TATTAAACCTTTTTATAGTGAGCATGATTGCGCTGTTGCTTTCCGAAATAACCCCCATGTCCGACGCCGAATTTCGCACATAATCGCTTATTTCCGTTTTTCGTGAAACCAGCGTCCAATGCTCGCAAGGGGCATGGTGTAAGTCAGTATCTCTTCCAAGGCTTCATTGAGCATCTATGCTGGACTTCCTGCTTCATCCTTTTCATCTCTGCTATATCCTCCTCGGTCTTTAGCCAAGTAAAGACCCAAGAAGATTCTTGAGATATAAACCAAATTATAAATACGAAAAATCTTCACGTAGCGGATCAAAGTTCTTGTTAAAATAAGGATCTCCTTTATCTAATTGATCAGCCCAACGGTTTCTAAAAAAGGATACTTCTTGCAAATATCGTTCCCTTTGTTCTCGAGTTTTATCTAGGCCTCTTGACAAGGATTCATAGTGAATTAGCTCGGCAAATGGTGTGAAAACGATCAAGAGGTTCTTTTCACGAAGCCTAAGGCAAAGATCGACATCATTAAAATTAACAGCTAACGCTTCTTCCATGCCTTTTAACTCATGGTACATACTTGCACTTATCATTAAGCATGCCCCAGTTACGGCAGACACATTTTGCTGGTATTGCAATCGTCCCATGTACCCATATGCGTTTTTAGGAAAACCCTTATGGTAATGGCCCGCCAATGTCAGAACACCAATCCCAACGCCTGCATGTTGAATACATCCATTGGGATAATACAGTTTGGCTCCTACGGCACCTACGTCCGGCCGCTGAGCAAACATAAGCATTTCCTTCATCCAGCCTGGGTTGATGACCTCAACATCATTGTTTAAAAACAAAAGATACTTCCCATTCGCATAGTAAGCCGCAAAATTATTGATGGCAGCATAATTAAAGGGTTTTGACCAAACAAGTACCCTGATGCAGGCATGGTTCTTTAGTGCCTCATAATAATCAAAGGTGCGCTGTTCTTTGCTGTTGTTCTCTACAATAATGATTTCATACGATGAATAGTCTGTCTTTTCCAGTATAGAATCAATACATTTTTGCAAGTGATCCATGTGATCACAAGAAGGAATGATGATGGAGACCAGTGCAGATTCCTTTAATGTATAGCTAATACGATAAATGGATGGTATTACAGAATCCATAACTGTACCGCTTAAGCC
Organism: Bacillota bacterium; assembly: GCA_023409955.1. GTDB lineage: Bacteria > Bacillota > Clostridia > Christensenellales > Aristaeellaceae > JAEWAH01. The sequence continues at coordinate 13,624 of JAEYQQ010000180.1, read as the reverse complement.
AACACGGCGAAGATGATCAGCAATGGCAGCTTTTGCATTGGCAATCGCATAAGGTTTGGCTGACATATTGGACGCGACAGAAGATGGATGATTTCTCCAATAATACAGTATTTTAGGGATGTGGACAATCTTATTTGCGTTTTCTGTTAATCTAAGAATCATATCATAGTCTTGGCTCCCGTCATACTCTGAACGGAAACAACCAGCTTTCTCATAAAGCGTACGAGAAAACACGGAGATATGACAAATATAATTATGTGCTCTCAGGGTATCTGGTGAATAATCTTGTTTAAAATGAGGCAGATACGCATCTTTTGGGTGCTTATAGAACGTCGCTTCATCTGTGTATACAAAATCGGCACCGGATTGTTCAATGGCCGACATTATTTCATAAAGTGCTGATGCATGCAGAACATCATCATGATCAAGCAGCATAAAGTATGATCCAGTTGCCATACTCATACAGGCATTTGTGTTCTCAGATATCCCTTTATTCTCAGTCAACTTTACATAACGGATACGATTATCATCAAGGGCACGCTTAGTAATTATCTCACCAACGTATCCGTGTTGACCGTCGCTGCCATCCGTAATACACAGCTCAAAGCGTTTGCATGTTTGAGCCTGCACAGAATCCAGCATATCATTCAAATAGCGATGAGGCGTGTTATAAACTGGTACCAAAATGCTGATTAACACGCCACTATCAAAGCTTTTCTTCTCTTGATTATATCGATCTTTCTTTGTAATTTTCCAAGACTTCTTGAATTTTTTTGATCCAAATTTTGATCTCAGTTTCCGATATATTCGTTTATACGTTATCTGGATTCCATCTTCTTGTACACTTTGAATAAATCGTTTGAAAATAGCAATAATTGATGCAAAAGGCATGCTTAATCCCTTTCTTCCACAACTAATAAGAGGAGACACTTTTATCTATGCATCTGCATTATTCATCCATTATGAGTACCAATGCATTCAATTGCAGATTCTACATCTATTGGTTCCTATTGTACTTGTTACCTACGTATTGTAACTAAACACAATCATATATGCAATACAGTCACACATTTTGTATACATGCACCATGTGATCACCTAACAGGTTATCATGATAGTTTGATATATGCCATTTTAATAAGCTGCAATGATATGAAACGTAGAATGATCCTATAGTGTCATTAAACGAACCGTCTTGAATGAACTAGACGAATAATTGACATAATGTTTCTGGCATGTTCACTCCACGTATTGAATCTGCTTTTTACATCTGCTAAAGTAATTGTATTGACAGTGAAAACGAATAACACCAAAACAGAAAGGCAGAAGCATATGACACCTACAGTTGTGCGGATGCAAGTTATACCAGTTGCTGGTCACGATTCTATGTTATTGAACCTATCCGGAGCTCACGGCCCATTTTTCACACGGAATATTGTAATTCTTGAGGACAGCGCAGGTCACACCGGTGTTGGTGAAGTACCCGGTGGTGAAAAGATCACAAGTACGCTGAATGATGCAAAACAGTATGTTGAAGGCGCTTCCATCGCGGAATACAGGCGGGTGATGCGCTGCATACAAGAATCATTTGCTGATCGGGATAGCGGTGGCCGGGGCTTGCAGACGTATGATCTGCGCACTACCATACACGCAGTCACTGCCGTGGAAGCGGCCATGCTGGACCTGCTGGGCCAATACCTTCAGGTGCCGGTTGCCGAGCTGCTTGGAGAAGGAAAACAGCGGGATGCTGTTAAAGTATTGGGCTATCTGTTCTACATAGCAGATCGCAAAAAGACAGATCTCCCCTACCACACGGATGCAGACAGCAGCTGTGAGTGGTACCGCATACGAACAGAGGAAGCCATGACACCTGAGGCGATTGTCCGTCTGGCAGAAGCTTCAAAAGCCAAATATGGTTTCAATGATTTCAAGCTAAAGGGTGGTGTTCTATCCGGCCGTGAAGAAATCAAGGCCATCCGTGCGCTTCATGACCGATTCCCGGAAGCTAGGATTACCATCGATCCCAATGGCGGATGGTTATTGCAGGATGCCATCTCGATATGCAAAGACATGCACGGCGTTCTTGCCTATTGTGAGGATCCCTGCGGTGCAGAAAGCGGCTATTCAGGCCGTGAGATCATGGCAGAATTCAGACGGGCCACTGGTCTGCCTACGGCAACCAATATGATTGCTACTGATTGGCGCCAGATGTGCCATTCCATTGCCTTGCAATCTGTGGATATTCCGCTGGCGGATCCACATTTTTGGACCATGGAAGGTTCTGTTCGTGTAGGTCAGTTATGCCATGATTTTGGCTTAACCTGGGGAAGCCACTCGAACAATCATTTTGATATTTCCCTGGCCATGTTTACGCACACGGCAGCTGCTGTACCGGGTGATCCCACAGCAATTGATACCCATTGGATATGGCAGGAAGGAAAGGATCGGTTGACCAAGAATCCATTCCAGATCAAAGATGGGTTTATTCAGCTGCCTGATAAACCCGGGTTGGGTATAGAACCCGATATGAATCAAATAGAGGCTGCGCATCAATTATACCTAAAACATTGCCTGGGTGAAAGAAATGACAGTACAGGGATGCAGTATTTGATTCCCGGATGGAAGTTTGATCCAAAGCGGCCTTGCATGGTGCGTTGACCATATGCCCCATGTGCATTGACCTCCAGCTCATAGATGTCCCATCTGGCAAGTATGACAATTACTGTATTGTGAATTTGAAAAAAAGGCTGACTATGGCGCAAGCCCTGTCCGCCTTTTTTTGTCAGCCACAATAATGGGTGCAAACAAAGCGGCATACCTGGCAAAGCATAAATTGCCCGGTATGCCAAATGATTTATGTTTTTCTATTTACCGCACCATACACGGCTTGCGGCTGTCAAATTGCCAGCCGGGAATCAGCCACTGCATGCCCCGGTTGTCGTCACGATCACCGCTGGGTAGTTTTTTGAACAGTTCATGAGCCTCCATTATTTTATCCATGTCTGGCTCAAGGCCCAGGCCAGGCTTACTTGGAACGTGTACAAGGCCATCCTTGACTTGATATGGCTCCTTGGTCAGACGTTGCCCTTCCTGCCAGATCCAGTGCGTATCCATGGCTGTGATATCCCCAGGTGCAGCTGCGGCGCATTGTGTATAGATGGCAAGGGAAACATCAAAGTGGTTGTTGGAATGGCTTCCCCAAGTCATACCCCATTCGCTGCATATTTGGGCAACCCGCACAGCCCCGTCCATGGTCCAAAAATGTGGATCGGCCAAAGGTATATCCACCGCACCAAGAACATGACTGTGCCCCAATTGCCGCCAATCCGTGGCAATCATATTGGTGGCAACCTGAAGCCCTGTCGCCCGCTTGAATTCCGCCATGATCTCACGGCCTGAATAGCCACTTTCCGGCCCGCAGGGATCTTCCACATAGGTCAGGATGCCGTACATGTCCTTGCAGAGCTCAATGGCCTCCTTCAAAGACCAAGCCCCGTTGGGATCGATGTTGATCCGGGCATCCGGGAAAGCCTTCTTCAGCGCCCGGACAGCCTCCATTTCTGCATGGCCTTCCAGTACACCACCTTTGAGCTTGAAGTCCTTGAAGCCGTAATACTCCTTGGCCGCCTGCGCCTGAGCTACGATAGCCTCCGGCGTCATGGCCATCTGGCGGCGGATACGATGCCATGGAATAGGTGAATCATCTTCGCTTATATAAACATCAGGCGACTTTGCCTTATCCTCCACATAAAACAGATAACCCAGAATCCGAACAGCATCCCGCTGCTGACCGTTGCCCAATAGAGCGCATACAGGCAAATCCATATACTGGCCCATCAAGTCCAGTAGCGCCGCCTCCACAGCCCCTTCGGCGTGAACGACAAAAGAGAGCATCTTTTTTAAGTCAAGTCGCTGCAGACCCTCGCCATCCTTGTATCCATCAATATCCCTGCGGTTTCCCAATTCATAAATGATTTTCCGCCATTGGCCGATGGGCTGACCGATGATACGAGGCTTGTATGATTCTAGCGCAGCAGTAATCTTGTCTCCCCCATGCGTCTCACCAATGCCGGTATGGCCTGAACTATCCTTGATCAAAACAATATTTCGTGCAAACACAGGTGCGTGGCAGCCGCTGAGCGATAGGAGCATACTATCATAACCCGCCACTGGGATAACCTGCATATCGGTAACCACCGGGGTCCCTTTGATGAACATGAATATCACCTAATTTCTTTATGTATTACTAAAGAATGCTGCATCCATCAGAGCTTGAATGTGTGCTCGATGCCATATTTCTTCATACGCCGCCAAAGGGTAGATTTGCTAATGCCCATAGCTTGTGCCACCAAAACACGGTTCCCCCCAAACTCCTCCAGGAGCTGGAGTATGCGCTTGGCATCACGATCACCGTAAACTACAATGGGCGCTGGCGTTTCGATTTTTGCTGGGAGCTCGTTTGTTCTAAAGGTGCTTGGTTGGTATCGGCGCACTATTTCTGCATCCACCACCTTGCTTTCAGACAAGAGTACCACCTTTTCAACAAACAGCCGAAGCTGAAGGGTATTACCAGGCCAAGGCATCGTAGATATCAGCTCACGAGCATCCTCAGTGAACACGATATACTTACGGTAGAAGGCACAATATTGCTCCGTATACACATCCAGCAGCCTAGGTATGTCCTCACGCCGCTGGCGAAGAGGCGGAAGCTCCATTTCCAGTTGGCTGATCAAGCAGTACAAGGGCTCTGAAAACTTTCCTTCCTTTACCAGTGGATAAAGATCATCTGTAGCGGAAGCGATAACCCTCACATTGACAGGGAGGGCTCTGGTATGGTTTTGCTGCCAAATTACATTGTCTCTCAATCCGCAAAGCAGTTGATATTGGCAGTACGGTTCCAATTGCTCGATATGGTCAACAAACAATGTACCTGTATGGGCGATCTTCAGTGCATCCTTATCCCCTTCTCCAATCAAAAGGCTTTGCTGTATATTGGGTGGAATACTGGCGCAATCAAAAACAACGAAGGGGTTCTTGCGGCGCATGCTGGCATTGTGGATACACTCAGCAAGCATTCGTTTACCTGTCCCCAATTCACCAAGCAGCAGCACAGGCAAATCAAATTTAGCGTATTGTTCCGCTTGCCGCTGTATGCTTTTCATGGTTTGTGACTCAAAAGAAAGATTCTCAAAACGGCTTTGCGCATTATACCCCTTGCGGGTTCGGTCCCGGCGGATACCCTCTTCCAATTCTTCTACTGTATGAAATTCCTGGAAGGAGAGAATGGCACCAACATTCTCCCCATCCACAGAAACAGCGGCAAGATTTGCCACCAGGGATATGTTGCCCTTATGAAGTACCATGGCATATTTTTTACGTCCTTCCCGAAGGACGCTCAAAATAGCCTCGCTGTCCTGGGCGTCGAACATATCGGATACGCTGGCACCTACAAGTTCATCTGCACGCTTATGGAAAATGCGCTCTGCCATATAATTGGCGATTGTGATAACGCCATCTCTGTTTAGGCGGAAGATGCCGTCGAAGGAGTAATTCAGCAGTGTGGACACCTCAGCCGTATTCTTCTTTTCCATTTCAATGGCGTACAACACCCGCTTGGCTGATCGCAATGCAGTCTCTAGATCATCTTCACCTGAACTTAAAAAAAGTGCAGGCAAACCCAGCTTCTGCGCATGCTCAAGCGCTATCTCTCCGCCGATTAATACATCCACACCATCCTTATACGCATCTTGCACTGCGCCGGCTATCTTTTCGCTGTCATCCACAAAATAATCACGTATGGTAACGTTTAGCAGCGGACCGAACACATCTGTTGGGGTGAACATGTTGGGAAAACCTACAAAACCAATGGTTGGATATTCTTTCTTAATTAGGCTCTTGGCTTCTGCAATCAATCTTGCCAAGCCCTGACCAGACAATCTGATCTCAATGAGAGAGATATCCATGTATTTCATGATCAGGTTGGCATGATTGCCTCGTGCTATAGCCACCAGCGCCCCATCACGCTGGGCGCGCTCCATGCGGCCCAGCACACTTTGCGACGATTCGCGATATACGTCCAGTTCAACGTTTAAACGTGCCGCAACAGACTGGGCCTGCGAATACATTTCCTCCGTAGGTACAATCATTACAATCCTGGCCATATATCCTCCCCGGCCAATTATCGGCCAATGGCTTCTCCTGTAAGCTTCTCGTAAAACTTCACCAGTGCGCTGTGGTCACTTTGGCCCTCGCCGTCTTGATGAAGCACTTTCATCATCTCCATTACCTGGCTGGTGAGAAGTGTAGGTGCATCAACGGATCTTGCAGTGTCCAGCACGTTATTCAAATCTTTGATATGAAGGTCGATTCTAAAGCCTGGTTTGAAATTTCGATCCATCATCATAGGGGCTTTGGCATCCATTACTGTAGAGCCGGCCAAGCCGCCCCGGATGGCACGGTAGATGGCATCGGGAGATACGCCAGCCTTCTGGCCCAGCGTCAGTGCTTCGCTTACTGCAGCAATATTCACCGCTACAACGATCTGGTTACACAGCTTGGTCACGTTGCCTGCGCCAATTCCCCCGCATAGAACAACTGATGAACCCATCTTTTCAAGCAATGGCTTGATTTTATCAAACACTACTTCGTTTCCGCCCACCATAAAAGACAGGGTACCGTCAATCGCCTTGGGCTCGCCGCCGCTGACAGGTGCATCCAGCATTTCCACACCGATCTTGCTAAGGTCAGCCGCAATCTCCCGGGATGCTATGGGGTTGATGGAGGACATGTCCACAACGATGGATCCGCTGCGGATACCCTTGCATACGCCATCCTCACCCAGTACCACTTGCTTTACTTGAGGAGAGTTGGGAAGCATGGTCAATACCACATCACACGCTTTGGCTAGTGACGGGATATCCCCCGCCCTTGATGCACCACAGCCGCAAACATCCTCCACCGCTTCAGCATTCAGGTCATAGACCATCAAATCGTACCCAGCCTTCAGCAGGTTCTTCGCCATTGGTTTTCCCATAATACCCAGACCAATAAAACCGATTTTCATCTGAAATCCTCCTTACCCAGGATGCATCAGCATACTGGTATTCCTTTTTCTTATAGAAACAGTATACAAACTTCTTATTTTCATCGCCAGTGAACCAGCTTGAAAAAAGTGATTATGAAATGTTTCTATCGCATATTTTGCTTGTAAATGTTTCAAATTATGCAATTATTCGTTTGTATATGAAACCCTTGTGAATAATATATTTCAAATATAGCTCATTAACAAGCTATTTGTATCAATTCAAAAACCACTTTTCTTTCACAATACGGTATCGTTTATCGTATCATCAAGACGATTGATCTACCACATGTAGCAAGTGATTTCAGCATCATGGATTGCTTCATCCTTTATTACGGTTAACATGCTTTGTCCTTCATATAATAATATAGATACGCACTGATATATCAGCTTCTTATAATGAAGGTTTACAGATTAACCCCACGATACGCAATACCAGCTCATGAACATCACTTGCTTCCCCCGCTTTTCGAGTAGCAATACTGCTGTTATTGTGTCACGAGAAACCATGTTGAAACGATAGAACTATCTTTTTCAAATATGATTCACAAATTGAAACCACATACAAAATGCAGTCTGTACTATGACAGAAAAACATCAATCTACCAGTTATTCCATGTTGATAGGTTCATTTATGGAACGTATAATGTGACCAGAAGCTGCTCGCATGTGGCAAAAACCAAAAAAACTCTATTATCGAAAGGAAGCGTACTGTCATGAAAAGAGTCCTGGCATTGCTCCTGACAACCCTCATGCTGATCTTATCAATTGGTTCTTCAGCATCGGCGGAAGAGGTCACCTTTGAATTCGCGGCTCCCTTTAAAATCACACAATGGGACCCACAGAACGAGAACAAGACAATGGCCTATTCCCTTTCTAAGCTAACCTATAATACCCTTGCCACGCTGACAGCAGATTTCAAAATTGAACCCGAACTTGCCACCGAATGGTACTCCTCTGAAGATGGCCTCACTTGGACCTTTAAACTGAGAGAAGGCGTGAAATTCCATAATGGCGAGGATTTCAATGCCGACAGCGTCGTTGCCACCATGCAGCGCATGATCGACCAGCCCAGCCTGGTGCAGGCAGCCTTCTGGACTGCGCTCTCGGGTGTGGAGAAGGTTTCGGATTATGAAGTAAAGCTCATTCTCTCCCAGCCTTGGGGTGCCATCATCACCCAGCTGTGCGATACACCCATGCTGCCTGCCAAAGCGCTGGCCGAAAAGGGTGATGCATTGTTTGTTTTTGATGATAACAACAAGCCCATTGGCACTGGCCCCTGGAAGTTTGACAAGTGGATTGCCGGCAGCGGCGATGCGGAGTTCGTACGCAACGATGAATACTGGGGATGGGGCGACAACAAATCCAACATTGACCGCATCATCTACCGTGCCGTTATCGAAGATACATCCCGCGTCAACGGTATTTTAGCTGGTGACTTGGACATGATCGACAGTGTACCCGTGGAGCAGGTGAAAACCCTCAGCGATGCCGGCGGTATCACTGTACAGGATATCATGGGCACCAACATTGTTCACCTTGGCTTCCGCACCACGCCCTTGAATGATGAGTACCGCGTTTTCAGCGATGTGAACGCCCGCAAGGCCGTCCAGCATGCATTGGACCGTGAAGGCATTGTGGAATTCATCGCCGGCGGCGGACAAGCCTCTAGCTGGCCATGCCCTGATACAGTGCTGGGTTTTGATGCAGAAAAAGCTGCCGTGCCTGAGTACAATGAGGACTTGGCCAAGGAATACCTGGCCAAAACGGATTATCAAGGCCAAACCATACGGTTTATTGTTCCTACCGGCGTATTCGCCCGCAGCAAGGAAGTCGCCCAGGCCATCGAGGCCAACCTTTCCGCCGTTGGTTTTACAGTCAACATGGAAATCATGGAGAACGCCACCTTCCAAACAGAGCGTGCCTCCGGCAACTATGACCTGTACCTGCAGCGGTATCCTTTCCCTGCTGGCGAGCCCGACAGCGTTGTCACCCAGCGTTGGCTGAACGATGCTCACAAATCCGGCTATGTAAATGAAGAACTCAATGCCAAGATTCTGGCTGCCAAAGCAGAATCTGATCCTGTGAAGCGCGAGCAGTTGCTGAAGGAAATGTTTGCAATCCAATGGGACGTGCTGGCTCCGCACATGGCAGTGTATCAGCAAGTAACCACAGTTGCCTACAAATCCACAATAACCGGGCTGAAAGTCCGTCCTGACAATGTATTTGATTACTCCATGATTTCCTATATCAATTGAACCTGATCGAAAGACTCCGGAATAACGCATCTGGAGGGCGTGTAGATTGTCTGCACGCCCTCTAGTAAAATCACCCTGACTGGAGTCATATAAGGAGGGAATCATCCCTTGTTGAAATTTATTGTCAAGCGCTTGGGATATACCGTCATTGTACTTTTCGGTGTGTCTATTCTCACATTTCTTCTATTGAAAATGACCCCTGGCTCCCCTGCCCGCCTCTTGCTAGCTGATACAGCAACAGAGGCAGAGATCGCAGCCAAAGAACAGGAAATGGGCTTGCACCTTCCGCTTTATCAACAGTATTATAACTACATCATCGGTGTTTTGAAGGGAGACCTAGGCACATCCTATTTCTTCAAAATCCCAAATGCCAAGCTCATTTTCTCTTGTCTGCCCGCCACCGGATACCTGACTGCTGTTGCTATGATCATCTCCTTGGTCATCGCACTTCCCTTGGGTGTTGTAGCAGGCCGTAAACGTGGCTCTTTGACAGATTTGTTTGCAATGCTGTTTGCCATGCTGGGGCAATCAGTCTCAGGCGTAGTGTTGGGCTTGATATTTATGCTGGTGTTTGCTGTCAACTTAAAGTGGCTGCCTGCCATGGGATACGGCGGCTTAGCGTATGTGATCATGCCTGCCACATCCTTGGCTATGCAGATGGCAGCGCTTGTAACACGGATGCTACGTTCAGGTATGGTGGATGTACTGCAGGAGGACTATATCACCGCCACCTATGCCAAAGGCGTCAGCGAATGGGAAATAGTCACAAAATATGCGCTGCGCAATGCTATATTGCCGGTTATCACCATTATCGGCCTACAAGTTGGTACGTTCCTGGGCGGCGCCATTGTTACCGAGCAGATATTTACCTGGCCAGGTATTGGAACATTGACTGTACAGGCTATCGGTAACCGTGATTTTTCGTTGGTTCAGTCCATTCTACTGGTTATTTCCGCCTGTTTTGTATTGGTCAACCTGCTGGTTGATATCATCTACACCATTGTCGATCCACGGATGAGCTTCAATTAGGGAGGGATTTATTTGAGCAGGCAGGAACTTTGGCGCCGTATGAAACGCAGCAAATTTTTCATCATTGGCTCCATTCTTGTTATTTTGATCATTATTCTATCGGTATTTGCTTATGTGATTGCGCCTTATGATCCGCTAAAGCAGGTTCTTCGCAACCGGCTGAAGGCTCCTACGGGTCAATGGAATAACAACATATTCGGTGCCGATGCCTTAGGCCGCGACATTCTTTCAAGACTCTTAATCGGCAGTCAGGTCTCCTTAAAAATCTCGTTTGCTGTGGTAATCCTAACTGCCATCATCGGTACCATCATGGGTATCATCGCCGGATATTTTGGCGGCTGGGTGGATACGGTGATCATGCGCATCAGCGATATCCAGGTCTCCATACCGCCTATGGTTTTGGCAATTGCCGTCATGGCTGTACTTGGTAACAGTACCTTCAATTTGATAGCTGTGCTTGTATTTACACGATGGGTGCAATACGCCCGGGTAGTACGCGGAAATGTAATGATGATCCGTAATATGGATTATATTCATGCTTCCACTGTACTGGGCGCATCCAAGGTACGGATCATGTTCACACAGATACTTCCCAACGTGCTGACACCGTTGATTATTGTCATGAGCCAGGAGTTTGGCCGTACCATCATGACAGAAAGCTCCTTGAGCTTTTTAGGCCTGGGCGTGCCGCCACCCGCACCATCCTGGGGCGTAATGATCGCTGAAGGCCGTGAGTATCTCTCCACTGCACCATGGGTCGTTATGGTGCCAGCCATTGCGTTGATGATAGCCGTGCTAGCCTTTAATTTCCTGGGTGACGGTGTACGAGACGTGCTGGATCCCCGGAATAAAAATTAGCGCTGCGGCGATAGAGGGGGATATTATTTTGGAACCATTGCTTACCATTAAAGACCTCCGCGTCAAATATGAAACAGGCCGCGCCGTCGCTTATGCCCTGAACGGAGTTAACCTGTCTATACATAAGGGGGAAGCTCTTGGGCTGGTGGGAGAAAGCGGCGCAGGCAAAACCACCACTGCCTTGGCCACGCTGAATCTCATACCACAGCCCGCCGGTAAGATCACCAGCGGTGAAGTTTTCTTTGAAGGCCACAATGTGTTAAAAATGAGCAGTAAGGAACTCATGGCGCTTCGAGGCAATAAAATCTCCATGATATTTCAGAACCCCTTGACATCCCTAAACCCTGTGTTTACAGTAGGCGAGCAGATTGGCATGGTACTGCGCAAGCACAAGAACATGAATGCGCAGGAGGCTACCAAGGAAGCTTCCAGGCTTCTGGAAGTAGTAGGCATTCCTGGCCATAGGGTGAATGATTTTCCACATCAGTTTTCCGGCGGCATGCGCCAGAGGGTTGGCATTGCAGCAGCGCTGGCTTGCAACCCCTCCTTGCTGATTGCGGACGAGCCCACCACAGCATTGGATGTTACAATTCAGGCACAGATTCTTGAGCTGATCAAGGAACTGCTGACAAAGTACTCCAGCTCTCTACTGATGATTACCCACAACCTAGGCATTATTGCTGAAATTTGCCAGAATGTAGCTGTAATGTATGCTGGCCGTATTGTGGAGTATGGTTCTGTGGATGAAGTGTTTCAAAATCCGATGCATAGTTATACCCACGGATTGTTTAATTCCATCCCCCGGCTGGAGGGCCCCCGGGAACGCTTGGTATCCATACCTGGCACGGTGGCCAATCCCGAGCATCTACCGCCTGGTTGCCCCTTCCATGAGCGCTGCGCTCATTGTGGGGAAAGCTGCCGGTCGGAGCTGCCGCCCATGATCAAGGTCAACGATAACCATTATGTAGCGTGCCATCGCGCGGCAGGAGGGCAGTAAAATGAGCGAAAATACAAGACAGCCCCTGGTTCGCGTTAAAAACCTGAAGAAGTACTTTACCACCAAAAGCGGTGCGCAACTGCATGCGGTGGATGACATCAGCTTTGATATTTATCCCGGCGAAACACTGGGGTTGGTTGGCGAATCCGGCTGCGGAAAAAGCACTGTAGGCAACGTGCTAATGCGATTGCATAAGCATACCGATGGCGAGATGCTCTTTGAAGGGAAAAGTGTATTTGATGCCAGCGGACAAGAGCGCCTTGAAATGTGTAAAAAAATGCAAATCATATTTCAGGATCCCTACTCATCGCTGAATCCCCGCAAAACCGTTCGCTCCATCCTTTTGGAGGCGTATAAGGTCCACCATGTCGGCAGCCGAAGCAAGGTGGAAGCCATGATGCAGGAATTGTGCGCCGATGCAGGCATTACACAGGACCTGCTCAATAAATACCCCCATGAACTGGACGGCGGCAAACGGCAAATTGTCGGTATTGCAAGAGCGCTGTCCCTGTCACCCAAGTTTATCGTATGTGATGAACCGGTCTCCTCTCTGGATGTTTCCATCCAGGCGACGATCATCAATCTTTTGGTGGACCTGCAGAAAAAGCGGGATTTGAGCTTTCTGTTCATCTCACATGACCTAAGCGTTGTCCGTCATATATCTACCCGCATTGCGGTGATGTACCTGGGTCAGATTATCGAACTGGCACCAACCGATGAGATCTTCGATAACGCCATGCACCCTTATACCATTGCGCTTTTATCAGCTGTACCTAAAGTTAGAATAGGTCAAAAAATTCACCGCATCGTGCTCAAAGGCGATGTTCCCAGTCCCGTCAATCCTGGCAAGGGCTGCCGTTTTGCACCCCGCTGTTGGATGGCACAGGACATCTGTTCCACGCAAGCACCGGAACTTCGCGAAACCAAACCTGGTCATAGCGTAGCATGCCACTTCTGCAGCGAAAGCCGCGCAAAGGCCGAAGCCATCCAGCGTTCATAACGCATGTAATAAGCAAAACAAGAACGCCATTTCTTTCATCGCAATGGCAAATAACACTACGGATGCTTTACCCAGCGTTATAAAAGCGCAGTAGTACCCCCGTTATGCGGAAGGCTACAATTTGGCTTCAGCGATAAGGAGAGTATATATGTATTTCATGCCTGAAGGTATTATCATTCCGGTGGTCACTCCCCTTACACCACAAGGGGGGTTCAACGAGCCCGCATACAGGCGTCTGATTGAATATTTTTGTGAGAACGGTGTACATGGCATTTTTCCTTTTGGAACCACCGGTGAGTTTTATGCATTCGACAACGGCATGTATCGCGAAATCTTACAAGTAACCAAGAAAGCAGTCGCTGGCCGTATGCGCATATACGCCGGAGCCAATCACATCACCCC
>JAEYQQ010000087.1 GCA_023409955.1 Bacillota bacterium | reverse complement strand
TACATGACCTGTGCCAGTGTAAACCGACGCAGCGAACTGCTCAACGGCTTGTGGGAGGTTGGGGTTCGTAACTATCCGGTGATTGGTGCCTTTAAAGACAAACGCTATGACACTGCGATAGAAATGTATCGGCTTTGGGGAAAAGAGAAGACTCAGCGTTTTGTTGTTGATCTCTATCGCAAATATAAGCCCTTGGTGGTTATCAGCCATGATGTACGGGGCGAGTATGGTCACGGTGCCCATATGGTCTGTGCGGCGCTGAGCAGATATGCGCTGGAGGCGGCAGCAGATTCGGACCAATATCCGGAGTCAGCCCAAGAGTACGGCCTGTGGGATGTGCCAAAGCTGTACCTGCACTTATACAAGGAAAACCAAATCACAATGGACTGGCGTCAACCCCTTGAAGCCTTTGGAGGAAGGACAGCACTGGATATGGCGGTACTTGGTTTTGCACAGCATACTTCTCAACAAGTATATCAGTTAAAAGTTAAGGACTCGGGTTCTTACAGCTGTGCTGAATTTGGTTTGGTCCGATCTTTGGTGGGGCCGGATGTTTGTAGAAGTGATTTTTTTGAAAACATCACCGGTAAAGATTTTGACTGACAAGAAACATCAAATAGAAATCAATGCAAAGTTGGTGCTTAAGATGAAAGCAATAAGGTCTGTATTGATGATTTTGGCAGCCTATATGGTGCTATTTACCGTCAGCCCATGTGCAAAAAGTTCGCAGGCCCTACCTGCGTAGTCTGATACCGGTGCTGTAACGCTTGCGGCAAAGCCTGCCAAAACACCCAAGCCTACCGCGGTGCCCAAGCCCATTGTATCTCCGCCCAAAGAGGCATGGCCCAACTTGCCGCCGCTGACAGAGGATGGGTTTTTACCCGCGGACAGTAAGCAGCAAGAACTGGTTCATGCAGATGAAAAGAGCGGATTGTGGCTGTATATCTCAAAGGATGTAAGTGTTCAGATTCAAAGATATATCGACCCCAATAAGCCATTGATCTGGTACGAATCCATTCTTCGCTGTCAAGGGGACCAAAGGCTGTGTAGTGTGCTGTCCAATCCAGACAAGCCAGGAACAAAGTTTAAGTATCCTGAAGTCATTGCAAGAGCCAATAAGTTGGTTTTCGCTGTCAGCGACGACTATTTCGGCGATCGTAGATACAGCAAGGAAACCATTGGTGTAATTGTGCGTAATGGCAAGAACATCAGCGATGAAACCTTTAAAAACGACACGCAAGGCTTTCCTAACCTGGAGACCATGGCGTTTTTTGAAGATGGCAGTATCGGTGTTTTCAAGAGCAAGGCGCATACCGCACAGGAATATATCGATATGGGTGCAACAGATGTGTTTGCTTTTGGACCGATTGTCATCAAGGATGGCGTCCTTGCTGATTTGATCACCAGGCACAACAATAATTTGGAGCCTAGGAATGTCTTTGGCATGGTTGCACCCAATCATTATGTAAGCATCGTAGTGGAAGGCAGACATAATAAAAGCAAGGGCACAGGGTTGCCCTGGATTGCGCAAAGAATGTTGGAGATGGGCGTAACCCAGGCGCTGAATTTGGATGGGGGTCAGACAGTGGCGCTTGTTTTTATGGGCGAAAAGATCAATGCCACCGGGAAATTCGGTTCTGTATCAGGTTTGCGTAGCCTTTCAGGAATGATAGGCCTTGGCACTTCCCATTTGGTGCCGGAAAAGTGAGCTTTTGCAAAAAACCAATCGCAAGAGCCCATGACGGGTTGCGTCCGGGGCTTTCCTGTGCTACACTACTCATGCCCTCTCATGAGGGCACGGGCGCGCTGTGCCCATGAGATAGGCAGGAGGATGTTTTCATGAACCATACGTTAGAAAAATTATCCAGCAACAAAGTCAAAATTACATTTCAAATTCCCGCCGAGGCGTTTGATGAGGCCATGCAGAAGTCGTACCTGAAAAACCGCGGCCGTATCAACGTGCCGGGCTTCCGCAAAGGCAAGGCGCCACGTAAGCTGATAGAGAGCATGTACGGCGAAGCCGTATTTTATGATGATGCCTTTGATGCTGTATTCCCCGATGCCTACAAGGCAGCGGTAAAGGAAAACGATCTGTTCCCCGTGGATCAGCCTGAGGTGGACATCGTTGAAATCGGTTCCGGCAAAACACTGGAGTTTACCTGCGAAGTATTCGTTCGTCCCGAGGTGACGTTGGGAGATTATAAAAACCTGACTGTCGCCACCCATGAGCATCCTGTGTCGGATGAAATGGTGAAAGAGCGCATTGAGCGCGACCGTGAGCGTGTATCCCGCCTGGTGGATATCGAAGACAGGGCTGTTGAGCAGGGCGATACAGTGAACCTAAACTATGCAGGCACTGTTGACGGCGTAGCCTTTGCAGGCGGTACAGCTGAGAATCAGACGCTGGTTATCGGCTCCGGACACTTCATACCCGGCTTTGAGGAGCAAATGGTGGGTCTTGCCATCGGCGAAGAAAAAGATATCCCCGTAACCTTCCCGGAGCAGTACCATTCCGAGGAACTGGCCGGCAAAGCAGCTGTGTTCCATGTGAAGGTCAATGGCATCCAGAAAAAGGAGCTTCCGGAGCTGGATGATGATTTCGCCATGGATGTGAGCGATTTCAATACCTATGCCGAGTATGAGGCTGATATCCGTAAA
This sequence comes from Bacillota bacterium, assembly GCA_023409955.1. GTDB lineage: Bacteria > Bacillota > Clostridia > Christensenellales > Aristaeellaceae > JAEWAH01. The sequence continues at coordinate 8,284 of JAEYQQ010000087.1, read as the reverse complement.
AAGCTGGAAGAGGAAGCGGAAAAATCTTTGGAAGCAGAGCGTGAAAACGCCCTCATTGAAAAGGCTGTTGCCAATGCGTCTGTGGACGTTCCCCCGCCCATGGTAGAGGAACAGCTGGACCAGATCATTCGCGAAATGCAGCTTCGTATGGCTTACCAGGGCCTGAAAATGGATGATTACTTGAAGTACATCGGCCAAAGCGCCCAGCAGCTGCGTGATATGTACCGCGGCGAGGCTGAGGGCAGGGCGAAGGTGGAGCTTGTTCTGGAAGCCATCCGCAAAGCGGAAGGCATCGAACCTACCGAGGAAGAAGTGGATAAACAGATTTCTGAGCAGGCCAAGCGCGCCGGCCAGGACAAGGAAGCTTATGAGAAGAAGCTTTCTGACAGGCAGAAAGAATACCTGCGCGATACCGCCGGCATCGTAAAGGTTGTTGACCTGATGAAATCCACAGCTACCTTTGTCAAAGAAGAACACCATGATCATGAAGGCCATGACCACGATCATGAGGAACATGACCACCAATAATTACCATGTCGGGAAAAACGTCTGTTTTACCAGGCATAATTCTGGCTGGTCGCTCATATGATACAGGAGCGCCGCATTCCGTCCGAGCCTATGCAAGACCAAAGGATGGAAGCGGCGCCTGTGCAAGAGAAAAAATCACCAAGCAGCGGTTTGCTGCCAAAAGGAGGCTAGCACCATGAGTTTGATCCCAATGGTCATTGAACAATCCAACCGTGGAGAACGGGCGTTTGACATCTACTCCCGCCTGCTGAAGGACCGTATCGTGTTTCTGGGCGGCCCCATCAACGATGACGTGGCCAACGTCGTGGTGGCCCAGCTCCTGTTTCTGGAGATGGAAAATCCTGATGCCGATATCTCCCTGTACATCAACAGCCCAGGCGGCTCAGTCACTGCAGGTATGGCCATATTCGACACCATGAACTATATCAAGCCACAGGTCCGCACAGTGTGCATCGGCATGGCGGCTTCCATGGGCGCATTCCTGCTCATGGCTGGTGAAAAGGGCAAACGCCTAGCGCTGCCAAACAGTGAGGTTATGATCCATCAGCCCTTGGGTGGTGCTGAAGGACAGGCTACAGACGTGGTGATTCGCGCTGAATGGTTGTTGAACACCAAAAAGCGAATGAACCGCCTCATGGCACAGATGACCGGGCAGCCTTTGGAAAAGGTTGAACGGGATGTGGAGCGCGATCACTTTATGAATGCAGAAGAAGCGCTCAGCTACGGTATCATTGACGAGATCTATCAGCCGCGGTTAAGCCGCGCCTAGAGGTAAAAAATGGCCAAAGACGATTTCACTCCCCGTGTACAGCAAAAGGTGCATAAGTGCAGCTTTTGCAACAAAACACAGGATCAGGTCCGCCGCCTGGTTGCCGGCCCCAATGTGTACATCTGCAATGAGTGCATCCTGCTTTGTCAGGAGATCATCGCAGACGACCTGGCCGTTATCGGCGATTCCGCTTCCACAACCATCCCCAAGCCAACGGAAATGAAGCAGGTGTTGGATGAGTATGTGGTAGGGCAGGATAAAGCCAAGCGCTCCTTGGCGGTGGCTGTATACAATCATTACAAGCGCATCAACGCACCTCAAAAGCGCGGCGATGTAGAGCTTCAAAAATCCAATATCCTTATGCTGGGACCCACTGGCTGCGGTAAGACCTTTTTGGCCCAGTCCCTGGCCCGCATACTGAACGTTCCCTTTGCCATCGCCGATGCAACAAGCCTTACTGAGGCAGGCTATGTGGGCGAGGATGTGGAAAATATTCTACTCAGACTGATTCAGAATGCCGATTATGACATTCAGGCAGCCCAGCGGGGCATCATCTATATCGACGAAATCGACAAGATTGCCCGCAAGAGTGAAAATCCTTCCATCACCAGGGATGTCAGCGGTGAAGGTGTTCAGCAGGCGCTGCTCAAAATTCTAGAGGGCACAGTTGCCAGCGTTCCTCCCCAGGGTGGACGCAAGCACCCGCATCAAGAGTTTATCCAGATCGATACGACAAATATCCTCTTTATTTGCGGCGGTGCTTTTGACGGTATTGCGCCCATCATTGAAAGCCGTATCGGCAAAAAGACGCTGGGCTTTGGTGCTGAGCTGCATCAAAAGGATAATGCTGAGTCCGGCCGGGTGCTCAGTCAAATTCGCCCGGAGGATTTGATCAAGTATGGCCTCATCCCCGAGTTTGTAGGCCGCCTACCCATCGTGGTAACGCTTGATCCCTTGGATGAAGAAGCATTGGTGAAAATTCTCACTGAGCCCAGGAATGCGCTTGTCAAGCAGTATTCCAAGCTTCTGGAACTGGACGGCATTGCACTGGAGTTTGAAGAAGCTGCTTTGAAGGAAATTGCGCAGCAGGCCATTTCCCGTAAAAGCGGTGCTCGCGGTCTGCGGTCCATCATCGAAGGTGTTATGCTGGATACCATGTTTGAACTGCCTGTCCGAAACGATGTCAGCAAGTGTGTTATCACAGCTGAAGCGGTGAAAGATGGCGGAAAACCTAAGCTGGTGGAAGGTGAACCTCGCAAACGCAAGCCCCGTACCCAGCGTACACTGCCGGAGGCAGAGGCAGCAACCCAGCCAGAACCCAGTGTTTCATAAAAACCATAGTATCAAGTGGCCTTGCCTTAGTGGCTTGGCCACTTTTTCTATTTACCTTATGGACTGCAATAGGCTATGTATTTTGCAGGAGATTTGAAAGGCTACATCAGATGGTTTGAGCTGTGATTTTTCTAGGCCATATTTTCCATAATTGCGTGGAAATGGACGGCTGCCCAACCACTCCCACACATGGAGGACCTTCCTTTTTCGCATCCTAGCCATAGAAACAGGACTAAGGGAGGGCTTATTGTTGGTTAATTTTTTGCTCCTGGGCATACAAGTGGTTGTGTCGGTGGTGGTGGGCCTTTTTTTCTTCTCGCAGCTAAGGCAGCAGAAAAAGGCCCAGCCTGCTGTACGCAAGGAGAGTAACCGGGAAATGGAAAATCTCCAGCGTATGCGCGGTATCCGCCTTTCCGAGCCATTGGCGGAAAAAGTGCGCCCTGTGAAGTTTTCCGATATTATTGGACAGGATGATGGCATTAAATCATTAAAGGCGATCCTTTGCGGTGCAAATCCCCAGCATGTCATTATATATGGACCTCCTGGCATCGGAAAGACCTGCGCTGCACGCTTGGTATTGGAGGCAGCCAAACGTACCAAGGGCACGCCCTTTGCGGCAAACGCCCCCTTTATCGAAATGGACGCGACCTGTGTGCGCTTTGACGAAAGAGCGATTGCCGACCCACTGATCGGCTCAGTTCATGATCCGATTTATCAAGGCGCAGGTCCCCTTGGCGTGCAAGGAATACCTCAGCCCAAACCCGGCGCAGTATCCAAAGCCCATGGTGGCGTACTCTTTCTGGATGAGATCGGCGAGCTGCATCCCATTCAAATGAACAAGCTTTTAAAGGTGTTGGAAGACCGTAAGGTTATGTTTGAATCGGCTTATTATAATGCCGACGATACAAGCATCCCCCGGCATATCCATGAAGTATTCAAGCGCGGCATGCCAGCAGACTTTCGCCTGGTAGGCGCCACTACCCGCAGCTCTGCGGATATCTCCCCGGCACTGCGCTCCCGCTGTATGGAGATATACTTTCGGGCCTTGGAGCCGGAAGAAATTGCAGATATTGCTGCCAATGCAGCCAAACGAGCTGGTTACACCATGGATAAAAGGGATTCCAACCTGATAGGGCGCTATGCAGCCTGCGGCCGTGACGCCGTGAACATTGTTCAAATGTGTGCAGGCCTTGCGCAGTTGGAAGACAGAAATGAGATAACGCGCAAGGATGTGGAATGGGTCATCCATTCCGGCCATTATTCCGCTCGCCCAGATCCATTGGCAAACCAGGAAAACAGGGTTGGCTGCGTGCATGGCCTGGCTGTGTTTGACAGCCACCAGGGCGCTTTGATGGAGATTGAGGCGGTTGCACAGCTAGGTACGGGCAAGGTGACTGTTACTGGCATTGTGGAAGAGGAAGAGCTGGGCCAGGATGGGCATCGTATGCGGCGCAAATCCACCGCCCGGGGGTCTGCGGAAAATGTCATGACACTCCTGCGCTCCATGGGCTATCCCGTTGATACCATGGATATCCATATCAATTTTCCTGGTGGTGCGCCGGTGGACGGCCCATCCGCAGGTGTGGCCATGGCAGTTGTGGCAGCCAGCGCTATGACCGGCAGGCCGGTGGATGGCACACTTGCAGTAACAGGAGAGGTATCCGTAAGGGGCAGGGTAATGCCTGTCGGAGGCGTGCCGCAAAAGGTAGAAGCAGCAAGGCGTGCGGGGCTGAACCGGGTTCTGGTGCCAAGGGAAAACCGGCTCGAACGTTTTGATAACATCGATATGGAGATCACACCCATGGATTCCTTGGAACAGGCGATTGAAATCATGCTTATGCCGGATACCTGGGCGGCGGCACGGCCTGCCAAGGATTGGCCCAGCCCGGTACTTCAGGAAAAGGCTGCTGCCAGCGGAAGAGTGGAGAAGACAGAAAAGACAGCTATCGGCCATGCGGCTGGTATAGAGGAAAAGGCATAAAAGTGGTATGGCCAGCAGTATGCGTTAAGTGCATTATGCCAGAGCCTGTCATGGAAGGATGATCACGGCAGGCTTTGGCTTTTTGCTGTCACAGATGCATACTAATATGCACTACTGATTGTATGCGATGCATATGCGGCAGTTGCTTTTCTTGCGGTGAGTTGCTATAATAGGAAACTCGAAAAGATCAAGAATCCGCATCTTTTTCATTGCAAAGCGATGGATAATGATGCCTGATTGCCTTTTCAGATTATTGTATACGTATTTGTGGTATATAGTATGTATACAAAGTCTAGATTAAGGTCTTTTTCCAAGTTAAGGAGGAACCTGTATGCCAAGAAGCAAAAAGATGCCACTTGTCCGCCTGCCGGTTTTACCGCTGCGCGGCTTGATGGTTTTTCCCCATATGGTATTGCATTTTGATGTGGGCCGCTCACGCAGTGTTGCTGCTTTAGAGCAAGCGATGCTGGAGGATCAGCAGATATTCCTGGTAGCACAGATGGATGCTGATGTAGATGAGCCTTCCCTGTCAGACCTTTGCCGAGTAGGCACAATTGCCCATGTAAAGCAGGTGCTGAACCTGCCAGGCGACAGCATACGCGTTTTGGTGGAAGGCCAGCAGCGGGCCGTACTGGAAGCTGTGGTAGAAGAAGACCCCTACATGGCAGCCGATGTTCGCCCTGTTGCAGAATCGGATAAGGATGAAAGCCTGGAGCTGCAGGCCTTGGTACGCACCACTCATGAGTTCTTTGAAGAATATGCAAAAGCAAGCATGAGAGTATCTCCCGAAACACTGCGCTCTGTCAATGAGGTGGACAAGCCTGATCAGCTGGCAGATATTATCGCAGCCAATGTGCTGACCCATCTGGAAGATCGGCAGCAAATACTGGAAGAAGTGAATGTTGCAAGGCGGTTGGAGACGCTTTGTGGCATACTGGCCAGGGAAACGGAGCTTGCCGCTGTGGAAAAGCAGGTGCAGGCCCGTATCAAAAAACAGATTGAAAAGAATCAGAAAGATTATTATTTGCGTGAGCAGATCAAGGCCATCCAGACGGAGCTTGGTGACAAGGAAGCTACCGATGTGGAGGATCTGCGTGACCGCGCTTTAAAGACTGACCTCAACCAAGAAGCCAGGGATAAAGTCAATCGTGAATTGGACCGTTTAAGCCGTATGTCCCCAGGCACGCCAGAGGTGGGTGTCAGCCGTACCTATGTGGAATGGATCCTGGATCTGCCCTGGGGGAAAACAACCCCAGACAATTTGGATTTGAAGCGTGCCCGCCGCATTTTGGCTGAAGACCATTACGGCTTGGAAAAGGTGAAGGAGCGCGTAATCGAATACCTTGCTGTCCGCCGTATGAAAAACGATATGCGTGGCCCCATCCTATGCTTTGTGGGCCCTCCTGGTGTCGGCAAAACCTCCATTGTCCGCTCCATAGCAAGGGCCATAGGCCGAAAGTTTGTGCAAATGTCGCTGGGTGGTGTGCGTGATGAGGCCGAGATTCGCGGCCACCGGCGCACCTATATCGGGGCTATCCCCGGCCGCATCATTTCCGGCATTAAGCAGGCTGGGACATTGAATCCGGTTTTCCTTTTTGATGAAATCGATAAAATGTCTTCCGATTTCCGGGGGGATCCTGCTGCAGCTTTACTGGAGGTTTTGGACGCAGAGCAGAACAATGCCTTCCGCGACCATTATCTGGAGCTTCCCTTTGATTTGAGCAAAGTTATGTTCATTACCACAGCTAACGCCATTGATACCATTCCCGCTCCGCTGCTGGACCGCATGGAAGTAATTGAGGTCCCAAGTTATACGGAGGAGGAAAAGCTTCAAATCGCTAAACGGCATCTTTTACCCAAGCAGATCAAGGAACACGGCTTGGCTCCTAAAGCTATCCGGATGGGTGATGCGCCAATGCGGTTGGCCATTGAAGGGTATACCCGTGAAGCTGGTGTACGCCGCTTGGAGCGGGTACTGGCCCGCGTTGTACGCAAGGCTGCAGTGCAAATGCTGGATACCAATACACAAGAAGTGCATGTAACACCTTCTTTGGTGAAGGAATACCTTGGCGCTCAGCGCTATTTGCGGGATCTGCCGGAGAAGGAGCCTAGGGTCGGTGTCGTAAACGGCCTTGCCTATACTACCGTCGGCGGCGAGCTGCTGGCTGTGGAGTGCACCATCATGCAAGGCTCAGGTGGCATGCAGCTAACCGGACACTTAGGTGATGTGATGAAAGAAAGCGGTAGGGCAGCCCTCTCGTGGGTTCGCGCTCATACGCAGGCTCTGGGCCTGCCACCCGACTTTTACAAGCTGGATGATATCCACATTCATGTGCCGGAAGGCGCAGTGCCTAAGGATGGCCCATCAGCCGGCGTGACCATGGCAACTGCTTTGGTGTCTGCCCTGACGGGCATACCGGTAAGACAAGATGTCGCCATGACCGGTGAGATCACCCTACGGGGCCGTGTACTGCCCATAGGCGGTTTGAAAGAAAAAACGCTGGCTGCTTACCGTGCAGGCATCCGCACGCTGATTATCCCCAAGGAAAATGAAAAGGATCTGGAAGAGATCCCACCCCATGTAATCAAATTGTTTAAGGTTGTCAAGGTCAATACCCTCGATGATGTATTAGCGGTGGCTCTGACCCAAAAGCCCGTGCCCTACAAGCCTTTACCCGAAACGGCAAAGGCGGAGGTTCCTATGGATCTGAGCATGAGCAGTGAAGCCGGACCTGCGGGACGGCCGGATATGCGGGCGGGAGTGTAGAATGGAGATCAACAAGGCGGAATTTATAACAAGCATGCCAGGGTATGGTACATTTGCAGGCGAAGGACTGACACAGATTGCGGTGGCTGGCAGAAGCAATGTTGGCAAAAGCTCTCTTATCAACTGCCTGTGCCGCAGGAATGCGCTGGCAAAAACTAGCTCCACCCCAGGAAAAACGAGGCTCATCAATGTTTTTTTGATCAATGAAACCTTTCACCTCATTGACTTGCCGGGTTACGGTTTTGCCAAGGTTGATAAAGGGGAAAAGGTGCGCTGGGGCATGATGATGGAAGGCTATTTTACAGCTGCACCAACCTTAAAGCATGTACTGCACCTGGTGGATATCCGCCATGAACCAACTCAAGATGACTGTGATATGAACAGATACCTTCGGGCAATGAATATTCCATTCACCGTTATTGCCACCAAGGCTGACAAAATCAGCCGAGGTGCCCGCATGAAGCACATTGCACCTATCTGCCGTGCGCTTACTGTTCAGCCATGGGAGATCATCCCATTTTCCAGCGATTCTAAAGCCGGTCGTGTTGAGTTGCTGGCCAAGCTTGAAAGCTTGCTGGCAGAGCCGGCGGCGGTTGCAGCATCTTTTGAAGATGTACCCTTAACAGAATAAAATCATGCTCCTGTGGAAAACCTTACCGGAGGAGCGGAGAGGGAGCTTCGGCTCCCTCGTTTTGTTGTACTCTTCATGGTTTGCAACACCGATGTATCCCGTATGAACCAAGATGCGGATAGGTGCATAGCATGGAGTAGCCCCAGAATGGCTGTTATGACAGGAGGAGTATTCCATGCGGCTTGAACAGGCTATCAGGCAGCCTGCACGATTACGCAGTGAAGCGGTATTGCTGCCCGCCTTGCCTACGGAAAACGTCCGTGCGGCGCTTTCCCA
>JAEYQQ010000048.1 GCA_023409955.1 Bacillota bacterium | reverse complement strand
GTGCTGGATGATCTGCCTACGCTTGCGTTTATGGCGGAGCACAGCAGAAAGTCCGCTTTGGAATATGCACGGATCGCTGCTTCCCATGTACCCTTCTGGGGACAGGACATGACGATGATACCCGGATTTGCTGATGCAGTGGCAGAGCACCTAAACAACATTCGAGCCATCGGCCCCCGCAATGCTATGAAAAAGTTGTTTGAGGAATAAAACTATGCAAAGTTATGTGAAGATCCACCCTTTCGACAATGTGGCTGTAGCGGTGGAAGTGTTAAAGAAAGATACGTTGATTGTCTTGGAAGGGGTGCAGCTTCGGCTTGCACAGGATGTTCCTGCTGGTCATAAGTTTGCTATCCGTAATATTGCCGCCGGTGAGAAGGTTATAAAGTACGGATTTCCCATTGGCCACGCTAATGTTGATATTATGTCTGGCAGCCATGTGCACACCCATAATGTTAAGTCCGACCTCAATTCGTTGCTGGAATACGAATACCATCCCGAGGTAGTGCCTTTAGCTCCTAAGCCCGCTCAGACCTTTATGGGGTATAAACGGCCAGATGGCAAGGTTGGTATCCGCAACGAGGTGTGGATTGTGCCCACGGTGGGTTGTGTCAATGCCATCGCCAAGCAGATCGAGGTGGAATCTCAGCAGTTTGTGCATGGCGGACTGGAGGCTGTGGTGGCATACAGCCATCCGTATGGATGCTCTCAGCTTGGCGGAGACCATGAGTATACCCAAAAGGCGCTGTGCGGCCTGATCCGCCATCCCAATGCCGGTGCTGTATTGGTACTGGGGCTTGGCTGTGAGAACAATCAAGTATCCCAGATGAAACAGATGCTTGGGCAATATGATGAAAACCGCATCAGGTTTCTAGTCACTCAGGATGTGGAGGATGAGGTGGAAGCAGCCCTTGGCATCATGAAGGAACTTTGTGATATTGCTGCAGCAAACACCCGTGAGGAGGTTCCCGCTTCTGAGCTGGTGCTGGGGCTTAAATGCGGCGGATCGGACGGCTTTTCCGGCATAACCGCCAATCCACTGGTGGGCAGCCTTTCCGACCATGTGATTGCCCAAGGGGGCAGCGCCATACTGACCGAGGTTCCTGAAATGTTTGGAGCGGAAACCCTGCTTATGCAGCGATGTGTGAATCGGGAAGTTTTTGCTAAGACGGTGTCACTGATCAATGACTTTAAAGATTACTTTATGCGCCATAATGAGCCCATTGATGAAAACCCGTCCCCCGGAAACAAGGAGGGTGGCATTACCACCCTGGCGGACAAATCGCTGGGCTGTGTGCAAAAGGGCGGCACTGCCCCTGTGATGGATGTCCTCACTTATGGCGAACCCATTCATGAAAAGGGTTTGAATCTTTTGCAAAGCCCTGGCAATGACCTGGTGGCCTCCAACGCCCTTTTGTATTCCGGTGCCCATATGGTGCTGTTCACTACCGGTCGAGGCACGCCCTTTGCCTGTGCGGTGCCCACAGTGAAAATTGCCAGCAACAGCGCATTGGCTATGCGCAAGAGTAATTGGATTGATTTTGACGCAGGCCGCCTGCTGGAGGATACCTCCATGGCTGATCTGACCCAGGACTTGTATCAACTGGTACTGGATATCGCTTCGGGTACGAGAAAAGCCAAATCCGAAGCTTTGGACAAGCGGGATCTGGCCATATTTAAGGATGGGGTAACGCTATAACCCAAAGCCCCTGCCCTTGGAAGACTCCTTGTATGAAGTCCGCGGTTATGCAGCGGGCTTCATGTCTATCATCATCAGAGCTTACTGGGCAGCAGCCTATGTGTCATCTGACGTGCCGTATGCCAATGATTCAATCAGTGCAGTGACCTGTTCTTTTGTTCCCTGGATCAGATTTACACCAACAGGACGGTTTTGTGTGCCCGCAATGCTGGAAATGTGAAATTCGTGAACCAAATTGTCGATGAGCCGCATCTTGACAGCGCTATCCTGTGCCTTTTCCCAATCTGAAATGAATTTGTCAAAAATACCGGATGCCTCGCCACGGGGCATATTGTTTGCCCGATAGCTTCGGCGGTATTCCCTGCAGGTATATTGCTGGCCGCAGGCGCATGTAATAATGTCTGCATAATCAAGAACGTTACCACAGTGCAGGCATTTTACTTTCCATGTTTCCATTAGTTCATAAATATCACGGGCTTCCTTGCATCTGGCATACATGGTAAAGCCGATTTCGTTGAGCAGTGCTTCATCCAAGATACCTTTTGCGTCATTGTTATACAGCTTGATCAAGTCTTGACGTGATACCATGGCGGGCCAACGGAACTGATTCATATTTTTGCCGGTGGGTGGCAAGGTTTTGGCTTTTTGCTTCTTTTTCTCGGCACGTTTTTGGGAGAATGCGGTGAATCGCTCCATGAATCCATCATGGTACATTTGATCCACTTTGGAGATTGCCTCATCCAAAGTGCTCTGGCTTACCACATCAATCCCTTCCACAGAAAATACGCCATGATGAAAGCAGACGTTGTTCACCAGGATCAAGCCGCTATGGCCATACTTATACTTCCAACCACTGGTGTCGGAATAGGCAACCACCACATATCCAAGGCCGTATGTGCTTTTGAGTATTGTGTTAAACTTGGCAAATAGGGTCTTGCTATCCTGGGTTAAGTAATCATTCACTTCGGCCAGTTTGGGTTTATGCGCCTTTGTATATTGCTCTTTCCAATCCATACGACTTTCTCCTTTGAGTTCTTGTGTACAGAAAAACTGCAATTATTGTTTACCAAGCCCAGTCAGCCTAATGCTATCCAGCTCTTCAGCGGTCATCAGGCCTGCTTGGTATATGTTCATAAACTCCTGGGAGACACTTTGATTGAAGATCAGCAGGTCATCCGTATTGATGGTTACGGGAATGCCATGGTCATACAAAACTCGGATGGGGTGCTCTGTGTAGCCCTTGGCCCGGCCAAGGATGATGTTGCTGGTAGGGCAGATGTTCAGCCGGATGTTGTTTTTTGAAAGCCAATGCATCACCGGCTTGGATGCGGAAGCTGCGATGCCATGGTGGACCTCCTGCAATTCCAGCAGATGGCAAGCCTCAAGCACATCATCTG
>JAEYQQ010000178.1 GCA_023409955.1 Bacillota bacterium | reverse complement strand
ATATCATTGTTGAATGCTGAACATCCTGATGCAGTATGTCTCATACAATCAATCTGATTTTGTGGATGTGGGCGTGCATAATGATTTTTTAAGCAACTTGATTCACCTGCTTCAATAGACTTGAGATCACCTATAGCTTCTCGCAACGTAATCTGGGTCTGCTTCTCAGGCAAAGTCCAAACTAAACCCTTTTTCCACATACGATATACAACACGAAAACGCGTCTGAGGAACACCATACTCAGAAGCATTCAATACTCTGCAATCTAATTCGTATTCATCACTAAACATATACATCAACAACTCAACGAGACTGCACATTTGTTCTCCGTGAACAAACCGCATAAGTTGAAAACGTGGCACATTTTCAATGAAGAAGTAGTCAGGTTGTAGACACTTTACAATATTTAGTGCTGAAAGAACAAGGTAGTTTCTTGGATCGTGGTATAGTTTTTCATCTGTCTTGTTTCTACCTGCAGAACTCAGTCCCTGACATGGAGGTGTCGCTATAACCATATTTACGTCAAGATTCAAGCTTTGACGAACAATCTCTTTTTGCGTACTCTCTTCAGTAATATCTGCTACAATCATCTCACAAGATGGAAACAATAATGAATGAGCAGTTGCTCGTACTTTACTTATCTCATTCGCTAAAACAACATTAATACCAATACTCTTCAAGTAGAATTCTCCGATACCAACTCCTGAAAAAAGTGAAAGTGCGTTCATTTAATGTCACCTTGTTATTGCGTTTATTTTAACCCTTTGGAAAACTCTAGATAAAGAGAAACTGCACGCTTAATTTGGGATTTAATAACACTATTGAAAGATTGAAACTCTAGATTGGCAATTAGAGCATCAATGGTAGTCTCATCAATAGTGTTAACATCCAACAATTTCATTGCGCGACGTAGGCGTGACACTACATCATTAGCACCTCGTTTAGTAATACTCATCACCTCTTCTAACCAGGCATGATATTCATCAAGTTTCATTTTTAAACATCCTCCTTTGTAAGGTGGTTTTCTTTATTATAGGTTAGGTTTACGTCAACGTCAATGATTAATCTTGATAAATAGTCCATAATCAATATGGGTACAGTTCTCAATACAGCTTTGACAACCCCAACGGATGTTGAACCGGCGGCTCTGATTGTTCTCCTGTGCGATTACAGCAATCAATGTAAGTACCAACTCGCCTTGCTTATCCATAAATCGTCGTCTAAATTTCTGTTGGGATAGGGCGAGAAGTATTCTTGATCAGACACTTTTCGATTGAGTCTTCGGTCGGTCAATGGTATACTAAATAGAGAAAGACATTTACAAAAAAAGGAGACTTTCTCATGAATAAAAAAATTACCGTTAATCAATGCGGAATGGAACAAAAAGAACCACTCGGTGATAACGAACTGGAGAAGGTTGCAGGTGGCGCTTCCAGGCCTAACTACGTTGCAACATGTACAAATTGTGGCGCAAAGCAGATGATTTCAAACGAGAGTGTTTGCGCAAAATGCGGCGAAAAGATAGGGTGGTAAGCCAGCCAGAGTATCAAAGAATGCTGGATATGTATGCGGGCTATGTATTTCAGCAGCGAAAGCGTCAGAAGTGCTGCTTTGTTCTTCCTGTTTTTGCTTTCGCTTTGTTGCTCGCTTTTTGTCCCCTATATATATAAGGGTAAATTTGTGAAAAAAACAGGGTGAAATCTGTCTTTTATAAGAATAATTTTAGACAATAAAAATTGTTTAATATGGCGTCTATTCTTACCGTTTTTTACACATTAAATGATTTTAATTAGTGATGCCAATGAAATGCAAACAATTATCGTATGCACTTCTGTTGATGCTCCGCTAAAATCCTCAAATTAGCGGTTCTACTGTGTAAGGCAGTATACTTGCATTTCTTGATGTTTATCATGTACACCTATGTGATAAACTGATTACTCAATTCAAGATAGTTGCCATTACAGAAGAAATATTAATACCATATTGATTTCGCCATCCCTTTAAGATATCAAAGTACACGCCACCTCAAGTCTGCAAAGTATTGATTCTTCTAGCTTTTCTGTAGTCTCCGACTCCAAAGGTCACAGGTTCGAATCCTGCCGGGCATACCAAATAAGAACCACAATTGTGATACAGTAGGTATCGTAGTTGTGGTTCTTTCTTTTTGCAGAAAAGCCTTGTCCTGCAAGAGTTTTCGGCTGTTTTTCTCTTTGGATAAGTTTCATCATGAGTTTAGCGGTGTGTTTTTACCACCTAATTCGGCAGCCTTTTCTTCCCGAAACACACTCACAATGAAACTTTTCCTTTTAGGTTAGTATTGTGAGCGAGAAAGTTTCATTGTGACCGAGTTAGTTTCATTGTGCCGATAAAAGTTTCATTGTCATAGGAATAGTTTCATTGTAAAACCCCCACTAAAACCATCCATAATGCTCTTCCACCAGCCGGTATATCACCGTATGGGCGGAGGTCAGGACAGACCTTGGCTTTACGACGTTATCGAGGGTTACGACGTTGACCTTGTTATTCAAGGCCACTCCCACCGCGTTACCCGAACCTATCCGATGAAGGACGGCAAGATAGTTACCAAATCTGTCGATGAAACTATCGAAAAGGGAATAGGTACCGTTTACACCACCATCGGCTCGACTGCACTCAACCATGATACCGCAGGAGACACCACATATGAAGAGGAAATGGCAATTCTCGTGACTCCCACACCGACACAGCCCGCTTACACGACCGTGACGGTTAAGGATGACAGCCTCATTGTAACGACAAAGCAGGTCAACTGCTTCGTTCTCGACAGCTTCACCATAAAAGACAACGGTAAATCCGATAATCCTTCCGAGGATCAGAGTGAAGCCGGCTCCGACGTTTCGGATGCTAGGATTTTAAATCCGATGAAGCATCGGGCGGCAAAACGGTCGTGATCGTTTGCGTTATCGCTGCGGTAGCGTTAATAACAGGCGTGCTATTGTTCGTTAAGCTGCGTAAAAATAAGATAACAGCTAAATAGGCAAAACAAAATAGACGGAAAATTCCGTCTTTTTTGTATTATAATCAGTTTTCCCAGGGAATAACGCCTTCGAGTGCGATCTTGTCTGCAGCTTTTTGAAGCTCCTTGGCTTCTGCTTCGGGAAGACCGTATGCAATATCAAGCTCGGTTGCGCTCTTTCCGAAAAGTGTTGCATAGAACGTGCAGACTGCAAGATATGCGCCGCGGATGTTGGTGTGCGCGTTATCCGAGCCCCACAGGTTTGCATAGCAATTCTTGATTGCATAAGCGAATGCGCGGTTAACGTAAACGCAGGAAGCGTCGAATTCCTCTGCTGCAGGGGTGAAGTGTTCGTCAAAAATCTTGCATTGGTCGAAGTTTACATAGCCGTCAAGATTCTTTCCGTAAGGCGGTCTTACGTAGAAGTAGAACTTTGCGCCGCTTTCATGAACCGCTTTGCCAATCTTTTCGATAGCCGCCAGACTCTTTTGACGTCCTGCATCGTTGGTCAGCATTGTACCGTTTTCCTGAATAAATACAGCATCGTATCCCTTTGCGATTTCGGTATAAAGCGAAGCGTCGTCTGCGTGCTGTTCAAGCGTGCGTCCGCCGGGAACGATCTGCTTTTGGGTGATGGTGATGCCCTTCTTTGCACAGAGCGCCGCGAGGTTTGCGGGGATATCGTTTACGTAGGTTGCGCTGTTGCCTATGAAAAGGAGCTTATAAGAAGACTTTTCGGGGAGCGTGCTTTCAAGAGTTTCTTTAATCTCTGCCTTCGACACGACGATACTTCCGTCCTTTCCGCTCTCCATGATGGTGTAACAGTATCTGTTATTATCCTTATCGGTAAAGCATATGCAATGTCTTTATTCGGGTGGATTTTTTTGTTTTCATTATTTCGCCTCGCGTTTCTTGTTGTAGTAATACATTATTGTAACGCTACTGCGTTTTTTGTCAATCGTTATTTGGTATCACGAATCCATAAAGAACGAAGGATAAACTTGCTCTGCCTGGATTGATAACGGTCACAATAATTTTCATGATATAAACACTTGTATTCTTTGCATCAAATTGACCAGTGGTATTTTGTTTTCAAATGGCACACGATATGAAGTAGGCTTTACTTAACGCTTTGATACAAGGTCTCAGTCCTTTTCTTATGTTTATATGTAAAACCAAAGCTACACAGAAAATGCATCTATAAAAATGCAGTTTCTGAGCATTTCTCCACCAGAGTCTGCAGATAGTGGTCATAATTGTCCAAATAGAATATACACCCACTTCCCCGGTGGGTGCATATTTTTTATGCCCAGAAGCAATCATTTAATCAACAAGGCTTTCGTTTTGTCATTAGCCCTTACGTTTTGCTAATGGGTGTAAATGATCGAACTGCTAAGAAAATACCGTTTTTCAACTTAACGAACGGTTCCCTTTGATTGCGAAATTTTATGGTTTTGCTATATTATATAATAATGTGTAAAGTGTACGCATGTAGACGATTAATAACACCACGACCACCATTCGTGATGATTTGCAGAATACGCAAGGGGTGCAAAGTCTCTAATCTGAATTATACGGAGGAGCAGAAGTGTTCAGAGATTTAGAAACGCAGCGGTTGATTTTAAAAAATATAGGTTATGAGGATACGGCATTTTTCCATAAACAGTTTTCAACGGATGAAGTGAATCAATTTCTTTATGATTCGAATCCATGCAGTTGTGAAGAAGAGGCACAGAAATGGATTGATTTTTATCTTGAAAGTGATCCGAGGAATCAACATAGATGGATTATTATTCTGAAAGAAAATAGCGAGAAAATAGGGACGTGTGGTTTTCACTGCTGGAATCGGGAAAAAGCTGAAGTTGATATAGGTTATGATCTGCAGCCATCGTATTGGAGAAGAGGGTATATATCCGAAGTATTGACAGCTATTATTAACTTTGCAGTCTATGTGATGAAGGTCAAAGTAATATATGCTCATATCTCTGTAGATAATATTGCATCGATCAGGACTGCAGAGAAAGTAGGATTTAAAAAGACCGGTGAACAATATTTTGAAGAATTCCACGGAGAAAAATTTCTACATAACATTTATACATACAACGTCTGAACACTTGGAAAAATATCTATGAAGATGCGCTGAAGTAGCGGAGTATCCGTTTTCTCAAAAGAATATCTACTGGATATTCTACGTAAGAAGGTAGATTAAGGTATGAATGCCCATGAGTTCAGTGATAACATATACCTTACGATTCACTGCTGGGCTTAAAAAAACGCCTCTTATTGGGAATTGCTTGATCATGCTTCTCAAAAGCATGTGTTGTTCGTTCATTCGATACCTCGCATCTACGTCAGATATCTCGTCTAACGGCTTTCCCCGTGCTGCCGCGGATCACAAGATTGCTGGGCACATACGTAACCCGCGGGATCTCCTCACCTCTGATCAGATCGATCAGTTCCCGGATAGCCGTCACGCCCTGTTCGCCTGGGGCCACGTCGATGCTGGTCAGCCCTGGACAGGACGCTTCCGCGATGAATGTATTGTCGCAGCTGACCACAGAGATATCTCCGGGAATATCCAGCCGTTGAGTCCGGCATACATTCAGCACGCCCATTGCGGTGACGTCATTGGCACAGAGCACAGCAGTCGGCACTCTGGCCGATGATAGTATCTGCATCATCGCCTGTTTACCGTCTTCGTGGCCATACCCCAGCATTTTGGTCATGACAGGATCCGGCGTCAAGCCACGAGCCCGATACGCATCCGTATAAGCATCATGCCGTAGCTGCATGGTGGTGTTGTTGTTCATACCGCCGGCAAACGCGATTTCCCTGTGACCCAGCGAAAACAGGTGATCCATCGCAGTTTTGTAGCCCTGATAGTTATTGGCTACAACGAACGGAATATCAAAATCATCGATTGGCTCATTGATAAGAACCATGGGGACGTTCTTCTGCATTGCGAGGATGCAGTCTAGCACCTGCGGATTCCGGTCTGTCCAGTCAATGCTGGAGGAGATCATGATCACGCCGTCCACCTGCCATTCCCGCATGCGTTGCAGTGCGATTTTCTCGCTCTCAAAGGTGAGGGAACTGGAAATCAGCAGAGTATATCCCTGCTCAATGGCGTAACGCTCCGCCTCCAGATACAGGGTGGAAAAATAGGGGTTACTGATATCCTGTACCAGCATACCCAGCATGTTGGATTGTTTCCGGACAAGACTGCGGGCCACAGAGTTCGGTGTATAGTGATATTTATCGATCAGCGCCTGCACTCGCTCACGGGTTGCCGCGCCAACCAGCCCCTGACCGGTCAGCACTCTGGAAACAGTCGCCGTGGAAACACCGGCTTCATCAGCGATCTGCTGCATAGTGACAAGCCGCTTCATCATAACTCCTCATTTCCGATATGTTTTCCGCTTATCCATTATACATAATGTAAACGTATTCATCAAGTTATTCTTTTCATATATATTGCAAGCTGCCCATATCCGAATTTCCCTTAATTGGCAGTTATTCTGGTAATTTTGTTTGCCATTATATACATGTAAACGTTGACATAGAATTTTACCAGTGCTATAATGACGACAACAAAGCAGCAGATTGGCTCCATACTATCGGATCACAGTATGGGCATTCACGCTGCACAATAAAGGAGGAACCCGGTATGAGGAAACTGTCCGCCCTGATCCTTTTTCTCGTCATGGTGCTCGGCATGATGCCGTCCGCAAAGGCCGACATCGAGATCAATTTCTGGAACGGCGTCACCGGCTCTGACGGTGAGATCCTAAAGGAGATCGTCGATGAATTCAACGCCACCAACGACAAGGGTATAACAATCAACATGGACATTATTCCCTGGAGCAATTTTCATGAGAAACTCCCCTCGGCTCTGGCTACCGGCACCGCGCCCGAAATGATCCTGTTGGGCAACGATGCGCTGCTGACCTATGTTAACACCGGCAGCCTGTTGACCGTGGACGACTTCTTCAGCACCACAGGTTTTGACCGCTCCACCATTCCTGACAGCGTCTGGAATCTGTTCTCCGAGGGCGGCAATCAGTACATGATCCCCATGCAGGTAAACAGCCACTACCTGTACATTAACAAGGAACTGTTCCGCCAGGCCGGTCTGGATCCTGAAAAAGCCCCCGCCACCTGGGATGAGCTATTCGAGTACGCTGTGAAGCTGACCAACGCCGAAAAGAACATTTCCGGCTTCGGCATCCCCGTGAGCTCCAGCTCTGTGTTCGTGAACCTGCTGTACTGCAACGGAGGCCGTTTGGTGGACGAGAATGGCAAGCCCTGCATCAACAGCGAAGCTGCCGTGAAAACCTTCACCCAGATCCAGGACGCCATGAAGGCTAAGGTTTCCGCGCAGGGTGCAACCGGAGCTGACTACGACAACATTCTGTTCGCAGGTCAGGTCGCCATGTACATCAATGGTCCCTGGTGCATCAATGGTTGCATCACCAACGGTTTGGATTTCAGCGTGCATATGCTGCCTGAAGGACCCGCCGGCCGTGGTTATGACCTGGGCGGCTGCGGCTTCGCAGTCACCGCCGGCGTCTCCGACGAAGCCAAGGCTGCTGCTTATGAGTTCATGAAGTTCTGGAACACCACCGAAATCTGCAAGAAGTGGTCTGTGAAAAACGGCTTCCCCCCCTATCTACAGAGCGTTAAGGAAGATCCGGAAATCGCTGCCAATGAACTGCTGACCGAGATGAGCGCTGCGTTGCAGTATGGTATCCCCTATTTGCAGGGTGTGGACGCCTCCTCCGCCATCACCAACGACGTGTTGTATCCTATGCTGGAGAGCATCATGAACGGTGCTGACGTTGCTACAGAACTGGCTAATGCACAGGCCGCTATGGAAATGCTGATGGCTGAATAAGTCCTGACCATATTTCCCTCCTGCGGCTCACCCCGCGGGAGGGTTTCATTCTTTGCGCTCCTTTGCTACTCATTCCCGCTCCGGTGTATCCCGAGCATATTCGCGGAGATCTCATCAGACATACAGCCAAGTGACAGAGGTAACTGTTTTCCGTCCCGTTGCTCGCCTTCGTTGATCCGGCGGCAGATCCGTCATACCTGATCCTGTGCAGTACCGTGCTGGGATCCATTTCATCCGGGAGGTGTCAACCTT
>JAEYQQ010000138.1 GCA_023409955.1 Bacillota bacterium | reverse complement strand
CCCCAAAGCTTTCTGCATCCATATCATCCACATTATTCCATTCAGTATAATGGATAACGTATGTAAAGTACATATTTTGCACCATGTTACAACGGTAAAAGTAATATGACATACTCTTTATCTTTTTAATTATGAGTGAAAGTGATTTTTTCCTGAAAGCAAAAAGGACTGCCCTGATGTTCAAGGCAGCCCTCTTTATACAGCTTTGTAGTTTGTTACCGCTCTTCTCTAAAGTAATTCACCCCGCAGCCCCTGGGCTGCTGGCTTTCCCTTCGCTGGCGGATGCTGGATACCACCAGCACGATACAGGTGGTTACAAAGGGCACCATGGCGAAGACTGCGGCAGGGATGGAGATTACAGAATTGGGGATATACAACCGCAGCACACTTAGCGCACCGAAGACCAGGGAGCCCAAAATGGCCTTGTAAGGGCTCCATGCTGCAAAGATTACCAGCGCTACCGCAATCCAGCCTTGACCGGCCACAGCGTTGTAGGTCCAGCTGCCGCCGCAGGTCACCAGAGCGATATAGCCGCCGCCAAGGCCGCAGATGCCGCCGCCGATGATTATATGAATGTACTTGTACAGGCTCACATCCACTCCAGCCGCGTCTGCCGCCGCCGGGTTTTCGCCTACTGCCCGCACATTTAACCCCATACGGCTGCGATTTAGATACCAGCCCGCCAGTACCGCCAGTGCAATTGCCAAGTAAGTAAAAATACTATGATTGAAAAGCAGCTTACCAATGTAGGGGATATTGGTTAAAAACCCCATTTGTACAGGCCGGAAGGCGTTTTTTACTTGTTCGGCAACCACCGCTGCGCCAGTGGATGAGGCATTGATCATGTTCCCACCCAGAAAGTTGGCAAGGCCCGTGCCGAATATGGTGAGTGTCAAGCCTGTTACGTTCTGGTTGGCCCGAAGGGTCACTGTCAAAAAGGCGTATATCAGCGCACCCAGCGCACCGCCACAAAAGGCGAAGACCAACGCAAGAAGGGGGCTGGCGAAATAATAGCCGCCCATAAAGCCGAATACGGCGCCCATGTACATCATACCCTCGACGCCAAGGTTTAAGTTGCCAGCCTTCTGAGTAAGTATTTCTCCTAGCGTGCCAAATAACAGTGGCACCCCAGCCAGCATGGAAGCGTACAAAAAGGCTACCAGCCAATCAATGAATTCGCTCATGACTGCGCCTCCTTCCGTATGGAGGCCTTGCGCCCCATTAGCCGGTAGGTCAGAAAGAATTCAGCCCCCAGCACAAAGAATAGGATAATACCCTGCAGCACCTGAGCCACAGAGGTGGAAATCTTAAATACAGACTGAATGGTACCGCAGCCTTTTTCCAGTACGCCAAAGAGTACGGAAACCACTGCGATGCCAATGGGCGAAAGCTGTGCCAGCCAGGCTACGGTTATGGCAGTAAAGCCAACGCCCCCGGCCACCGATTCGGTAAGTACCCGGTCCGCACCGCTGACTTTTAAGACCCCGGCCAGACCGCAGATGCCAGCGCTTAAAAACATGGTGCGCAGCACGATCTTCTTCACCGGCATGCCAGCGTACCGGGCCGTGTTCTCATTTTCGCCGACCACGGTCAGCTCATACCCCTGCTTGGTATAGCGCAGGTATAAAAGCACCGCAACCACAAGCACCAAAGCCACAATCCAGCCGATATGCACACCAAGCACCATAGGCATGCGGGCCTGGGCTGCAAAGCGGGGCATTTGGGGAAAGCCCATGGATTTGGGGTCTTTCCAGGGCCCCTCCCGAAGATATTGAATGATATAAACGGCCACATAGTTCATCATCAGGGTAAACAGCGTTTCATTGGTACCGAACTTCACCTTGAACCAGGCGGGTATCATTCCCCACAGCCCGGCGGCTGCAAAACCAGCGGCGGCCATGAGAATCAATAAAAGCCAGGAAGGCAGGGTGTTCTGAAAATATGCAAAATAGCTGGCGGCAATGGCACCTACACAAATCTGCCCTTCAGCGCCAATGTTCCAAAACTTCATTTTAAAGGCCAGCAGTATACCAAGAGCTGTTATGCAAAGGGGGATAGCGATTTTCACCGTCTCTTTGATATTGCTTGGGCTGCCCAATGCACCGGATACCAATGTACCGTATACAGAAAAGGGATTCAGCCCCAGAGCAAATAAAAATAGTCCGCCGGTTACCAGCGCCAGCACCACTGCCAGCAGGCGATACGCTGCGGCCTTGACAGGTGATAAGGCATCCCTGGCCACCATATGAAAAAGCGGCTGGCGTACATGCGTGCTTGTATCAGACATACGTTTCCTCGCTTTTCTCTGCCTTTAAGGCATCTGTCATTTTCATACCAATAAGCTCCTTGGTGGCGAACTTGGCCGGTACAATGGCCGTGACGCGACCGCCGCACATGACCATGATGCGGTCTGATAGCTCCAGCAGTACATCCAGATCCTCGCCGATAAATAAAATGCCGACTCCCCGTTTTTTCTGCTCGGTAAGCAGGTCGTATATGGTGTGGCTGGAGTTAATGTCAAGGCCACGTACAGGATAGGCTGTGATCAGCACCTTGGGATTGCTATCGATTTCTCGCCCCAACAGCACCTTTTGCACGTTGCCACCACTGAGTTTCTTTACAGGAATGTTTACGCCTGGGGTGGCGATTTGCAGCCGCTCGATCAAGCGCCTGGCCAAGGCTCTGGCGGGCTTGCGGTTCAAAATAAAACCCTTTTGATTGCGGTAGGTTTTCAGGAGCATGTTGTCCGCGAGGTTCATGCCGCCCACTAGGCCCATACCCAACCGGTCTTCCGGGATAAAGGACATGGAGATGCCCTTTTGGATGATGTCCTTGGGGGTCAGGCCGTCGATGCGCTGGCCCTGGAGGGTGATGTTGCCCACATCAATGGCTTGCAGTCCGGCGATGGCCTCACACAGCTCCTTCTGGCCGCTACCAGCCACACCTGCCACGCCCAGGATCTCGCCTTCCTTTAGTGAAAAGCTTACATTCTTCAATCTTGACGCACCATCTGCGTCCTTGACAGTAACCTCTTTCACATCCAGCAGCGTTTCACCAGGCTCCACTTCCACCCGGCTGATCTTTAAGTCCACCGGCCGGCCCACCATCAGCTCTGTCAAATGCTGCACATGGGTGCGGGCTGTTTCAACGGTATCCACACTTTCCCCTTTGCGCAGTATGGTGACCCGGTCGGAGATGGCCATCACCTCATTGAGCTTGTGAGTAATGATTACCACGGCCCTTTTGTCCTCACGCATTTTACGCAGGATATCAAAGAGCTTTTCGGTTTCCTGGGGTGTAAGCACCGCTGTAGGTTCGTCCAAAATAAGAATGTCCGCACCCCTGGCCAGTACCTTTAATATTTCCACCGTCTGCTTTTCGCCAACGGACATATCGTATATCTTCTTATTTAATGATACATCCAGACCAAAGCGTGCGCACAGATCATCCAGGTTTTTACCCATGCGGCTGCCCTCGCCAAGGAGGATGTTCTCCCTGGCGGTCAATACATCCACCAGCTTAAAGTGCTGATGGATCATGCCCACACCCAGCTGAATGGCTTCCCTGGGGGAGCGGATGTTCACTTCCTTGCCATGCAGAAAGATATGACCGCTGTCAGGCTTATAAATACCTGAAAGCATATTCATCAGCGTTGTTTTGCCGGAGCCATTTTCCCCCAGCAACGCCAATATCTCACCCTGCTTTACCGTCAGGTGTATGTTGTTGTTGGCTTGGACCTTGCCAAATCGTTTGGATAAGCCCGTAAGTTCTATGGCATAGGGCTGCGCGGGCTGATTTTCCTGCACACGTGCACCTTCCTTTTATCAAACAATTATGCTTTAGTATACTCGAATCGCCTGTCCTTTTCAAGAGAAAACCGAACATTCAAATCGCTAATCGACGAATCCTCCGGCAAAACAGTGAACATTCTGCAATAAAGCAGGTCTATCAATCCTTATTTTGCCAAAAAAGCAGGCCGCGCCAAGTGCGCCGCCTGACCGGTGAATGTATTGCTATCGCTTTACGCTTTCGTTTGGTTCAGTGTGACAACCAATGTCGTAAGCCCAGCAGCTGACAAATGAAGCTGCACTTTGCCAGGTTTTTTCCCCGCCCGTACATACACCATGGCCCGACCATGGTATGTGGGCCTTGCGGTGCTGACATAACTGGTCAGGTCATGGGCACAACCGTTTTCCAGTCCTAGAAATTCCGCATCACCCGTTATCTGGCAGGTGACCAATTGATCGTCAGTTCCAGTAATTCGCCCAGCTCTATCCCTTAAAGTCACTTCCACCTGCCATACAGCCTGCCCATCGGCTGGTAAAGTTCTCGCATACGGTACTGCATCCAACCTTACCATCTGAGCAGGTGTCTCAATGGCAAAGGAAGCCGCCTCCGTTCCTCTTGTGCAGGTTACAGACAGCGTTCCTGGGCTATAAGGCACATCAAAGGCCGCGATGCATGTTTCATCCACCTTGGCTGTGCCAATGGTTCTACCATTGAGTGCAAGCACTGCGCTTTCGCCGTTGGTAAAAACCAACACATGCTTTGTTTCGCCAGGATCACCGGTCCACAGCATATTGGCAGCCCACAGTGCATCCTTTTTCCCCACCGCAAGGCTGGCACAAAGCGCTTTTGTCCACAGCGCCTTACGCAGAGCAAACCTGGGCTTTTCAAAACCCGCCGTGTCAATAAGCCCAGCCTGGGCAACTCGCACTGGCCAGCCCTGGGCCTCTCCCAAGTAGTCAATACCTGTCCACAAAAACTGACCGCTGATAAAATCATTGTGCTTAACTGCAAGCCACAATTCCGGATCATGGCCATTTTCACTGCCCAATATGATGTGCCCCGGATATGTATGATGATCTTCTTTGTACAGATGCTCCTTGTAATTGTAGCCCACCACATCCAACGTTTGAGCGTAACCTGTAAGGTTACTCAGTTCCGGAAAGGCCAGGGCACTGGTCACAGGCCGTGTGGCATCATGCTCCTTGACGATTTTAACAAGCCTAGCTGAAATCGTCGCCAAACGCGTTGCATCTGGCTTATTTATATCATACATGAATTCCTGAGCAGGCTTGTTGGCATCGTTATTGCCTGTCATGGTCTTGAAAAACGGGTGCACATACGGATCGTTGGGATAATCAATCTCGTTGCCTATGCTCCACATGACGATGCTGGGATGGTTCCTGTCCCGGCGAATAAAGTCAGATAAGTCCCTTTCATGCCACAGAGGAAAGTCTTCCGCATAACCATACAGTTTGGGTGGATATACATTGTGCCCTTGCCACCACTTATTCTTGCAGCCTTCCCACTCATCAAAAGCCTCGTCCATTACCAAAAAGCCCATTTCATCACACAGGTCAATGAGATCGGTAGCAGGGGGGTTATGGCTGAAACGGATGGCATTACAGCCGCATTCCTTCAGCTTTTTCAGCCTACGTTCCCACACAACCTTGGGCACAGCAGCTCCCAACACACCGGCGTCATGGTGGATGCATACGCCTTTTATCTTTGTGCTTACGTCATTTAAGAAAAAGCCTTGATCCGCATCAAACCGAAATGTTCGTATGCCAAAGGGAATTTGAACCTCATCAGTAACTTGCCCATCCTTTACCAGAGTACCAATGAGCGTATATAGATATGGGTTATCAGGTGACCACAATACAGGCTCTTTTACCACCAATCGTGATTTGCCCCTGGCTACGGTATGTCCTTTTGCATTTTTAAGGACAAAAGAGGCCATGCCGCCGCCTGCTATCTCCGCCGATACAGCAATCACCGCACCTTTTTCAGTGACAGATTCCGTATAAGCAAACACCCCGTCCTGTATAAAGTGGACCGGAGATGTAATCATCAAAGTCACATTACGGTAGATACCGTTGCCAGTAAACCAACGGGAGTCCGCCAGCTCTATGTGTTCGCAGCGGACGCTGACCACATTGTCGCCAGCAGCTACAAAATCCGTAACATCATAAGTGAAGGTGCTGTAACCATAGGCACGCATCCCAAGATAGTTGGAGTTGACCCACACCTTTGCATGCTTATATACGCCGCCAAAGGTAATAAACACCTTGCGGCCCTCAAGCTCCGGCAAGGTGAAATGCTTGCGGTACCAGCCAATACCGCCAGGCAAATACCCGGTGCCGCTGGAACAGCTTTCATCAAAGGGCAAGGTTACAGACCAGTCGTGGGGCAGGGTTACGCTTTGCCATGCGCTGTCGTCATAGCCCTTATAACCAGCCTTTAGTGATTCACCAAGGTGGAAGCGCCAGTCCAAATTGAAGGGGATGATGGTGCGCATCATGTGCTCCTTTCAAAAACAGAGGGCTCACAACAAGTTGCGAGCCCTCCGCAAAAGAGGTGTATGGAAGCTTATTTCTTGTACACCGCGTCGATCTGGGCCTGAACCTCGGTCATGACCTTTTCCAGACCAGCATCCAAAAGGGCCTGGCGGAACTCAGCCACATAAGTGGCGGGATCTTCCATCTTGCCAAAGCAGATGACCTGGCCGTAGGTCCTGAACACATTAGACAGGTTATCCAGCTCTACGGAGATGGG
>JAEYQQ010000014.1 GCA_023409955.1 Bacillota bacterium | reverse complement strand
GTATATTCTCAATAATTCAGTCAGGTAGCCAAGGAATCCAAAATTATAATCGTAGGGGGCGATGCCCACATCGCACCGTATATACAATGTAATAAAAATTGTAATTATTATTCAAATTGTAAAACTCATTCTCATGTTTGCTTTTTGCATATATTGTCTGGCTTTATTCAAATGGATGCGAGGCGATGTAGGCATCGCCCCCTACGGATTACGGGGTGATACACGCAGTATATTCTCAATAATTCAGTCAGGTAGCCAAGGAATCCAAAATAATGAATCGTAGGGGGCGATGCCTACATCGCCCCGTATATATATTTGCTAAATATTGTGTGAGAAATATATTTAGATGTTAATATCATGGACGATGTGGGCATCGCCCCACATGGACTACGATCACGGGGTGATGTGGGCATCGCCCCATACAGATTACGATCACGGGGTGATGTGGGCATCACCCCCTACGGATTACAATCACGGGGCGATGTGGGCATCGCCCCCTACGGATTACAATCACATGGCGCTTTTGGTATCACCCCCTACGGATTACGATCACGGGGCGATGTAGGCATTACCCCCTACGGATTATGATCACGGGGTATGTAGGCATTGCTCATTGTATATCATTTTGATGTCAGTTGGGCCCGGTAGCGGTTCATCATTTCCTTAAACAGCTCCGCCGTTGTTGGGGGCGTAAACGTAATGGCGTTGGCCCCGGCCTCTATGGTACGCAGAATTGATTCCTCTGTCTTTCCGCCGGTAGCCATTATAGGCACTTCGGGATATCTTCTGCGTATGGCCTTTACGATATCTGCTGTTTTGCCTGCACCGGAGACATTCAGTATTTTAGCGCCTGCATCGAGCCGGCCTTGAACATCTTCCTCTTCGCTGACAACAGTAACGACCACAGGAATATCCACCCGATCGGCTACATAGCGAACAGTCTCATTTGTAGCGGGAGCATTTAGCACCACGCCAATAGCACCCCGGAATTCCGCATCCTGAGCCAGGCGCGTCACCCGTATGCCGGTTGTTGTTCCACCACCTACGCCGCAGAAGACTGGCACATCTGCCAGTTGTAAAATGGCATGGGAAATTGCCGGTTGGGGTGTAAAGGGATAAACAGCTATCACTGCGTCAGCGTTGGAGTTTTTGATAATGGCAGCATCAGTTGTAAAAATGATGGACCGAAGGATTTTGCCGAAAATGCGCATGCCAGATGCTTGCTGTATAATCTCGGGCATATGGATGATATGCTTGCGCAAACCACCGTCGATCTGTGGTATAAAGGATGGGGTTTTATCCATATGCCTCACTCCTCATGCGTTTCTGGTTTAATTAATTATAACTTATATGGCAAGATATCGTCAAATAACCGAGCTGTCCAATAAATAAACGGCAAGTCCCAATAAAAGAACGAAGTGAGTTTAATGGGCGATAAAAGCCGCTTGATGGAGGAGACTGCCACCATCGCTGATGAGGAGATGTATAAGGTTGGTTTGCATCGTACTTTACAGCTGAATAATCCCGAAAACCATAAAAATACAGAAAAAAGATTTGACAAAACAATTCTTCCAGCGTATACTCCTGCAACAAGGAGGAAGGTTTTTATGTATATGCAGAAGCTTTATTACCAGGGCTACCTGTACGCAATGAGCGTTACGGGCTGTTTCCCTTGTGCCTTCTTCAAATAAGCTAAAGCGCAAGAAATCAGCAGCCCGGAACAAGATTCCAGGCTGCTTTTTTTATACGCAGTATGGTAATATGGTAAGAGAGGGGTACCCACAATGATCATAATTCTTAAACGGGAAGCACAGCAGGAAAAGGTACAGCATCTGATTCAGGATATTGAAAGCCTGGGTATACAAATCCATTACAGCGCAGGCACCCAGGCTACCATTCTTGGCCTTATCGGCGACGTGTCCAGGGTGGATCTAAGCCACTTAAAGGCCAATGAAGTAGTAGAGGATGTTCGCCGTGTAACCGAGCCTTACAAGGCCGCAAATCGCAGGTTTCATCCCATGGATACCCTGGTGAAGGTGGGCAACAGCACCATTGGTGAAGGATTTTTTACTGTCATTGCAGGTCCGTGTTCTGTGGAAAGTGTGCAGCAGCTGACCCTAGTAGCAGACTCTGTTAAAGACAGCGGTGCATCATTTTTGCGAGGCGGCGCATACAAGCCACGCACATCGCCCTATTCCTTCCAGGGGTTGGAGGATGAAGGCTTACGGCTTTTGATGGAAGCTAAAAAGCAAACAGGACTGCCCATAGTGACTGAGATCATGGGGGAGGACCAGATTGAGGCTTTTGAGCATGTGGATGTGCTGCAGGTGGGTGCCCGAAATATGCAGAATTTCAAGCTGCTCAAAGCATTGGGTCGTATCAAGAAGCCTGTGCTACTAAAAAGAGGGTTATCCGCTACCATTGAGGAATTTTTGATGAGTGCCGAGTACATCTTGGCGGGCGGCAATCCCAATGTTATATTGTGTGAGCGCGGCATTCGAACCTTTGAGACCATGCTGCGCAACAACCTGGATATATCCGCCGTGCCGCTTCTAAAGCGCCACAGCCATCTGCCGGTGGTCATTGACCCCAGCCATGCAGCGGGCATTGCCTGGATGGTGGAGCCTTTGGCCAAAGCTGCCATTGCATCCGGGGCAGACGGGCTGATGATCGAGGTTCACCCAGACCCTAAGGCGGCCCTTTCGGATGGTGCACAATCTCTGGATTGCGATTCCTTCCGCAAGGTCATGGAGCAGGTTAGGCGCAGGGTGGCATTTGAAGGCAAGCAGCTGAACTGATATCCCCATAAAAATCAGGATGAATGAGATGGTGAACGGTGCATGGGAAATGAAACCGCCCAACGGGTTGCCAGGGAGTTAGCGGCAGTTTGTGGTGTGCAGGCTGTTGTGCTGGGTGGTTCCCATTGTACAGGCACTGCAACTGAACAGTCAGACCTGGATATCGGTGTGTACTACAACGGCAGCCTGGATACTGCTTCAATGGACGCTGCCATCACCCGTCTGGATGATGCCGGTCGGAAAAAGCTTTTGAATGTCCCCGGTCAATGGGGAAACTGGATCAACGGCGGGGCCTGGCTGACCGTTGGCGGTATGAAAGTGGATATTCTATTGCGGGATGTAGCAAAGGTACGGCAGGTCATTGATGATTGCCAGCAGGGTAAGGTCACCATGGATTTTCAATGTGGTCACCCCTTTGGCTTTTGCAGCGCCATTTATATGGGTGAAGTGAAATATTGCCTGCCCCTTTATGACCCATATCAAGCAATGGAACAGCTGAAAAAACTGGCGGATCCAGTTTCTTCAGCATACCGTTCTTCCGTCTCTGGCTGGTTCTTGTGGGAGGCGGGATTTTCTTTGCAAACAGGCAAGGCTAGTTCGGTAAAGCATGATATCGTATATGCTGCCGGAGCACTGTTCAAGGGGGTTATGTGCCTTGTTCAGGCGCTGTTTGCGGCCAATGGAGAGATTCTGCTTAACGAAAAGGGTGCTCTAAGGCGGTTGAGCCAGTCCACCTTTTGCCCGGCAAGCTTTGTGGAGGATGCTGAAGCAGCCCTTCAAGGGCTCGACAAAGATCATCTGGGCAGGAGCTTTGAGCTATTGGAGAAAAAAAACCTTCAGGTGTCAAGGCTGCTTGAATCTGACAGGTGTGTGTGATATAGATCATTGATCACATCACAGTGAAAAGTCAGATGCAAGCTTGACAAAAGGTATCATTATCATGCATACTATGTATGAATCATCAGGCAGAAGCCTGGTATCTTCTTTGATCATCATTTTTTGCATATGTGCCATGAAGGTGCATGCTTCCTGAAGGAGGCAGGGCTTTCATAGCATTTTTTTATTTGAGGAGGATTACAAATGACTCGGGCTGAAATTCGGAAAATGGTATTGGCAGGTGTATTGACGGCACTGGCGGTGGTATTGGCGAGGGTTTTTCATGCCATTGGTGGCTGGCAGGCAGGTTCTGCCTTTCTTCCTATGCATATCCCGGTGCTTCTTTGCGGCTTTTTATGCGGCTGGAAGTACGGTATGATTAGCGGCTTTTTAACGCCGGTTATCGCCATGCTGGTATCTGGTATGCCCAATGGGAATACACTGATCTCCATGGAATGTGAGCTGGCGGCCTACGGTGCTGCTGCAGGCGCATTGGCGCAGGTACGTTGGCCCTTTGGAAGTAAAAATGAAGGGTTTTCGTCCGTTGTGCAGATTGTGGTATCTCTGGTGCTGGCGATGCTGGTTGGCCGAGGAGTTTATGGTGTGGTAAACGCTATCATCTTATCCAGGGCGGATAGCCCCTTTACCTGGACTGCTTTTCTCTCAGGCGCATTTATTAATGCGTTGCCGGGGATTGTGATTCAACTGGTGCTGATTCCCACCTTGGTTACGCTTTCGAAAAAGTGGAGCTTTCTGAAAGGCGCGTAAAGAGTGATGCGTGATATTTTGATACAACATGCAGTCAGATATCCCCTCATGAAGGCGGAGGATGGTGTAAAGCTGTGTTACCAAAGTGAGTTTGGGGGCGGACATCTGCTTCCCCAGCGCGATATAGTGGTAGACTATATTAGCCAGGAACGAGTCGAAGCATGTCCCTTATCTGATGAGGTTCATCTTCTGGAGGATATTGGTGGTGGTCTATGCCGAATGCATTTAAACTCATTGGATGCAAAGAATCTGCACTCGGAGACGATAGCCGGACTGTTTCAGGCTGTATCAGAAAAAGCACGGGGTACCATGGCTGGATTCCTTACGAAAGTAGATGTGCTAAAGGAACTGTGCATCCAGGGCAGCATGCCTTTCTCGCCCATGGAGCTTGATGCCTTCTTGGAAAAATACAAAAGGCAAGGCTACCCCCTTTGTCGTCACAGTGATACGTTCCGTAATGCCTATCATCCTGCATACCGCCTTGTTGGCAGACAGGCAAAAACATTTCTGCCGTTACTGCTTTGGCTGGATGGGCAAAAGGATCAAGAAAAGCCTCTTGCCATTGCCATCGATGGCCCCAGCGGTTCGGGAAAGAGTTCGCTTTCTGTATGGCTGCAAGCAATCTATGGCCACTGTAATGTTTTTCATATGGATGATTTCTTTTTGCCCCAAGAGCAAAAAACAGAAGAAAGGCTCAATACTCCTGGCGGAAATGTTGACTGGGAGCGATTCTTGCTTGAGGTGCTGACTCCGCTACAAAAAGGCAATCCGTTTTCGTATCGACCCTTTGACTGCAGCACTGGCGAACTTGGTGAACCGATGAAGGTTGTGCCCCAAAGGCTGAATATCATTGAAGGCGTGTACAGCCACCACCCTGCACTGCGGAAAGCCTATGATCTTATGGTTTTCCTATCCATTGACCGTGCAGAGCAATCAAAGCGGATTCTTCAGCGCAACGGGGAGTATATGCACAGCCGCTTCATTAATGAATGGATTCCGCTGGAGGATATGTATTTTGATCAAATGAAGATCAAGGATAAAGCAGATTTAATTATATCTACATAAGGTGGCGGCCCGGCATACTTATGCCGGGCCATTGTGTTATGTATCTGCGTTAAGGCCTTGAAAAAATCAAATTCTGTATGTCATCATTTTTCAAGCGGGACAGCAGGAGCATTACCCGCTCCACGGAACCTTCCTCAGCTATGCGGCCAGACTTGACTGAATACTCCGTATCCACACACAGCGCC
>JAEYQQ010000120.1 GCA_023409955.1 Bacillota bacterium | reverse complement strand
AAATCGGTGATGCGGTAGGGTTAAAATCAACTTCAACTGTTCATGGACATCTTACAAGGCTTGAAAAAAAGGGGCTTCTCCATCGCGACTCCATGAAGCCTAGGGCAATGGAAGTTCTGGGAGATGAGGTGTATCCTCGTTTAGCTGCTATATCTGTCCCCCTTGTCGGTAGAGTAACAGCTGGTATACCCATTCTTGCCGAGGAAAACATTGAAGATAACATTGCATTGCCAACAAGCATGGTTGGTGAAGGAACATTCTTTATCCTTTATGTAAAAGGCGAGAGCATGATTGATTCTGGCATTCTGGATGGGGATTATGTAGTTGTTCGACAGCAGCCAGATGCACACAACGGCGATATCGTAGTAGCCATGGTGGATGATGAGGCTACTGTCAAACGCTTTTACAAGGAGAATGGCGGATTCAGGCTGCAGCCTGAAAATCCCAATATGAAGCCAATCATCGTACCTAATGTAACCATCTTAGGCAAAGTAGTTTCATTGTTCCGTAAATTATAAGCAAAGTAAGCCGCCATGCTGGGACATAATATCTCAACTTGGCGGCTTTTTTTGACCAATCTATTTGGATATGGCATTTCTAAACCGCTGATACGGTTACCGGATATATCGGTTTCTGCTTAATTGCGGTGCATTTACCGTAGCAGACAGGCTTCGATTTCGAACCACATTTAACACGAGTCCTATACCAGCCATACTCGTTACCATGTTAGATCCGCCGTAACTCAACAGTGGAAGTGGGATACCTGCAATCGGCATAAGGCCAAGCGTCATGGCTATATTTTGGAATATATGAAAAAGGAACATCGACATAACGCCAATGATAATTAACTTACCAAACTTGTCTTGTGTAAAGCGAGCCAAATATATCATGCGCAGAATCATCAACATGTATACAAGTATAATAAGTGAACAACCTATGAATCCAAACGCTTCCCCTATTGTAGAAAAAATAAAGTCCGTCCAATCAGCGGGTACATAATCCAGTTGGCTCATAGATCCATCTACAAACATTCCGATACCGCTTATTCCACCAGAACCAATTGCTATTATCGATTGCGTTTGCTGATATGCGTCACCAGAAGAGTACATCTCGGGGTTTAAAAAGGATACAATTCGTTGTAAACGATAGTTATCACTGCCGCTGGCAACTGCAAATGCATATACAAGCAATACAGCCAAAATGCCAGCAGCAGCCAGTCCAAACAGAATCTTGAGCTTGACACCGCCAAAATATAGCATCACGGCAAAAATGAAAATCATCACCATCAGTGATCCCATTTCACCTTGAAGCAATATAATTAATGCCGGCAACCCGATAATGATCATGAGCCGTAAAAAATCTTTCCAGGTTGACATTGGATCGTTATTGGTTGACAGAATTCTAGCCATAATCAAAATCAAGCCAAGCTTAACAAACTCTGAAGGCTGGATCGTATAGCCCCAAATAATATCCATCCATGCTTTAACTCCCTTTACCTGAGAAGTAACAAGCACAACAACAAGAAGAAATACACTGATATAATAAAACAGTCGGGAAAGCAGGCGAAGGTTTTCATAGCGAAAAGATATGATAACCCCCAATATAATCGGAGATACAAATAAAAATATTGCCTGCCTCTGGCCATAATATGAATCAACAATATGGTTCAGAAGCGCTTTTCCTGGATCTGAGTCCACTGCTGGATACGTGGCTATCGTTACGGCGAGCACACCAAATATAGCCAATAAATATGTCAAAACGATTAATGACAAATCCAAATGAGCCTTGGATCGTCTGTTTTCGCTGATCATCATGCCCATTCACATCCTTTTTTCTCGCGACTAAACAAACGTTTCAGCGGTGAACGTTCATCCTTACTCAATATGGGTAAAGGAACCACTTCACCGATAAGACGCCGAACGATTCTGTGAAGAGACGTCTGAACATCACCCTTTCCTTCAATCGCGGTCATATGGCGCAATAATTGGCGGTATACATGATCTGATTTGGGCAAGATTCCTAACAACTGCATATCCAGAGATTGGGCAATTATTGCTGGTGGGTACATGATACCCGCCTTAACAAGATCAACATTAACCTGGTTTACTATCAGCATCGGTCTTGGAAGACCATAATCTGTAACCAGAGCGCAAACCCGTTCAACATCACGCATAGCTACATCATCTGGTGTTGTAACGAGTATCGTATCATCTGCTGCACCAAGTACATTTTGAAATCCCCTGCCGATGCCAGCTGGGCAATCGACCAAAACATAATCATATTCCTTTTTCAAGCGAAGTATGATGCGCTGTATATCTTTCGCTGTAACACCTGAAGAATCACTCATTTGCGCAGCTGGTAGCAGGGATAAAGAGGGATAGCGCCAGTGATTCACCAAAGCCTGTTTGAGTTTGCATGAGCCATTTATCACATCCACCAGATCATAAACGATACGGTTTTCAAGGCCGAGCATCACATCCAAACTGCGTAAACCAATATCTGCATCAACGATAGCAACATGCTGTTGTTTCATAGCTAAACCAACAGCTATTGCAGCAGCTATCGTCGACTTCCCTACTCCCCCTTTTCCGGAGGCAATCATCCATGCTTGACTCATGGTTTTTTTCCTTTCAAAATCATGGAGTGAGCTGATTGCCGCCAGGCAGTGTGGATTCATCTGTGCTCATTGTTTTCTGATTCATATACCACTCCATAAAATCACGTGCCGCCAGTGATGCGTCACCACCAGAATAGCCATTTGGTATATAGCTGACTACTGCAATCTCCGGATTGTCAATAGGAAGGAAGGAAACGAACCATGCGTTATTTTCTAAATCGATGGTTGAGTTTTCTGCAGTACCTGTTTTAGCAGCTATTTCATCTCTATACTTGAAGTTTCGGAAGTGGCGTGCTGCCGTACCGCTTTCGTCCACAACGCCCTTCATTCCAAGCTTGATATAATTCAGGTATTCTTCTGCACCTTCAATGCTGTTAAACAATGTAGGCTCACGCTTACTCACAACTTCGCCTTCAGGCGATACAATAGAGTCCACTAGCATGAGATTGTATACATCTCCGCCATTGGCAAGGGCGGCTACATACCGTGCAACAGCTGCAGGCGTAAGTACTGTTATACCCTGTCCGATAGCAGTTTGAATAGCATAGCTTCCGCCCCATTTAAGCTCATTGAGATGATTATATGCATCACCAATGACAGCTCGCAAGTACACCATTTCCTGCGTCATATTCAGCTCTTCCATCAAGATTATGCGCATATTGGTAATCCAGATCTCGCCATTAGAACCCTGTTCCGTATTTACGGCCATATCCATCATCCGCTTTACGCACCGGTTCAACCGTTCCTCATCATACACAATCTTTCTGCTGGCGCCAAAGTTACGGAAATGCTTTTTCAGCGCATTGAATACTATAATCGGCTTGGATGTATCCTGATAGGCCTCACCCACAGCCCTTTCTGGATCGTAAAGGGAACTCTGCGTACCAACAACGCTGCGTACTTCGCCTGGTAAATCGATACCGGTTTTTGATGTCAATCCAAGGTAGGACGAATATTTGTATAAAAGATCACCCTCTTGATACAGCCTGCTTCCTAATTCATAGAAAAAGTAGTTGCAGGAGTGTGAAATACCCTCTACAATGGTTTGATTTTGATGTGTATACAGAAGATTAGGCATAATCCAACACCTTGGTGCTTTGGATTGATCGCTTTCATATCTATCATAAGGACCTTCGTCATCGATCTCTGTATTAACATCAAAAGGTTCATCAAAATTACTGCCTTCCATCAGTGCAGCTAGGCCGGTTACCATTTTGAATATGGAACCGGGAGCACCTCGTGCATGAATGGCATAGTTCAAAAAGAGATTTCTTGGGTCCGTTTGAATTTGCCTTGCTTCCGGACCGCCCGCAACAAGCGCATTTAAGTCATAGGTGGGATAATTGGCCATAGCCAGCACCCGGCCCTCCATATCGACCACCATCAAAACACCATGTTCAGCCAATTGAATAGGATATTTATCCCATTTGCGTATCGCTATATCCTCTTTATTATTTTCTTTCCAGCTTTGCTTAGCCATTTCACTTTCTTGCCTGTCACGCGTAACTTTTACGTTGTTGGCAATGGCTCGTTCTGCTTGCTGCTGATAGCTTGTTATAAGTGTCAGCTTTACATTATTACCATCTTCCGGTTCAACAGAACTGATAGTACGCGTAACCTTACCCAGACGATCGCGCTCCAGTTCTTTATAGCCTTGGCGAAGAGAAGAGTTTTGTGTAAGCCAATCTTCCATGGATGCTTCAATACCGTCACGTCCAATAAAATCGTTATAAGAATAGCCTTTTACCTTAAGCTCTTCGTATTTTTCATTGGAATATATAGCCCCTGTGTAACCAATAATTTGTGCAGCAAGGTTTGACTTAGGATATACACGCTTTGTGCCAACCGAAATTTCCATACCGGGAAGCATAATGGATTGTATCTCAACCTCAGATACGGTTTTGTAGGATACTTCCTTTGCAATTACAATAGGCTGCGAATTGAACAAATTCATCTGCATTTCAGAGTAAACTGCAATGATTTTGAGCATCAATGCTTCATCAGTACCTTCAGGAATCTGATAAATACTTTTCAAACCTTTTCTTGTCTCTGTACCTTCAATACAGTCAGTGGCAGTCGGGAAAGACGATTTGGACATGTAGTGATTGCTACGCCATTGCGTTTCTCGGGTCGCAAGCACAGATTCCGAAACACCTTTGCCAAAATTGAAACGCCATTCCCCTGTCTCTGGATCTCTTTCAAATACAGAGGAGACAGACAAATTGCCACCATTGGACTCAATGATATTGATTGTTTGGGTAATAGACTCCGTAAAGGCTTTATAGTCACTTGGTGAGTTTTGAGATCCATCACGATAGAAAGTTACATTGTAAATTCCTTCGTCCTGCGCAAGAATATTTGATTCCGAATCAGTGATCATTCCCCGGCTTCCACGAAGTGTTACTTTCGTAGTGCGCTTATTTGCAGCTTTTGTACCATAAGCTTCGGCACCATTGATCTGCAGGTCCATAATACCAAACAGCATATAACCAAAAATCAAGAAAACAATCAGCACAAAAATGATGAATCTGCCGTTCTGTTGCAAAAAAGACTGTTCTCTGTTAGAGCGGTTTGTCATAATGATACCCCCATTCAACCTGTTGCTTGTGTTTTCATCCTACGGGCATACATACCTAAAACATAACGCACTGGCAGCATCAGAATTGCCGTTACGGCAACAGTATAGATAATAGATACAAACATTCGGCCGAATTGTGTCCAGCCAAGGCTAACACCATTCAAGTAGATAAATAGAATATGTACTGCTTCATACCATGTAATGTTGAATAATGCACACAATAATGTTCTTATGTAGGGGTTTGTGTTTGTGCCTGGCTTGCCTTGGCTTCGTTCCTGTTCTAGCCTTCTTTCAGATTTGTCGGCGAATATCAAGCTCCCTAATTGACCAATCGCAGGATATGCAATCAGGTTTAGAATAGGTAGACCGCTGGTCATAGCGTCAACAAGTATCCCCGAAACGGCTGCGATACCGAATGTATAAAACTTGCTATAGGCAACCGTAACGATAGCTATCAGTGAAAAAAGCAAGTTGGCTTTTATGCCACCGATAGCCAAGTATGGCATAATGCACACCTGGACAAGGTATCCCAAGAAAATCAAAAGCAATGAACGTAGTACAATACGCACGCTCAATCCCCCTCTACAGTGAGGTTATCAAGCGAGAAGGTAGGCGTTGGTGATGGTGTTGGCGGATTGGTCGCTTGCTGTGGTGTCTGTGTTTCTGATGTACCGCTGTTGGGTACTTGATATTCAATGCTGTCATTTGACGGCGGCACAGTGATGATAGGACGGGGTGTTGGCGTTGGTGATGGCGTCGGACTAGGCGTCGCATTAGGATCAGGTGATGGCGTGGGCGTACCAAAGGTGATAACAGTATCACCCATGATAAGCGAGGGTAACGGTCTGGGTGAATCCAACGGGACAAAACTACTGCTGCTGGCACTTGCATTCCCGCGGTCTTCTACGGCAATAGCATCAGGCTTATAACGCAGTACAATTACATTTTCGATATGCTGGAAATCGACAATAGGTTCAATAACAATATATTGCTTGTTCGAATCCATTCCGCGGGTGCTTTCCCGCACTGTTCCAATAGGTATTCCCCTTGGAAAAGCTAGATCCAATGTTACCGAACCAACACCAGATGTAACAACCATATCACCAGGCCTAGGAAGCGTACCTTCCTGATAAAGCATGCGACACGTTGGTGTTCCATCCTCACCAAGCGCGCCGGAAACAATGCCTTGATCCCGAGATAGTTGTATCAAACCAGGAACCTTGGCTTCACTATCAATGATAGAACGAACGCTGGCGCTGTTTGCTTTCACATCATATGTATAACCTACTAAGGCTTCTGATGTTGTAACTGCCATGAAATTTTCAATACCATCATTAGAACCTTTATTAATTGTAAAAACAGAAAAATAGTTATTGGATTCTCCTCGGCCAATTACCCGGCAAGCGATCGGATTCATTGCTTCATTAAAAGACATTTCATCTGCAATATCTTTGTATACAGCTAAATCCCTTTCCAATTCCTCAACACGCATAGCTTGGTATCGAGCTTGCTCAAGTTCGGAAACAACACGATTATACTCAAATTCCAGATTGCTGCGTAATTTTAAGGTTCGAAAATAACCTACTACAGTATTGGTTATTGATGAAAAAATGTTTTGTATTGGTGCTACCGTGCCTGCTACAACATTCCCTGGAACCTTAAGCAGATTATTGGTAGGGAAAATGCTTGCAAAGACCATGACACCGATAATCAGTAGCAAAAAGACACAGACCATCCAGGCAATCATCTTGCGAAGTCTTGGATGTTCCTTTTTTTCGGGTTGTACTTGTATGGGATTATCTGCAACTCGTGGCTTTCTGTACTTCATGGTTTCAGGCTACCTTTCCTTATTATTGCCGCAGGAAACCGCTCTTTCCTATCCTGTGGAGAATTTCGATATTTTCTGCAAGATATCCAATTCCCATAGCGGCACAATCCATAGGTTCCTTTGCCAGCAAAACGGGTATGCCGAGCTCAGATGCAATATACTGGTCCATACCAAATAACATGGAACCGCCACCGGTCAGGTGGATACCACTGCGCATAATATCTGATGCAAGTTCCGGTGGAGTCCTCTCCAGCACCCATTTGATTGCTGTCAAAATAGCCAGACAAGGTTCGCTTAATGCTTCGTACACTTGGGCCGAGTTAATCTCAGTTGTTTGAGGAAGACTTGTAATCAAGTCTCTTCCACGAACTAAAGCTTTTCTATTTTCTTCTATGGGTAGCGCAGCTCCAAGGTCAATTTTTACGTCCTCAGCTGTTCTATCACCAATAAGCATATTGAACTCTCTTTTGATAAAATTGATGATTGCTTCATCCATTTTTACGCCACCAACGCGTATGGAATGAGATATAACAACCCCGCCAAGGGATATTACAGCAACATCCGTTGTGCCGCCGCCTATATCTACCACCATGTTTCCAACTGGTTCATACACAGGCAGGCCTGATCCAATAGCAGCAGCAAATGGCTTTTCAATAATGTGAACTTGCCGCGCACCAGCTACTTTTGTAGCTTCTGTAACGGCATGGCGCTCAATAGGCGATATACTGCAGGGTACGGTGATCAGCACCCTAGGCTTAATTAAATGCGATACGCCAATAGCTTCGCGAATAAAATATTGAATCATGAGCTTTGTCATATCAAAGTCTGATATAACGCCTTCCCTTAGGGGATGTATGTCCATGATTCCGCCGGTAGTCCGGCCTTTCATAATCCTGGCCTCTTCACCGATTGCTTTCACAATTCTTTTGTTGTCGCTCTCAACTACAACAATAGTTGGCTCGCTGACTACGATACCTTTTCCTCGTACATATACCAATGTGTTCGAGGTTCCCAAATCTATGCCAATGTCCGGTGCCACAATGGCCATTTCTACACATCCAATCTCAGATTATGCAAATTCCAAATTCTAGAAGCATTTTTCTAACCAAAGCCATTGGCAATCCAATAACATTTGAAGCGCTTCCTCTAATTTCCTCTACAAACATGCCACCACGCCCTTGTATGGCATAAGCACCTGCTTTATCCATGGGCTCACCGGTTGCTGCATATGCTCTTGCAGAAGCTTCGCAGAATGCAGAAAAGCGAACCTGTGTCATGTCGTATTCCACTCTTTTTCTGCCGCCAGCGACGTCCCAAAGACATACGCCAGTATATACTTCATGCCAACCGCCGCTGAGCAACATCAGCATATCAACAGCTTCCTCTATCGATTCAGGCTTTCCGAGTATACGATCGTCTTTTGCAACCAGCGTATCCGCTGCCAATACAATTCTGTCTCCATGCATACCAGCAACGGCAGCTGCCTTTCTTTCAGCCAGTATACATACCTGCTCATTTGGCTCACCACTGCATATTTCATCCGTATCCAAGACTATGGTCTCATATGATACACCCATAATACTCAAAAGCTCTCTTCTGCGCGGCGAACCAGATGCAAGAATAATTGGCGCGACCATTTGCTGAGGTAGCAAACAATTCCCTCCTACTGAGTTATAGGTGTACTTGTTATTATAACATATGTCTGTGCGCTTCGTACAGGCATCCGTCTAAAAAGGCATTGCTTTTAAAGTGTTATAAAACCCCAATGGTGGCAAATCCCTTGCTACCATTGGGGTTTATGAGCTTGTAAAAAATGTATGAACTTACTTGTTTTCAAGCAACCTTGTCATCCTCAGC
The DNA here is from genome assembly GCA_023409955.1 of Bacillota bacterium. Taxonomy (GTDB): domain Bacteria; phylum Bacillota; class Clostridia; order Christensenellales; family Aristaeellaceae; genus JAEWAH01. The sequence goes on along the minus strand of JAEYQQ010000120.1, from coordinate 6,011 downwards.
CCTTTGCAGTGCTGTCATCTTCAAGAATTGCAGTGATCTTTTCGGCTAAAGCAGCCTTTCCAACTGGACATCCGTTTGCAGGCGCTTTCCCAGTTGCTACCGCTTCAGCAAATGCGTCACAACCGGGTAGTCCACATGCACCGCAGTTAGCCCCAGGGAGCACACCACGAATCGTATCGCGTAAGATATTGGGACTTTCATCTATTGCAAAGACTTTTGATGCAATGGTCAGTATAATACCAAACAAAAGGCCTAAGCCGCCTAATGTTAAGGTAGCATTCAAAATGCCAGTCAAATGATCTCACCTGCCTTTACTTGATTAGCCCTTTAAATCCAAGGAAAGAAATTGCCATTAAACCAGAAGTGATTAAAGCGCCTGGAAAGCCGTCCATCCACTTAGGCATTTTGGAAAGAGCCAAGCGCTCTCGAATGGCAGCGAACAGCACTATCGCCAGCGTAAATCCAAGTGCAGAGCCGGCGCCATTTAAAACAGACTCCAGCAAATTATAACCTTTGGTCATGTTTAGTACAGTAACACCAAGCACAGCACAATTGGTTGTAATTAAAGGCAAATATACACCCAAGGCTTGATACAAAGAGTAGCTGAACTTTTTCAAAGCCATTTCTACTACCTGTACCAAAACACCAATAACCAAGATAAATGCAATGGTATACAGGTATTCAAGACCAAGCGGTACCAAAATAAATGTGTAAATGAGATAGCATAAAAGCGATGCGAGGGTCATAACGAAAGTGACCGCCATGCCCATTCCCATTGCTGTTTCAAGCTTTTTCGAGACACCGAGGAAAGGACAGATACCAAGGAACTGTGACATAACGAAGTTGTTCACCAAAATGGAACCAACTAAAAGCAGTAAATACTCCATTATGCGGCCTCACTTTCGCTGTCAATCTTTTTAGCCTTTTTCTTTTCTGCACTGTTCACGACCAAATTCACAATGGCAAGCAAGAGGCCCAGCATGACAAATCCGCCTGGTGCCTGACCTACAATAGTCATTGGTGGGACAGAATTAGGAAGGATTTGTAGACCAAAGAATGTTCCGTTGCCAATGATCTCACGCAGTGAAGCCAGTATCGTTATCGCCAGAGTAAAGCCTACCCCCATTCCCAGGCCATCCATAATGGAAGCAACAGGAGGGTTACTAAATGCAAAGGATTCAGCACGAGCAAATATGATACAGTTTACAACGATCAAAGGAATATAGATACCCAGCGTCTGATCCAGCGCAGGCAAATAAGCCTTGATCAAAAGTTGTACGATCGTTGTAAAAGATGCGATTACAACGATAAAGGATGGTATACGAACATTGTCAGGTATGATATTGCGTAGGCAGGAAATCAACAAGTTGGAAAAAACCAGTACTGCAGTTGTTGCAAGCCCCATGCTGATACCATTTGCTGCCATGGTGGTTACTGCCAATGTTGGGCACATACCAAGAACCAAGCGGAAAGTAGGGTTCTCATTGACGATACCATTTGTAAACGTATTTTTTAACTGGATGAATTTACTATCAGCCATGCCGTTTCACCTCTCCAAAGGATTTCGGGAATGTCAGCCTGTCGATCAAAGGCGTGGCTACATTCATAAACAATATCGCAAAGGAGCATCCTTCCGGATATGCAGAGTACGTCCGAATGATAAACAACAGAAGGCCGCAGCCGATCCCCATAATGATCTTTCCAACACTAGTAGAAGGCGATGTTGCATAATCGGTAGCCATAAAGATTGCACCAAGGAACACACTGCCTGAAAGCAACTGGAACAGGGAATTACTAAGCACTAAGCCCATTGCTTTCATTGAATCGCCGTCTACAGCAGCAGTATATGCAGGAATACGGAGAGATTCCTTTACCAAATAGCATACAAAAACGGTTGCAATAAAAGTAACGGGAATACGCCAGTCAACAATGCGCCGGTACAGCATGTAGCCAAAGCCGATGAGCAAAGCAAGCTTGCTGGTTTCGCCCAGAACGCCTGGTACATTGCCGATAAACAAATCCCATAATGATATACCGGTTGATAAAGCAAGCGTCTCTGCGCCAGCAGCAGCAGTTTTTGCTGTCACTAGCGGCGTTGCCATAGATATAGTGTCAACAGCATTTGGCACAAATCCAGTCAATAGTTGGCCCGGTGCCGCTGCAGGATAGCTTGTCATCAATGCCATCCAGGAAATAAAAAGAATAGCTCTAGCGGCAAGGGCTGGATTCATGAAGTTCTGCCCAATACCACCAAAAAACTGCTTAACAAGCACTACTGCTAGTATAGATCCAACAGCAGCAAGCCACCAAGGAGCATTAGCAGGAAGGTTGAAGGCAAGCAGTAAGCCTGTTACAACTGCGCTCATGTCATAAATTGTAATGGGTTGCTTGGAAGACTTTTGATAAAACGCTTCTGCTACGATTGCACTGATAACCGATACGGCCATCAAAACCAAAGACCTTAAGCCAAAGAAACATACGGATGCAATAGCAGCCGGGATCATAGCGATGCAAACATCCAACATGATCTTACGAGTGCTTGCATTGTCCCGCAGATGCGGTGATGAAGAGACAGACAAATTCTCCACCATAATCATCAAACCCCTCTCTTCGCGGCGCGGGAGCGCTTCTCGCCAATGTGTTTTTTGCTTAACCGGAAGCTCTGTACCAAATTGATCTTAGCTGGGCATACGTATGAACAGCATCCGCATTCTATGCAGTTCATTACGCTGGCTTTTTCAGCATCATCATGCCTGTTAGTTTTAGAATATTGATTCAGCACAAAAGGCATCAGCAACATAGGACAGGCCCTTGAGCAGCGACCGCACCTGATACAGTTACTTTCTACAGGCGCAACAGACTCCTTGCCTAAAGCAAGTATGCCAGAGCAACTCTTGGTAATGGGCATATCAACTTTATCGATAGCATTCCCCATCATTGGTCCGCCATAAATCAGCTTCTCAACACCTTCACCAAATCCGCCCGCAGCACTTAACAAGACTTCCAGCGGTGTGCCGATCCGTACAAGATAGTTGCCAGGCTTTCCAACGCGTCCGCCAACAGTAGCGATACGGTCAATAAGTGGTCTTCCCTCACGTACTGCCCTAGATATGGCTGCAAGGGTTCCCACATTCATGCAAATAACGCCTATATCAGAGGGTAAACCGCCATAGGGTACAATCCTGCGCGTAAGTGCATAGATCAACTGTTTTTCTCCGCCCTGCGGATAGCGAAGCGGCAACGCCTTTACAGACACTCCTTGATGGTTTCGTGCTTCATTCTCCATGGCGGAAATGGCATCCATTTTATTGTTTTCTATACCGACAATGGCATTTGCTAGCCCCATGGCTCTTTTTACAATGGCAATGCCATCCATAACAACAGATGCGCTTTCAAGCATCAACCGATGATCAGAAGTAAGGTAAGGTTCGCACTCAGCGCCATTAACTATAAGTGTGTCCAGCTTTTTATCTGCCGGTGGTGACATTTTGACATTTGTCGGGAATGTTGCGCCGCCCAAACCGACGATACCTGCATGCCGGACAATTTCTACCAACTCTGCAGCAGAAAGGTCTTCTGGGTTCGCAGCGGGGGTCAAAGGTACCCACTCTTCCTTATAATCATTATCAATGATTATAGCACGGACATTCATGCCATTGGCCATTGTACAGGGTTTGATATCAGCTACTGTACCTGATACAGTGGCATGTACCGGAGCAGAAACATATCCGGCAGCTTCACCAATAATCTGACCAATTTTTACATAGTCTCCCTGCTTAACAACGCAACGGCAGGGAACGCCGATGTGCTGTTGCAGAGGCAAGATAACCCGGGAAGGCGGTGGTAACACCTGAATAGCCTTTGCGCCTGTAACTGATTTGCCGTTGACGCTCTCCTTAGGATGTATACCACCCGGAAACAAATGAGCACCTTTCACGGACAAGTGTCCTCCCTTCACCAGCAAAAAAAAAGCCTAGTTCTTTTGATGGTATAATTAACCTCACACGATTTTAACCACACCTAGTATTATAACATATCTTACCCCTCATATGGCAAGCGTTAATCTATACAAAATGCATCACAATTTAGTCTTTTGTTAAAAAAAACTACATTTTAGCTCTGATGCAGCTTTCAACATACTGCGGGCGTGTATCAATCCTGAATCACTATCTAAGTCGGATCCGCCAACCATTCTGGCCAATTCGCTTTCCCGCATCTCTTTATTCATTTCAATGATGTTGGTATGCGTCTTTTCATCCTGCACTTCTTTTTCTACTAAAAAATGATAATCGGCCATGGCTGCGATCTGTGGAAGATGAGTTACACATAACACCTGTCGATATGCAGAAATTTTAGCCATCTTTTCTGCAACCACCTGCGCCATACGGCCGCTTATGCCAGTGTCTATCTCATCGAAGATCATGGTGGATACCAATCCCTTCTGTGCAGCTATGGATTTTATGGCCAGCATAAGTCTTGAAAGTTCGCCACCCGAAGCAATCTTAGCAAGCGGCTTCAGTGGTTCGCCTGGGTTGGGAGCTATCAAAAATGCAACCTCATCAGTAGAAAGCGAACTAGAAGCTGACGCAGGCTGAAAGTGTACTGAAAAACGTGTTTTTCCCATACCCAACTGTGCCAATTGTTCCTCCATTTCCTTTTCAAACCAGATTGATAGTTCTTTGCGGGATAAAGTCAATGCTTCAGCTTCCTTTCGATATATAAGACGAAGTCGCTTTTGGTTTTCCTTCATTTCTTCTATCGTATCGTCCATATGCTGAAAGGTATTGAACTCCTGATTGATTTTTTCACTATATGCAATAATATCTTCTACAGTTGGTCCATACTTACGTTCAAGACGCTTTATCAAATCCAAACGTGCTTCCAATTGATCGCTTCGCTCTGGGTCGGCCTGTGAATCTTCAGACAGGTTTCTTAACTGAAGACCACAGTCCTCAAGTTCAAAGTACATATCCTTTAGTTTGTTTCTCATGGATTCGTACTCTGGATCAAGTGCGCTGATCGGATCAAGAGCAGATACCGCATCCTTAACAAGTGCTACAGCACTGAGCTGCTTTCCCGCACCTGCATACACACTGTCATAAGCGCGCCTTAATGCTGTGGAAATTTTCACACTGTGCCGCAGCCGTTCTATATCGCGCCTCAGTACTTCTTCTTCGCCAGCTTTTAGTTTAGCCACTTTCAATTCGTTAATTTGAAAGCGAAGCATGTCCATCCGTTGTTCGCGCTGGCTATTTTCTTTAATTAAGCGGTTAAGTTCTTTCTCAGCCTCACGGAAAGCTTGAAATGCAGCATCAGCAGCATCAATACGTTGTCGGTGTGCATCATCTCCAAAGCTATCCAAAAAATATAGATGTTTTTGCTCATCCATCAAAAACTGATGCTCATGCTGTCCATGAACATCCACAAGTGTTGACGTAATATCCTTAAGTACTGCAAGGGGCATGACCATCCCCATTACACGGCAGATATTTCGTCCTGATGCCATGATTTCACGAGATATCGACAACATACCATCTTCAGCTTCCAACTCTTGCTGAGACAGATATTCCTTTACTTTAGCATTTTCACTTATATCAAATAACGCCTCGACAAACGCCTTATCACAACCAGTTCGAATAAGCTCCCTGTCAGCACGCCCGCCAAGTACAAGATTTACGGCATCAACAAGAATGGATTTTCCGGCTCCTGTTTCTCCAGTCAGTACATGAAATCCACGATGAAGTGCAATTGTCAGATCTTCAATCAATGCAATATTCCGAATGGTTAATGAAAGCAGCATTCAGCTCTCCTCCAAGGAATAAAAAATGCGCGTATCTATCCGCGCATTTATTTCTTTGTTCAACGCATCATTTCCTGCATACGCTTTAGGACAGTTTCAATTTCTTCATCATTTCTGATTACTACAAATATGGTGTTATCTCCTGCCAAAGTACCCAATATTTCTGGCCAGTGAAGATTATCCACCGCTTCAGCAGCTACGTTAGCACTGC
>JAEYQQ010000106.1 GCA_023409955.1 Bacillota bacterium | reverse complement strand
GCTGAACGGTACATGTATAGGCATAAGCTTGAAGCCCACAAGCACATGTATGCTTCTATTTTAAATACAATACGAACAACGCTGTATGATAACAGTTATGAAACGCCATCCCATGGTGAGCGCATGGCCGATCTTTCCAAATCATTGGCTGCAGAGCTAGGTTTAACCAAGCAAGATATGGAGGCATTGGAGACGGCTTCCATCATGCATGACATCGGTAAAGTGCGGGTTGATACCAGCATTTTAAACAAGCCTGGCGCTCTAAGCCTGGAGGAGTGGGAAGAAATTAAGAAACACCCTGAAACCGGCTATAGAATTGCACAGTCCATTCCAAATCTGCATGCTATTTCAGAAATTATTCTGTATCACCATGAGCGCTGGGATGGTAATGGTTATCCTCATGGTCTATCCGGCGAAAACATACCCCTTATGGCGCGAATCCTTGCATTGGTAGACTCTTATGATACAATGCTGGAGGATAGGAGTTACCGAAAAGCCCTAAGCGATGCGCAAGCTGTACGGGAAATACTAAGCTCTGCCGGGAAACAGTTTGACCCTGATCTTGTGCAGCTTTTTGTAAACAAGGTCCTTACCGCAAGCCGGCCTCGAAACAAGAATGGCACTATAAATACACCCCCTCACTAAGCTTAGGAGATAATGCATGAAAATTGTTGTTCTAGACGGTTATACATTAAATCCAGGCGATCTTGACTGGACAGCTTTAAGTAGCCTGGGCAGCCTGACTGTTTATGACAAAACAAGCCCTGAAGATGTTCTCTCCCGCATCGGTGACGCCCAAATCCTTTACACCAACAAAACATTAATCACCAAAGAGATCATTGACAATGCGCCCAACTTGAAATTTATCGGCGTGCTGGCTACAGGCTATAACGTGGTGGATCTCGTAGCCGCCAGGGAGCGCAGTATACCGGTATGCAACGTGCCTGCCTACAGCACCTCATCGGTGGCACAGCATGTATTTGCCCTGCTGCTGGAAATATGCCAGCATACAGGCCACCATAACCAGGCTGTTCAGGAAGGCCGCTGGACCAAGTCTCCGCACTTTTGCTTCTGGGATTCGCCGCTGATCGAGCTGCAGGGCAAAACCATGGGCTTTATAGGCTTTGGCCGTATCGGTCAGGCCACCGCCAATATCGCCCGGGCCTTTGGCATGAAAATACTTGCATACAGTCCCAGCAAAAAGGGAAATGATAACGCAACACTAGAGGATGTACTGAAAAACAGCGATGTCCTTTCCCTTCATTGCCCACTTACAGATGCAACAAAGCACCTCATACGTAAAGAAACCATTGCTCACATGAAAGATGGAGCCATTTTAATCAACACAGCCCGAGGGCCGCTGGTCAATGAAGCCGATCTTAGGCAGGCGCTTATCAGCGGAAAGCTGTATGCCGCCGCAGTGGATGTGGTGTCGGAAGAACCCATCAAGGCAGACAATCCCCTGCTGGGCCTTGATAACTGCCTTATCACCCCCCACATCGCCTGGGCGCCTAAGGAAGCCCGGCAGCGGCTGATGGATATCGCTGTTGCCAACTTGAAAGCATTCATCAATGAATCACCGCAGAATGTTGTGAATTAATGTGTACGAAGCCGGAAGAAATTCTTCCGGCTTCGATTTTTTATTACCTGCTGATTTTGAACAACGCTGCACCATGAGGGCTAAGTACCGCTGCGATTTTTCCAGGCAGCATCTGAACCTCCTGATGCAGCCATAAATCGCGTATGGTTAAAGTGTCAAAGCCCATTGTATCCGCTTGACAGGAGACCTCTCGGCGCTCCTGTGACAAAGTAAATATCGCAACATAAGCACTGCCATCCACATCCTGACTATGCCATATGGCATGCGCATCATCCCGCTCCTATTGATATGCACTATGAGAATGGCTAATCAGCTGCAACACCTCACTGTTTGTGATTAGTGATAGTGTCCATTCATCGTTGTCCCGCATTTCGCCCCCCATCATCAGGGGGGAACGGAAAATGCACCATAGTGTCATCCCATGGGAGGCGTGATGGCCGCTAGGTTCTTATCCATACTGGTTCCCATTTTGTGAAAGGTGCAACTTCAGAATCAATCATTGCCTGCACCGATTCACATGGATTGACATATCCGCTCATCGATCCTGCGTGTCAGACTGTAGGTAAATGGGGTGAAATATTTCCCCCAGAAGCGGCTGCCCTGAATATTGAAGGACTCATAATCCACACCAAGCCTTTCGTACCCATTTTCTCTTAACCAATCCACAATGGTCTGTAAAATGGCTGTTCCATAGCCGGCCCCTCTGATAAACGGGCTAACATATGCTCCGCAGATGTTCATGGATTTCTCGTCATCTGAAATAAAGGTTTCGCCGCCATGACGAAGCTGCATATATGCAACAGGTATGCCGTTTTCATTGGCCGCCCAAAGGTGCTGATCCTTTTGGTCAAGCCATCCCCTCAATTCCTCCAGCGAGCAATCATCATGCACATGCATGAACATGGGGGCGCTTTTGTAATACTGCCAATGCTCCCTGTGCAATGAAAGCAACAGTTCAGCATCCTCCGCCGTAATCTTTTGGATTTTCATAGCTGTATAGCCTGATATGATATCGGTCACCGGCCGAATGGCATCCACACAGCGCAAGCCAAAGTTCAGCCAAAACAAGGCATCCAATGTTTCCCGGTCATGAGTGTACATGGTTATCACATGGGATAGCAAGCCTTGCTTGACCCATTCATCAGATATCGCCGCATACATCAGCTTATACACCAAGCTCTTATCTCTGCCTGCCGCCCCATGGGCATAGATTGGAGTATATACGCCTCGGCTTAGCCCAAAAAGCTCACCCACTGCCATGCCAGTCAAAAATCCTATCAAAACGCCATTTTCAATAGCAGCTATGCCAAGCCCGTTTCCCGCAAGGCCCGATACCATATCCGCAAATAAATCAGCACCACCAGCATAAGGCAAAGCGGGCACAATAGCCCGCTCTTTTTCATAAGCATTCATCAGCAGTCTGCCTGCTGCCGCCAGATGCATCTTTTCAAAAGGAATAAGCTCCAACTTGGTCTTTCTCCTTTATGCAGTCAGTTTAGCCGCTGGTATTTCCTGGTTATGATTTGATTGAAACAAGTACCAGATATATAAGTTAATTATACCCACTTTTTCCAGTTATGTCAACAAACATGCCAAGTTGGGCTATCTAGATGCCATATTTGCACCCTTGTCAAACACCGGTTTCATGGCATGATACATTTGACTATATAACGTAAAGCCATCCCTATAAGCAGGTTGATTACTTGCAATGGGCAATGTCTCTGTCTCGACTTTCAGTGCCGATGTAGCCTGCGAAAAGTCAGAAAAGATACCGGCCCCCACCCCTGCTACTAGCGCGGCTCCATAGGCTCCACCCTCCCCGGAAGCAGACAAGGTATATACAGGAAGGTTAAACACGTCCGCCAGAATTTGTCGCCACAGCGGCGATGATGAGCCGCCGCCAGATACAATGATCTCTCGTCCGGGGATAAAGCTGCACAAGATATCAGCTACCTGCTTGAATGCATAGGTAACGCCTTCCAATACTGACCGTGTAAAATCGCTGCGCATGGTGGTGAGTGACAGGCCGTAAAACATACCCCTGGCGTTGGGATCGGCATACGGACACCGTTCTCCGGATAAATAAGGTACAAAGATCACTCCATTGGATCCGGGTGGCGACTTTTCCGCCACATCGCCCATGATATCATATACGCTTCGCCCTGTCCTTTGAGCCAGCGCCATATCATGCTCGCATAGGACATCCTTATACCAGCGGTACGCGCCTCCTGCTGTCAGATTGCAGCCAAAGGCATGATAGATTCCCGGTGCATTGTTGCAAAACATTTGCAATTTACCAGCCGGATTATCATAAAACCTATCCAGCCCCATGGATACATTCCCGGAGGTTCCGATAACCACACCCACACGGCCTGGGCTAAGCAACCCCGATCCGGTGGATTGAATCACAGCATCCCCGCCGCCCATATATACTTTTAGGCCTTCAGGCAACCCAGTCTCCAGGGCGGCATCCTTTGTCACATATCCAGCCAGATCAATGGATTCTCCCACTTTAGGGAAGATGTCCATAACAAGCCCTGCGATGGATATCAGTTCTTGTGCCCATGTACGATTTCTTGTATCAAAAAGGCCCGTACCGGATGCTTCAGAGACATCCATGCCAATTTCACCGCAGATCTTGTATCGAACATAATCCTTGGGACAAAGAAAAACACGCAGCCGATCAAATTGAGTGGGTTCGTTCTCTTTTAACCATAGCAGCTTGCCGCCGGTGTAGCCTGATAGCATGGTATTGTTGGTGTAAGCAAGTATTCCGGCAAGCCCTCCGGCCTTTTCAATGAGCCAGTCACACTGAGGCTGACTGCGCTGATCACACCACAAAAAGGCTGGCCGAATCACCTGATTATCCTTGTCAAGTGCTACCAACCCGTGCATCTGCCCTGAAAAGCTGATGCCTGCAAGGTCTTTACCTAGAACACCGGAATTTTTCATTATCGCATGTATGCCCCGCTTAACAGCCTCCCACCAATCACACGGGTTCTGCTCTGCCCAGCCTGGCCGCGGTGTATATAACGGATACTCCTGAGTAGATGATGCGATCACATGACCGCAATCATCCACCAGTATGCATTTGGCACC
>JAEYQQ010000065.1 GCA_023409955.1 Bacillota bacterium | reverse complement strand
TCAGTAGATGCCCGGCAATGGCAATCCCGGCTGCGCCCGCACCGTTGATAACAAGATGGATACCGTCCAATTTTTTATGCACAACTTCAAGAGCGTTGATAAGTGCTGCGGCTACCACAACGGCTGTACCATGCTGGTCGTCATGGAAAACAGGGATATCACAAACCTCCTTGAGCCTTCTTTCGATCTCAAAGCAGCGAGGCGCAGCGATATCTTCCAAGTTGATGCCACCGAAGCTGCCGGCCAGAAGGGATACTGTGCGCACGATCTCGTCCACATCTTTGGAACGGATACAAAGCGGAAAGGCGTCCACGCCGGCAAACTGCTTGAACAGGACGCATTTGCCCTCCATTACAGGCATTCCTGCCTCGGGGCCTATATCCCCCAACCCCAGCACTGCCGTCCCATCCGTGATCACGCCCACAAGGTTCCAGCGGCGGGTTAGGTCATAAGAGCGCTCCGGGTTTTTAGCAATTTCCAAGCATGGCCCAGCCACCCCCGGCGTATAGGCCAGCGACAGCGACTTACTGTCGCTGACTTGGGCTCTAGCCATGATCTCCAGCTTCCCATGCCACTGCTCATGCTTCGCAATCGCTTCCCTATACTGATCCAAGATCTTCTCCCCTTTTCTGGCACATTCATTGCATGTAATACCCTATATTACAACGGCATATACCCTTACTGCAAACCACGATATACGCTATATCTGAGCGAGTAATGAAATATGTTTACACATCCGCCTAGGATCCTGGCGGACTTACCAAGGCTGGAATGCTCAATACGGATAGGATTTGGTGTCTTGTTTTTCACGTAGCCACGGATGATATCCATATCCTTGCTAGCGCTTTCCATAACGCCTCCGCCTAAAACGATGATTTCAGGATCAATCAGCGTTGAAATGGCAACCACAACCATTGCAAGCTTTTCCTGAAATTCCCTGACGATTTCCTGGGCCCAGGCTTCTTTTTCAGCAATATGAAACAGATTTTGTGCGTTAACTACAGAAGCTTCATGATATCGGCCTAGCTTTTCCAGGCCCTTTTTGGTTAGCATCTGCAATCCATAACCAGACATTTTTCCTTCCAAAGCACCAAAATGTGGATAATCTTTTTTTAACTCTTCATTGTTAAGGAGCATATATCCAATCTCTCCTGCTCCATGATGCACGCCGCGTAAAATAAAGCGGTCCAGAATGATGCCCATACCAATGAGGGTTCCAATGTGTATATACACAAGATTGGTGCTGGATTTTCCGTATCCAAACCACAATTCGCCAAGCGCGGCTAAGTTTACATCGTTTTCAACAAAGACCGGGTAAGGATAGCTTGGTGCCAGCGCATCGGCCAGCAAGCAGCCATCCATCCCGATAGCGGGAGCCGCCATGACACGGTTTGTGGCCAGCACGATACCAGGAACACCAATGGAGATGCCCCGGACGATCTTGCCGTTGCTAACAGATAAAAGCGCCTTGTCTATCATTCCTTTGAGAAGAGGGATGCATTCGTCACCCTTAGCGGTATGTTCCAGTGTTTCGTTGTACAATATATTCCCCAGCATATCACAGATGCAAGCTTCTGCGTTTTGCCCCCCTAAGGTAACAGATACGGCAACATTCCTGTTGGCATCCAACTCAATAAGCGGCCTTCTTCTGCCACCACTGAACTCATACTCACCCTGCAGGCATATAAACTTTTCATTCATCAATTCATCGGTGATTCGAACGACGCTGGAAAGGCTGAGCGACAGATCCTGCGCTATTTGCGATCGGGATGCTTTACCATTTTGTCGCAGGTATTCCAATATGCATGTTCGATTGATATCCCGCATGTCATTGGCTGTAACAGGTTTCACAGGATAACCCCTTTCAGAGCAATATAATGGCAATTTTGTTTACATATATGCCCATCCATATTATAGCATAGGCATTCTATATTGCTTCATGAAAATGACTCAATCATGATTAAAATCACAGCAAGATATCTTTCATCGTAACGTTATGCCTACGCGCTGCGATATAAACAGCTCCTGCTACGGCCTCTTGTTCCAACAATGTGAAGACAAGATTTGGATACGTTTCCCTCACAATCGAATATACACGGTCTGCCATCATTGCCGTATTCAGAAACAGTCCACCTGCAAATACGAGAGGATAGGGTTTTTGCTCCATGCTCAATTTATGCGCTAGGGCCGTTGCCATACCCGCAAGGTGGCGTGATGCATCCTCCACAATACCCCGAGCAACAAGGTCACCTTCCTGCAGCGCCTTGATCACCAGGGGTGCCAAAGCGGCAATATCGCTTTTATTTCCCTGATAAACAAAATCCAATACATCTTCAATATATTGTAATTTAAGCGCATCGAGTATCATAGGCAAGAGGACAGTCTCCCCGCCCGTCCCGTCATATCCCCTAAGTGCAGCGGTGATTGCTTTTCTTGATAGCCAATAAGAGGAACCCTCATCACCAATAAGGTAGCCATATCCGCCGACCCGTGCGTTTTGACCATGCTCATTGATGGCATATCCAATAGACCCTGTCCCGCTGATAAGAAGGATGCCCGGTTTTCCCCTGGTCTGCGCGGCCAACGCAATTTCCGCGTCATTTGTAACGTGAACAGGACATGGAAAGGAAAGCAACCCAATGATTCGTTCCATTTCCTGAAGGGTTTTTTTTGTATCAACACCAGCGGTACCTATGCAAATGCCAAGACAGTCATTCATGGTGCATGCACTAGTTGAAAGGAATGCATGCACCAGTTCCTCGAGATTGTTTTTCACAACCAATGCAGGATTGGACTCGATATTTGTGCTTTTCCCTATACTTCTGCCGATCACATTGCCTTCTACGTCGCAAGCCAGGAGCCTTGAACTTGTACCCCCGCCGTCGATCCCGATAAAGAACCGCTTCATCCTTGGCCTTCTTCCTTGGCTGCTTGCTGAATAAGTTGCCCAGTGATCTTTTGCAGAGCGGCGGCTTGCAGGGAGTTGATTGCATCCTCCGAAAGGCTATGTCTCCTGCACCAATTTGTCATATCCTGGTTTTCATGCTTTGCCACGTCCAGCATCTCATCCATTGCAACAGGCCCACATCCACCCGGTATATTGCGTACCGAAATAAAGTGATTGGGATCCAAGCTCTTTTTGATGACTGAAAAAGCTACCGGGCAAATACTCTGCGTTGTTTCCAAATAGATTGAATTTAGCTCTGTTTCCTGAAGAGATTGAAGGCTGCGTCCTGCGGACAAGAGTTCTCTGGCAACTTTAGTAGCTACCTTGTGTGCTTTACGGAAGGGCAAGTGCGCCTCCCTGTTTAACGTGTCGGCAAGCTCCGTGATCACAGAAAATCCATTTTTTGCGCGATCCATCATCACATCTTTATTAAATGTTGCTGTAAGCATGACATTGCCCAATAAGCGATAGCATTTTTCCAGGGAATCGCAGGCATCCCATAAAAAAGGCTGTGCATCATCCTCAGTATCTACAATATCGCCATAAGGGGAATTATGTAGCATTTGCAGCATTGTGGTACACCTGCCACCCACAGCAGAAAGCAGGCTGCGAAGATGCTCCAGGGAAACAGGATTTCGCTTTTGGGGCATGATGGAGCTAATTTGGACGTAGGGATCGCCGACCCGCAGTACACCGAATTCCTGGCTTGCCCAAAGTAAAAAATCCTGAATGATACGACCTGTATTTATGGCGGACAACTGCATGGCGGCGGCGGCTTCGCCAAGATAATCGCCACCGCCTATAGCATCGTAACTATTGAGGATGTATCCATCAAAACCCAATAACTCCGCCATTCGGTCCCTGTTGATGCTGTACCCTGTAGTCGTAATGGCGCAAGCACCCATGGGACATTTGTTGATCGTTTTGTAAGCATTGGACAAGCGCTCGAAATCCCTTCGCAGCACCTGGCAGGCACC
>JAEYQQ010000055.1 GCA_023409955.1 Bacillota bacterium | reverse complement strand
ATGCAACAAAAATCAAACATTTGTTCTCTTATTTTATAAGTCATAGATTTTTATCATTGTCCTCAGGTCTTTCCAACTCTGAAGATCTTTTTTGCTCAGGCAGCTTAACAAACTGCACAGCTTCTTTTCGCCTTGCTTCAGTCATCGCTGCATAATGCTTGCGTGTGGTGTTGACATCAGCGTGACCTAGAACATCTGCAACAAGATAGATATCCCCGGTTTCATGGTATAGATTTGTACCAAATGTGCTTCGAAGCTTATGAGGGCTGATCCTCTTTTTTAAAGGTGCTGCTAGTATTGCATACTTTTTGACTAAGTTTTGGATCGCACGCTGGGTAATACGTCTGCGCTGCAATGATAGAAATAATGCTTCTTCATGACCAGGCAGGGGAGTGATCAGCTTTCTTTCATTGATGTACAGAATCAGTGCATCTGCAACTTCCTGAGGGAAGTATAACATCACTTGATTACCGCCTTTTCGAGTCACCAGGAAGGCATTTTGAGAAAAATCAATATCATCCAGATTAATGCCAACACATTCACTAACGCGGATTCCAGTCCCTAAAAACAGGCATAACATGGCATAATCACGACTTCTGGTGAGTGCTTGATACTTTTGCTGCCTGTCGCTTAGCTTTTCGCCGCTTTGGACAATGGACAACATTTGGTCAATTTCTTTTCCCTCCAAGCGGAGTATCGGTTTGGCGTGCAGTTTAGGCAATGGTATAAGGGTAGTGATGTTTGATGCAATACGGCTGCTGGAGAACAAATACTCGAAAAAAGAACGGAGAGATGACAGTTTTCTCATAATACCAAGCTCATGGTTGTAAATGGGCTTGGAAGTCCATTTTTCGTCATTTTCTGCATCATCCATGTTCTTATAATACATTGTCAAATATTCAACATATTGTTCCAAATCACGCTGTGAAATTTGATTTATATCAGAATCCTGGATGTGTCGGATATCAATGGTACCAAACTGCGGAATCTCTGTCGATAAAAAAGTAAAAAAGATCCTAAGATCATAAGCGTAAGCAAGTCTGGTCAATGAACTTGTAGTTGTACTGATAGCACGCAGAAAATCTCCGCAGATTCTGGGAAGCTCTTTTGAAACTTGACGGATCAACTCCATGCGCTTTTCATTAGTACGCTTTTGATAATCGGATTGCATTTGTACAACTCCTTGATAGCAATCAATTTTCGTCGTCTGCATTGAATAAAGTATGTCAACTCAAACTGAAAACGCTTAGAATGGCAATGGTAGAAACGAATGATCCGAGCTAATAACACACATAATAACCATGCATGACGAATCGTACCGATTCCACCACACAACTATTCGTAAAAGTATCCTTTTGCGAATAGTTGTATGATGTCAGTTTACAGATCTACATTCCCCTGTCAAAGCCGTGTTTTTATTTTTTGATAGCTACAGAGGCTGTCTGTGATGCTGATGCTGGCGTTTCCATCTGTTGACCATTTATGCGCTGATATTCCTGAATCTGTAATCTTGCCATTTCGTCGCAGCGGTTGTTCTCAGGATGGTCTGAATGACCTTTTACCTTATGAAAGGTTACTTGATGTTTTTTGGTTTGGTGCAAAAGAAGACGCCAAAGGTCTTGATTCTCCACCGGTTGACCGCCAGAAGTCTTCCAGCCGTTTGCTTGCCAACGGTCTATCCACTTTTCTTCAAAAGCATTGACAAGATATGCTGAATCTGAGTATAGCTGTACTTTGCATGGTAATTTGAGTGTACCTAAACCACTGATGGCAGCAAATAGCTCCATACGGTTATTGGTAGTGCCGGGCATAAAACCGGAAACCTCCTTCCGGTGCTCCCCAAAGCATAAGATTGCGGCCCAGCCACCAGGACCAGGATTTCCTGAACAGGCGCCATCTGTATATATCTGCACTAGCTTAAGCGGTGCGGAAGAACTCTGCATGCTATTGTAACTCCCTTTTTTATTTGGAGGCCATCTTCTTCAGCTTTTCTGCACAGGCATCCATTGCTTCCATCACAGTTCCGCGGAACCCATTTTTCTCAAATGCATAAACTGCCTCTATGGTGCTTCCACCAGGCGAACATACGGCATCTTTGAGGGTGCCTGGATGTGCATGTGTCTCAAGCACCATTTTCCCTGCACCGATCATGGTCTGGGCAGCCATTTCATAAGCTACATCCCTTGGCAAACCAAGACGGACTGCTCCATCGCCAAGAGCTTCGATAAACATATATACATATGCTACGCCGCTACCGCTGATAGCAACAACAGCATCCAGCATTTTTTCAGGAAGTGTTCGTACGGTGCCTATAGCCTGGAACATCGTTTTTGCCCATGTGAGTGAATCCGAAGAAAATGTTGTTTCCTCACAGAAAACGGTTGATCCTTCCCCCACTAATACCGGTGTATTGACTGATACACGTAGAATTGGTGGAGTATACGGCATAAAAGTATCCTGTAAGGCTTGAAATGACCAGCCTGCAGCTATGGAGATAACTTTTTTATCTTGAATATATGGTTTGATTTCATTAATAACATCTCTCAAAAAATATGGCTTTACAGCCAAAATGATTGTATCGCAGGATAACACCAAATGAATATTATTATCTGCCGCCTGCACCCCGAACTTCTTTGCGATATCTGCGCGCTGAACTGGGTCTCGTCTGGAGATCATAACATCGTTTCCATCCACAAAGCTGCTTTTCAACAAACCTTGCAGTATAGCGCCTGCCATATTGCCGGCACCGATGAAACCAATTTTCATCAGCATAACCCCTTTCTACGTTCCTGATTATATCATAGCATGTGTTTATTATCCAACATTTTTTCCTGTCATTACCCCATTTCGATGTTGACAGTATGCCTATTATAGGATATAATAACATTCGTTCGGCACTAAGGGGCATGGTGTAATGGTAACACGTGGGTCTCCAAAACCTTTGTTGAGGGTTCGAGTCCTTCTGCCCCTGCCAAAAGACGCATATTATGCGTCTTTATTTTTTGCGTTCAAAATCGAAGACAATGCTTCATGGGGTGAATCTAATAGAGCATTGACCAGCGTGCTATCATCTAACTCACCCAAGATATTTAGACCATCCTCCTTCAAAACGATGATTCTATGGTATTTACCAGGACTCATCCTTCTAAAAAGCTCTGCTGCACTGGTGTTCCCAGTAACCCCAAGCCATTCTACCAGCAGAATTTTTTCTCTCTCAAGTTTGGTTTTTTTTGCAATGATACCATGTATACATTGTACTGCAGCCATGGTACGGCTTATGTGTGCTGCATACATCATGTAGCACCCGGCAATGACCAGGGAAAGGTTGGCAACACCGTGTACCGCCCCCCAAATAGCCAGTACATTCATTACAAGCCCCACTAATATGCCAGCTCCGGCCAAAATACGCATCGCCTTTTGCCAACCAAGCCACGGCATCAGCAGAGCCTGCATCATGCGGCCGCCATCCAAAGGCAGTACCGGAATCAGGTTAAAGCATAAGAGAAGAAGATTCCACCGAAGGAGTCCTTGAATCTGCGCCATATTCACCCACTTTAACTGCAAAAGACCTGCGCAGATCAAACAGCATAGCCAACTCATAGCAGGGCCTGCTGCAGCGACCAGAAACTGCTGCAATGGCGTTGCCTGACTGATATCTTCCATTCGGGCTACGCCGCCAAAGGGCGTCAATTCCACTTCGGGAACAGGTAATCGAAAGGCCTTTGCAGTAAATACATGGGCAAGTTCATGTAGTGTAAGCGCCAGAAGTGCGGATAAAACCGCACGCCCCTGCCCCATACCGATGCCTGCAATACCGCCGATGAGGGCCAACGGATGAATGCGTACCCTGGTGTTGTTTATTTCCAACGCTTTCACGGGACAGCCACCACTTCTTTCAACAGTGGAACAGGATTGACTGAAAGGCCATTCCTTCGAACCTCAAAGAATACCGGCTGGTTTGAGGCTGTTTCGCCTATGATATCCCCCTCAAACACTTGGTCGCCTTCTGCTACATAACACTCTGTTAGAT
>JAEYQQ010000003.1 GCA_023409955.1 Bacillota bacterium | reverse complement strand
GAACCCGGTCTCCGCTTCGCTATCCGTGAAGGCGGCCGCACCGTGGGCTCCGGTGTTGTGGTAGACGTGATCGCCTAATGCACAGAACGCCTGCGGAGTAAACCTCCGCAGGCGCTGCGCCTATCATTTCATTGACAGGTCTTGTCAAATATGATACATTGTATGGGCGCATTTTACTACCAATCAGGCAGGAGGTGTCCCAAGTGGCAAATGCCGTTCGCCAGAGGGTTGTGTTGGCCTGCACCGAATGCAAGCAGCGCAATTACAACTCCATGAAAAACAAAAAGAATACGCCAGATCGGATTGAACTGAGCAAATACTGCCGTTTTTGCAAGAAGCACACCGATCATAAAGAGACTAAGTGACCCAACGATGCTGAGGATGTGAAGAACATGGCAGACGAGAAGAACGCCAAAAAGGACAAGGTTTCCTTCTTTGCGCGGTTGCTGAACTTTTTCAAGCTGCTTCCCGGACGCGTCGCCACGCCGTTTAAGAACATGTGGCACGAACTGCGCAAGGTTACCTGGCCTACCCGCAAGGATCTTGTGAGCTATACCG
Organism: Bacillota bacterium; assembly: GCA_023409955.1. Classification (GTDB taxonomy): domain Bacteria; phylum Bacillota; class Clostridia; order Christensenellales; family Aristaeellaceae; genus JAEWAH01. Next base: position 6,963 of record JAEYQQ010000003.1, on the reverse strand, counting down.
TTATCGTGCTCATGTTCATACTGTTCATGGGCGTGGTCATTGGCCTTATAGACCTGGGCGCTACTACGCTTGTTGATCTTCTGATCAGCTGACAGCCTAGCCTCATTGAATAGGAGAGCCTTATGACCGAAAAGAAAAAAGAGCCCTGTTGGTATGTTGTACATACTTATTCAGGGTATGAGAACAAAGTCAAGGACAATCTTGAAAAGGCCGTTGAAAATAATGGCATGCAGGACCTGATCATGGAAGCAAGGGTTCCTGTGGAAGATGTCGTTGAAATCAAAAATGGCAAACGGGTCAAATCACAACGGAAGATTTATCCTGGCTATGTGCTGGTGAAAATGATCGAAACCAGTGAAAGCTGGTATGTTGTGCGTAATACCCGCGGCGTCACCGGCTTTGTGGGCCCGGACAGCAAGCCCATTCCCCTGACTGAAGAGGAAGTTGAGACAATGCTCAACTGCGAAAAGCAGTCGGTGGAGTTTGGTATTGCCATTGGCGAAGAAGTTCGCATTCTTTCCGGTCCGCTGGAAAACTTCACCGGTACCGTATTGGATGTGGATACCATCCGGCAAAAGCTCAATGTCAAGGTGAAAATGTTCCTTGGCCGTGAGATGCCAGTGGAAGTCGCTCTGGACCAGGTGGAGAAGATGTAAGCTTTAACGCTGGGCAACCGGCGTGAAGGAAGCGGAGCAATCCGCATGCTACCGCAGCGAATGCTGCGGGTGGGAGGAACGCTTTGCGTTCCGCATGACCACATTTTGTAGGAGGTGCCATCTTTATGGCAAAGAAAGTTACAGCCATGATTAAGTTGCAGGTGAATGCCGCCAAGGCAACACCCGCACCGCCAATTGGCCCCGCATTGGGTCAGCACGGCGTAAACATCCCCGGTTTTTGCAAAGAGTTTAACGAGCGTACGGCGAAACAGGCAGGCTTGGTGATCCCCGTTGTCATCACCGTCTACTCCGACCGCACCTTTACCTTCATCACAAAAACGCCTCCCGCTCCTGTGCTCATCAAAAAGGCACTGGGTCTGGAAAGTGCCAGCGCTAAGCCCAACAGGGATAAAGTTGGCAAGCTGACCAAGGAGCAGGTCCGCGAAATTGCAACAACAAAAATGCCTGACTTGAATGCTGCCAGCATCGAAGCTGCCATGAGCATGGTGGCCGGTACCGCCCGCAGCATGGGCATCACAGTAGAAGAGTAAAGGCTGCAGCCAGGTTGCGGGTAGCTGTTGCTTGCCCGCCCGGCTTATCAATGTGGGAGGACAAAGTGCCGCTAATACCACATGGGAGGAAAGTTTGACATGATTCACGGAAAGAAATATAACGACAGCAAAAAGCTGATCGATTCCCTCAAGTCCTATGACCCTTCTGAGGCCATTGATTTGGTTCTGCAGACAGGCAAAGCCAAGTTTGATGAGACGGTAGAAATTTCCGTCCGTCTGGGTGTTGACCCCCGTCACGCTGATCAGCAGGTCCGCGGTGCTGTGGTTTTACCCCATGGTACAGGCCGTACCGTTCGTGTTTTGGTTTTTGCCAAGAATGAGAAGGCCAAGGAAGCAGAAGCTGCCGGTGCCGACTTTGTTGGTGCTGAAGACATGGTGACCAAAATCCAGAGCGAAAACTGGTTTGGATTCGATGTCTGCGTTGCTACTCCGGACATGATGGGCGTTGTTGGCCGACTGGGCCGCGTGCTTGGTCCCAAAGGCTTGATGCCTAACCCCAAGTCCGGTACTGTAACCATGGACGTGGCAAAGGCCATCGCCGATATCAAAGCTGGTAAAGTGGAATACAGGGTTGACAAGACTTCTATCGTCCATTGCCCCATTGGCAAGGTTTCCTTCGGACAGGAAAAGTTGGCCGAAAATCTTGCAGCTTTGATGGAAGCCATCAACAAAGCAAAGCCTTCTGCTGCAAAGGGAACGTATCTGCGTTCTGTATATCTAAGTAGCACCATGGGTCCAGCCGTAAAGGTAAATGCCCAGAAGTTCTAAGCTAGAATCTTCACATAAGACCGGCCAAGTGCATGCACTTGGCCGGTCTTGGCAATATGGGGTAATTTGAGGCAATTTATTCATGTAACAGAAACATAAATTGCCAAACATTTCCGGAAGTATGCCTTGAGTAGGATAACAGGCTATGCTATAATAAAAAAGAATCGATTATATACCAGATACTGACAAGAGGGATAAGCCATGAAAATGCAGGAGTCAGGCGAAAATTACCTAGAGTCCATTTTGGTTTTGTCACAGGAAAAAGGAATGGTGCGGTCCATTGATATTGTAAATGCAATGAGCTTTAGCAAGCCTAGCATCAGCAATGCCATGCGCAGGCTTAGAGAAAATGGATATATTAAGATGGATAAGAGCGGCTTTATCACGCTGACAGATCAAGGGCGTTCTGTAGCCGAGTCTGTTTATGAAAGGCATCAGCTTCTAACAAGATTTTTGACTGGTCTTGGTGTTAGTGAACAGACAGCTGCAGATGATGCATGCCGACTTGAGCATGTTTTAAGCCAGGAAAGTTTTAATTGCATTAAGAAGCTAATGGAGTCACGGGCTTAGCCATTTGGCTGCCGGCTTCTCTTGAAAGTGACCGTAGTTTGGTACTGAAGGAGCGGATAGCCGTGGGGTTGGAACTGCTTTTATTGTTTATGATGATCATTGGCTTACTAACTGCTTGCATGCTGTTAGTAATAGATAAGCACCATGTAAAGCGTGAAAACGTACGCATGGAAAAAATGCGTAACGGTGAGTTGTATCAGGAGTTATCTGAAATCATATCAAGATGCCGTAAGCGGTATGTGGAACAGGTATGTATACGCCGTGAATCTGTCGAGTTTAAGATGATGTTTCCTGCTGGCAGAAAAATTGTTTTTACATTGCAGAATCACGGATTTCGTCTTTTATCTCCCCAAAGGCAGTATACGCTTTGCCAGCTGTTAATGCAGGACATACCAGTATTGGCCGATAAGGGTCGCTATACGCTGAAAAAAGAAAAAAGGCCTCTTCCCAATGGGGAAAAGGCTATCGAATACATTTATACAATGAAAATCGGCTATAAGGATGCACTGAACAGGGCGCCTTATTATACATAAGTTAAGCATCATGGAAAATGGGGCTTCCCTTGATTGGTTTATCCAGCCTGCTTTCGACATAGCAGCGTAAATCATCAAAAGGGGCATCTGCACTTGATAAGTTTAAGGCAGATTCGGTACCATTTTCAAATACAATACGCAGCCAATTGGCCTGCCCGCCTGTTAAGAGCGGGCTATTTTTTATTATGCGGCAATCATTGCATACCAGGCCCCCTGCGTCACAGTCAAAGGATACGGATTCGATCTCAGATAGTTTTTTACCGCAGTGAACGCAATGTGCAAGGCGAGGTTTATAACCAAGAATCGTGGCATAATGCAGTAAATAAGCCGATACAAGCGAACGGCGATCTTCCTGGCCATAGGACAGCCGATGCAGGGATTTTACCAGCAGCCAGAAAAGACGTGCATTTTCTTCCCCTGGCTGTGATGCAGCTTCAGCCAGGCTCAGTAAGTATGCCCCGCAGGATAAAAGGCTGTAATCCAGCCGCAAGGGATAAAAGCTGTCATGGAGTGTGCAAGAAGTGAGGATGTTTTTCTCATGCTGGGAGAAGAGCACATATTCCCCAGTACAAAATACTTCGCTGGCGCTCATCAAAGGTGACTTTGGTTTTCGGCAGCCTCGCGATAATGCATCCACACGTCCCATGGTAGGGGACAGTAGGGTCAGCATGCGATCGTTGTCGCGATAATTGACGCTGCGCAGCACTATGGCAGATACAGTAACGGACGGCATAGGCCCTCCAAATGTCTTAAGATATTCTTAGGATACCACAAACCGGCAGGAATGAAAATGCTCAGCTGCCGGTGGAGCGGTATTTACGCACACCATACTGCCAAACAAGCAGCATGATGGCAAACACCCCAAAGCCGGATAGCGGGGAGACAAAAGCCATCCAGGCTGCTTCGCCTAGAATCGGTTTTTCAAGAATATAGGCTGCTGGCAGGTGCAGCGTCAGGCCAAAGGGTGCAATGAACAGGAACAAAGCTTGCATGGGCTTTGGATAGATGTCGATGGGATACTGGCAGGCGGTTCGGCCGCCGTAGGTTAGAATATTAATCATTTCCATGCTGCGGACAGAGAATATGCAAAGCACAGCCTCAATCAGGAATAGCCCTAGCAGCAGGGCAAAGGTGCCGGCAAGGGCAATTACTAGGCAGACAAGCTTGCTGGCTGTCCATACAAGACCAGTTAGGTGGGTAGCCATGGCCATTGCCGCAAGACCAATAAGGATGCTGCCCAGGCGGCGAGGGTCCATCTGCCCGAAAAGCACTTGAACGAACGCGCTTCTGGGACGAAGCAGAACCGTATCAAAACCGCCTGACTGCACCATGGGGGAAAAGTTGCTGATTCCTCTTCCGAACCATTCTACCAGGGAAAAGGCGAACTGCATCATACCAAAGAAAAGCAAAATCTCTCCGCCGCTCCATTGGCCCAGGGATTGAAAGCGCCCGAACAAGAGTAGTATGGCGCATAGCTCACCGCCTGTCATAACAGCCATAGCAACTGTATGCCAAAAAAAGGAGAGAGGATACTGAAGATGGCTCTTGAGCAGCATCCGTGACGAATGCAGGCCATATTTGATGATATCCATATCGTCAGCCTCCCTGTATGGTAACCCGTTTGAGGTTCATCCGCCAGAAAGAATAACCCAGCGCTATGAGTATGATAAGCCATGCCAGTTGAATCAAAAGAGAAGGCAGGATTTCACCCGGCGGAATGCTGCCTGTATACAGGCGGATAGGCATATCCAGCGCCTGAGCAAAGGGCTGGTAGCGGATGATGTGCTGGAAGCTTTCAGGGAACAGGGTCAGTGGAATCAAATTGCCTGAAAAGAAAAAGAAGATCATCTGCATTACATTGCTGATACCTCTTGCATCCAAGGTGCGCATGGTGATGGCATTTTGTAGGCCGCCAATGGCACTGATGCACAAAAAGCCCAGAAACAAGGACAGGAAAAATAGCAGGATGGCACCTGGGCTCACTGGCGGAGAAATGCGCAGCGGATCAGGCAGTATGGCAGCGAAAGTGAGCATCGGAATTGCGCGCATGAGTCCACCAATGATTTTTTGTGCCATCGCCCGCAGATACCAGCAAAAATACGGATCTACCGGCCGGCATAACTCATAAGCAATCCCGCCGGTCATTATGGCCTCGCTTAAAGTTGGGTCATTGTTAAGAAGCACCCTAAAAAATGCCTGCTGCAGCCAGACGTAGGTAACGATCTGCGAAAAGGGTACGGATGTATCACCGCCGGATGCATACATTGCTTGATACAAGAAGATCAGCGCCAGGCCAAAGGCCATCTGTGTAACAATACCGCCAAGGGCTGCACCGCGATATTGGGTTTCCAGCAGTGCCCGGAGCTTGAAGGAGGTGAGGTATGGTTTTAACCAGTTCCTCATAACGCCATCTCCTTATACATGGCAGCGATCAGGTGGTCCAGCTGCTGCTCCTGCATGGTAAGCTCGCTAAGTACCCCTTCCTTTTGCAAAAGAGATAACACAAGGTCGGTAGGGATGACCTGTTTATCGTAAAGAATGATATGAGATCCGTTCTCGTCTTTGGTAACAGAAACGCCTTCTGGCATATGAGGCATCGCCCGGCCATCGGCATAGCAGGCTTTGATAATACCAGTGGTATCATACCGTGACAGCAGTGACGGCAGACCGCCGTCATACAAAAGACTGCCGCGGCCCAGTACCATCACCCTGCTGCACAATGCGGCGATATCGGTCATGTCGTGTGTGGTAAGCAGTATGGTTGTTCCATGGGCCTTGTTTTCCTTCAACAGAAAGGAGCGTAGAGACAGCTTGCTGACAGCATCCAGGCCGATGGTGGGCTCATCTAAAAACAATAGGTCCGGGCTGTGCAGAAGGGAACCGCACAGTTCTGCCCGCATGCGCTGACCAAGGCTCAATTGACGAAGCGGTGTGTGAAGGAACGACCCCAGTTCCAGAGCCTCACATAATTCGTCTAGGCGATGGTTGTAGGCGGTTTGCGGTATACGATAGATGTCTTTCAGCAATGCGTAGGAATCCAGAACAGGGACATCCCACCAAAGCTGGGTGCGCTGGCCGAATACTACGCCGATGTGGCGCACGTGCTCTTTGCGGGAAAGCCAGGGTGTCCGGCCGCCTATGGTTACTTGACCGCCATCAGGTGTCAAAATGCCGCTTAGGATTTTGACAGTGGTTGATTTACCAGCACCATTTGGGCCGATGTAACCCACCAATTCTCCTTTTTCAATGGAAAAGGAGACATCGTTCAGTGCTGAAACAATAGACTTTTCTCTGCGGAGCAGGCGAAAGGCACCTTTTTGCACCCGGCGGCGAAGGACAAAGGTTTTGTTTAGTGATTGTACAGATATGTATGGCATATGCTTTCCTTTCGGTCGTGACAGGAAACAGGGTTTTTTATTATAGGAGCATGTCAATTAAATGTCAACCGTTTTTTTCCTACTCTTTAACTATCTATAAAACATTCTGCTATTGCTAAAGTCTTTAAGGTTCCAGTAGTAAGACAAATGGATTAGCTAAGTGCGGAAAAAGCCTAACAGATCATAAATCTGTCAGACTTTTTGCTTATTTTTTCAATTCTCCTGATATGCTTCATCCCATATCGCGCGGGGTCAGGGGCGGTGTTATTGATCTGTCATCACAGCTTTAAGCCAAGCCTCGGCCATCAGGGCGGAGCCGGCTGGTGTGGGATGAACGCCGTCAGCCGCCCAATATGCAAGTTCCTGCCGGGCGCTTGCCTGTGCGAAAATGCCATCAAAGGGAACGTAGATGGCTCCATATTCCCTTGCCAGGGAGCGGACGATATGGATCTTTGGGTCAAGGTCTTCCCGCCAGGCTGCCCGATCC
>JAEYQQ010000191.1 GCA_023409955.1 Bacillota bacterium | reverse complement strand
CTATGTGTTGTTGAAAAATTGGAAAGGTTATACTATCTTATTGAAAAATGCAATGTAGATCAAGTGCAAAACGATTTACTTTATTGGAAATTCAATAAACTAATGTTAGTGAAACTAAGCGACAAGATTATGGCAACTGACTTATCTTAATAATTGAGTTCCCAAAGAGATATATCTCTTTAGCATATATCCGTCATCCCCTGATCCCTCCCCTACCTCCTCTTCGGCCTTCTTCTCCTTCTTGACTGCTCATCGTGCTTTTCTACGGCCTGGCCACGCAGGGTAAACAGCTGGTCACGGAGCTTGGCGGCTTTTTCAAAGTCCAGGGTTTGGGCGGCGGAGAGCATTTGGTCTTCCAACTGCAAAATAAGTATTTGCTTGTCTTCGTCGGAGAGTATCTCCGGCGATTTTTCTTCCACCTGCCGGGTAATTTCCAGCAGGGCACGGACGGTGTGTTGCACGCTTTGGGGCGTGATGCCGTGTGCCTCGTTATACGCCTGCTGCAGGGCACGGCGGCGGTTGGTCTCCTGTATGGCCCGCATCATAGAATCCGTCAGCTTATCCGCATACATAATCACTCGGCCTTCCACATTTCGGGCGGCACGGCCTATGGTCTGTACCAGGGAGGTTTCGCTGCGCAAAAAGCCTTCCTTGTCTGCATCCAGTATGGCCACCAGTCCCACCTCTGGTAGGTCAAGGCCTTCCCGCAATAGGTTAATGCCCACCAGCACATCAAACTCGCCCAGCCGCAAATCACGAAGCAGCTCCATACGCTCCATGGTTTGTATATCGCTGTGCAGGTAACGTACACGAATATCCAAATCCTTTAAATAGGATGTCAGGCTTTCGGCCATGCGCTTGGTAAGCGTGGTCACCAGCACGCGATATCCTTTTTTTGTAACCTCATACAACTCGCCCACCAGATTATCTACCTGGCCAGTTGCAGGGCGTACAATAATCTCCGGGTCAATTAAGCCGGTGGGCCGTATGATCTGCTCAACAATTTGCCCAGATCTTCCCAGCTCGTAAGGTGCAGGGGTTGCTGATACGTATATCGTTTGATGTATGCGTGTCTGAAACTCTTCGAACAAAAGCGGCCGGTTATCATAGGCTGATGGCAGGCGGAACCCATATTCCACCAAGGCATCCTTGCGCATCCGATCTCCCCGGTACATGGCGCGCACCTGGGGTATGGTCACATGACTCTCGTCAATGAAGGTGATGAAATCAGCAGGGAAGTAATCAAGCAACGAAAAGGGCGGGTCACCGGGACTGCGCCCGTCAAAGTAGCGGCTGTAGTTTTCTATGCCGGTGCAGTAGCCAAGCTCCCGCATCATTTCAATGTCGTAGCGGGTGCGCTGCTGCAGCCGCTGGGCTTCCAACAGGCGGTCAGCATCCTTTAATTCCTGCAAACGCTTTTCTAGGTCCTGTTCAATTTGCAGGATTCCCGCCTCCATGCCCTGGGGATCGGTGGCATAGTGGGTGGCGGGGAAAATGGCGGCGTGCATAAGCGTACCCAGTACATGGCCTGTGGTAACTTCAATTTCGCTGATACGCTCAATCTCATCGCCGAAAAACTCGATCCGAAGGCCATGATCATACGCTCCGGCCGGGATAATCTCCACCACGTCCCCCCGGACCCTGAAGGTGCCCCGGGAAAAGTCCATGTCGTTGCGTGTAAACTGGATGTCCACCAGCTTGCGAAGCAGGGTATCACGGCCAATCTGCATCCCCGGGCGCAGGGAAAGCATCAGCCCTTCATACTCCTTGGGATCGCCCATGGAATAGATGCAGCTGACGGAGGCAACGATGATCACATCCCGCCTTTCCCGAAGGGCGGCTGTGGCGCTGTGGCGCAGCCGGTCGATCTCCTCGTTAATGGAAGCATCCTTTTCTATGTATGTATCTGAGGAGGCAATATAGGCCTCCGGCTGATAGTAGTCGTAATAGCTGACGAAGTATTCCACCGCACTATCGGGAAAAAACGATTTAAACTCACTGCAAAGCTGCGCCGCCAGCGTTTTATTGTGAGCAAAAACCAATGCGGGGCGCTGCATTTTTTCGATGATGGAGGCCATGGTAAATGTTTTACCCGAACCGGTGACACCAAGCAGCACCTGGTCCGTAAGGCCTGATTGTAATCCCCGGGTCAATGCCTCGATGGCCTGGGGCTGGTCGCCTGTAGCGGTATAGGGGGCCTTCAAAACAAACTGATTCATGCTGCCTCCAATAAGAACGTTTGTTCTGAAATTGTACCACAAATCTCCTCACTTGGGAAGACTCGGCCAGAAAAAAATGTTTCCGGCAGAAAGGCTTTAAATTCTGCCTTGTATGACTCCGGGCGGTTGAACTGCGCCGCATTATGATGGCAAAATCCGTTTTCCAGCGTGGTTTTGCGACCTTTTCCAGCAGAATATTAGCTCCTTCGCAGGAAAAACTGAATGCGATGGGAGGGAAGTGTATGGGTGTAACACTTATGAAAAACACAGATCCCGGGTCTTTAAGTCCCGCTTTCAGGGGATGCGGATTATGACCACTTATGTAGTATCCCAAAGTCCTACTTTAAGCGGCGAGGTAACGATCAATACGGCAAAAAATGCCGTTTTGCCCATTCTGGCCGCAGCGCTTCTGACGAAAGAACCGTTATCAATACAAAGGGTGCCCAATTTAACGGATGTGCAAACGCTGATCCATATTTTAAGGGATTGCGGCGCAGAAGTTGATGAAAGCGGCAGCACCGTCACCGCTTTTGCACTTGAGCCCCACAATCCAACAGATGAGGAAAGCATCAGGCGGATGCGGGCTTCGGTGCTTGTAATGGGCCCGCTTCTGGCCCGCACAGGCTATGCTAAGGTGGCGCTGCCCGGAGGCTGTGCCATTGGACAGCGGCCCATCGACCTGCATGTCAAAGGTATGCAGGCCATGGGGGCGGAGGTAGAACTTACCTCCGGCAGCGTGACCCTCAAGGGAAAGCTAAAGGGCGGGAACATCTATCTTGACCTTCCCAGCGTAGGTGCGACAGAAAACATTCTGATGGCGGCAGCCTTGGCAGAGGGAACCACCAGAATTGAAAATGCGGCAAAAGAACCAGAGATTACTGATTTGGCAGACTGCCTTACTGCCATGGGCGCAAAAATTATGGGCGCCGGTACAGGTACCATTTTTGTGGAAGGAGTAAAGGAACTTCACGGTTGCGTATATGAACCGATAACGGACCGCATTGAGGCAGGAACCCTTGCGTGCGCCGCCGCCATTACAAAAGGAAGCATCCTGTTGCAAGGTGCACGCCCAGATCATATGCGGGCGGTTTTGTTCAAACTGCAGGAAGCTGGCGTGCAGGTGAAAGAAAGCCGCGGCGGCCTGCGGATATCAAGCCGTGCGGCTCATCCATTTGAACTTCGTACCTTAAGTTATCCCGGTTTTCCCACCGATATGCAAGCACCTATGATGACAGTGGCATTGGCTGTTAAGGGTACAAGCGTTTTTCTGGAAACCATTTTTGAAAACCGCTTCATGCATGCCCAGGAACTAAAGCGTATGGGCGCACGCATCAGGCTGGAAAACCGCGTAGCCATTATCGAGGGCGGCGCATCTTTGCAAGGTGCCCCAGTAACGTGCACTGACCTTCGGGCCGGCGCGGCGCTGATGCTGGCCGGACTGATTGCCCATGGGGAAACGGAGATTCTCGATCCACAAGGGAATATTGCCCGAGGCTACGCAGACCTTCCCGAAAAATTGAATCTGCTTGGTGCAAAGGTTGAAGTAAAAAGCAGTTGATGCCAAATAGCAAAATGCCGCATGATCACATGCGGCATTTTGCTACTATTATCCTTTTAACAACTTTAATACCCTTGGCGCAACCAGCAGCGCCACCGCCACGCAAATGGCGGCATCCACAAGTACAAAAGAGTTATAGCCCATGCTGTAAATCCACGGATTAGCATTACCTGCGTATTCCGCAAAGAAGATTACACCGCTGAGTACATGGCAGATCATACGCAGAAAGCTGACCACACCCATGCCAATATACATCAGCCATTTGTTTTGCTTGCTAGCAAAAAGACCCATTAAACCGATCATGGCATAAGCGATGGGATAGTCCAGCAAAAACTGCCAAAAGCCTACGATATACGGGTCTTGGATGGCCTGCAAAAAGCCGTAAGCCAGCGAGGCGATTAGGCCTGGTCCTGCACCAAAGGCATAAGAGAAAAGCATCAGCGGCAGCATGCTGGCAGGGGTCACAGTGCCTCCCTGGGGCATGCGCCACAGCCGTATATAGGAAAGTACAAAGGCCAGGGCAATAGACAGTGCTGCATAAGACAATAGCTTGGGTGTCCATTTTACTTTTTGTCTGGCGATTACGGCAAAGCCTACGCCAAGAATAACGAGTACAGCAAGTATGATCCAGCCGGTGGAAGAGACATTTCCGAAACCCTCAAATGCGTTTTGCAGCCAGGTGGGTTCTTGGGCATTGGCGGTCGATTCACCATCGGCCAGGGCAGAAGTTAAGAAAAAGTTCCACATGACAAGGCTCCTCCCTTTCTTGTGCACCCATCAAGAAATAAAAAACCCGCGGCATAACGCACGCGGGAAACGAAGATACCAAAATTTTCTTTTCGAAAATTCAGGTTGGACACGAAAAGCTTCCGTGCCCTCCGCTTCCCTTCGGTAGGATTACCTACACAGGTTCTAAGGGTCGGGACAATGCCCTCTCAGCCACAGTGAAAAACCGTGTTGCCCCCCTAGCGGTGGATGCAGTTTTCGAGTATGATTATACCATAGCGCCATTAACTGTCAAGGAGATTCCTATGAAGCACTTTTTTGCATACCTTTCCAGAATGAAGCTGATCCAGCGCTGGGGCCTCATGCGTAACACGCGGCAGGAAAATGTGATGGAGCATGCCCTGCAGGCTGCCATGATCGCCCACGGTCTGGCCGCCATTGCGCAAATTCGGTTTCAAAAAAAGGTGAACCCAGAGCATATCATGGCATTGGCCATATACCATGATGCCGGTGAGGTCATAACCGGTGATTTGCCTACTCCTGTAAAGTATCACAATGTCTTTATGAAAACAGAGTACAAGAAATTGGAAGAGGTGGCCAGTCACAAGCTGTTATCTATGCTGCCTTTTGATTTACAATCATCCTACCAGTCCTATCTTTTGCCCGACGTTGATTCGTATGAGTGGAAGCTGGTAAAGGCAGCTGACCGCATCTGCGCCTATATCAAGTGCATTGAGGAAGAAAAAGCTGGAAACAGTGAGTTTATGCAGGCCAAGGCCACTATTCGCAAATCGATTCTGGAAATTGATATGCCGGAGGTGCAGTCTTTTATGGAAGAGTTTGTGCCCAGCTTCGCTTTGTCGCTGGATGAGCTGTCCGGTGGAGGCGAAGAATAATGCGGCTGGGGCTGACCTCCGCCGCATTTTACGGCCGGCTGGAAACGGAAGATGCGGCACGGAAGCTGAAGGATTTTGCACTAGATACCTGCGAAATTTTTTTGGAAACCCACAGCGAGTACACCAGGGAATTTGGTCTGCTGGCGAAGGAGAGACTGGGCGGGCTGCATTGCCGATCCATCCACGCCAAGGGTACGCAGTTTGAGGCGGATCTCTTTGGTGCTTCACTAAGGCAGCGAAAAGATGCTTTTTCCATATTGGAAGGCATGCTGGATTGCGGAGAAGCGCTGGGTGCATCTGTTTATGTATTTCACGGCCTGCCGGATTACCGGGGGGCACTTACTGTAGAGCGGATACCAAGATTAACTCAAACGGTTGGTTTAATAATCAATTTGGCCAAGGAGCGGGGGATTACCCTTGCCTGGGAAAATGTCTCCTGGTGTGGTCTGAAACGGCCCCAGGATGCAGCATATTTGCTGCAGGAATGCCCTGATTTGCGTTTCACGCTGGATATCAAGCAGGCGCGGCAAAAGGGCATCGATCCTTTCGCGTTTATACCTGTGATGGCGTCAAGGCTTGTGCATGTGCATGTGCTGGACCACGATGCCCAAGGCTATCATTGCCTGCCGGGAACGGGGCTGTTTGATTTCAAACGCCTAAAGCATGCACTGGATGCAATCGGCTATCGGGGCGATATCATCCTGGAACCATATGCCGCTCAGGCGGAGGATGAACAGGCGCTGAAAGAGAGCATTGCATTCTTACGAAGTGTTTTTGGTTAATGTATATCAAATTAGAATACATGTAGAAGGGTGGTCCTGGGTGGACTGCCCTTTACTTTACGATCATGGATTTTGCCACATCCACCACACCCAGCGTGGTCAGGCGCAAGGCTGGTATGACCGGTAAGCTAACGAAGGAAAGGGTCATAAACGGATCA